>NZ_JAARMB010000016.1:0-163058 GCF_012985615.1 Pseudomonas sp. WS 5412
TGATCAATGGCAAAACCACTGAGTTTTTCTGGCAAGGCGACAAAGTCATCGCCGAGCACACGGCGGGGCAGCATCGCAGCTATCTCTACGAGCCTGATAGCTTCAGGCCGCTGGCCTTGCTGGAAGGGTTTGGTCCGGCCAATACCCAGGCGTACCACTACCAGCTGGACCACCTGGGTACACCGCAGGAACTGACGAATACGGACGGCAAAATCGTCTGGTCAGCCCATTACCAAGCCTACGGAAAAGTCACCCGGCTGGACGTGAGCACCGTCGATAACCCGCTGCGTTTTCAGGGGCAGTATTTCGACCGGGAAAGCGGGCTGCACTACAACCGGCATCGCTACTACAATCCGGATAACGGACGCTACCTGACGCCCGACCCGGTGAAGTTGGCGGGTGGGGTGAACGGGTATTTGTATGTGCCCAACCCTACGGGGTGGGTGGATCCGTTGGGGTTGAATACGTGTCCGGGCGAAAGCGGGTGTAAACCAGCCGTTCGTATCGAAGACCCTACATCGCAAATAGAAGCCGACCACAACTCACCTGCTATACCGAATGCTTACACCCACTTCCCTTCTGATCCAAATGACTTTACCGAGGCTTTAGGCGTACAGCCAAAGATTTCAACAACAAAACACGGTACCCAACGAATGGAATGGAGGCCTAATACAGATACCCGCATTAGATTTGAAAGCCACCCGGGAGATCCTGGCCCTTTTAGTCCAAGACATCACGGCAACCACTATCACATTGAGCTTAAGCCGAATGACTTAAGCTGGAAGCAATCTGAAAAACAAAATACGCCACTGAAGGTCACCCCTGAAAATTATCAGCCCGGGCACGGAACTGGGTTTCTACCGGGCGAAAAACATCCAGGATCTTAAGATGAAGAAATTTCCCGTTTCAGACGGAACAATAGAAAAACTAATATGCGATAGAAGCACGCTATCAATAGAGTTTTCAGACTGGCAGGAGCAGCTATGGCTAATAACCTTCCACAAACTAATCGCCTTCCAAGGGATAGGTGCGATCGGATCTGAAATATCCGAAATGTACGAAACCACTGACACGCCTCTCTCAGCAGAGGCAACACGAGTAGATCCAAACGAGACAGGGACAAGTTATTGCTTCACATCCAGTGACGGATGCGATGTGATATTTACAGTAATTGCAGGTAGCTATACCGCTGAAAAACTTGACTGCACACACAACACATACACTACCAAACGTAAAAAACGGAACGATTCTATTTGATCGCAAGCCGATGCAATAATAGCTCCCTTTTACTCCCCCAAAAAACAAAACAATGAACATTGACAACCCAGCAATTAAAGCGCACTACAAAAAAATAAGATGATTGTAAAAACACTAAATATATTTTCTCATCGCGAAAAATCTTATGTTAATTATGAGACATCTGCCGGACGTGGTGTAGCAACGTGGATAGGCCCGATACCGAAAATCGGAGAGTATATTGATGTCGAATTCGACCTGAATGATATTTTTTGTTGGAAACAATAATATTACCCGACCACCCCAGCATGAGGAAAAAATAGAGATCATAGACAGCATTACCTACATAACTGCAGAACTGATCTTAGGGAATGATGATAATTGCGCAGCCCTACGCATTGGATCTTAAACAATCCTTATAGACCTGAAAGAAAAGCCCGACCATACTCCAAAGTATGTAAACTTAAAAACAACAAACATTTCACTTTACCCAACAGACGTCTAGACGAGAGCCACTCACTTGAAAGTCAATACTTTAATGTGCCCAGTATCGACAGCCTTGTCCAGAACCTGCATATCAGCGATAAAAGTGACGGAAATAGTTAATCCCTAGCCAATAAAAAATAAGTCCGTCATTAATGCGCCCCCTTAACTTGTGCGCCCGAATTAAGCCAACCACTAAGGCGTGATGCTCGGTAAACGCTTATAGTCGTTATCTGTGCACTTTGTTAAATAGATCCGCCCCCTTTTCGCATTATATAATATGGGCACCATCGGGCGTCTGCAGCAAGGCGAACACATACACTTGTCACCATAAGACTGATTGACAATATAGAAAACCACCACACCTCATTTAGCAGCATCAATGACGTAGTGAACTCTTCAAAAATCGCTGGACCAGATAGGCTAGAAAGGTCAAGAAAATGAAAACTCAGACGCTAGAAGACCTAATCAGCGAATACTTAGAGGAAGTTGAAAAGGCAACCAACTTACTTGAATTATCTTTTGGTACAAAAAATATCTTAGGACTGTGGCGTTCAAAAAAAATCCCGCTGCGCGGAAAGCTCAGCGATGACGCAACGTACGAACTACATGGAATCGGCTGTAGGGTTTACATATCCGAGAAATGTATTGACTTCGATTACGGCCCCGACGGTCGAATTGATGGCTTCGACTCATGGAGACTTTACATTTACGCATGCGAAGTTCCAAAAAAATACAAAAAACACACTAACAAGACGACGCTCGAGCGAGAGTTCAGCGAGTACGTAGAAAAAGGAAAAGCAAAGAAAATTCAGGGCTCAACTTCCAACTTATTTTTCCAGAAACCTTGATAAAAACCGGAACAAAAGGAACGAACCTATTTAATCGCTAGTAAATTTAGTAATAGGCCCACCATTGCCCACTATGAATCAACACCAAAACGCGTTGAGCGGCGGCAAACGGCCATTGCTCCCGCAGGGCGCTAAATAGGTCCGTTCCTTTAACCAACTACCGGAAGGGTTATATATCAATCCCCTCTCAGATATTTCCGACAGCGTTTTAGGGTTGCCACTGGGAAGACACCCCCCATAATCTTCGGCAGTCGCTGCAAATTCAGCGACCGGGTTTCGCAGCCCGATAAAAGTGACGGACATATTTAATTCCTAGCCAATAAAAAACAAGCCCGTCATTAATGCCCCCCTTAAGTAGTGTGTCTGAATGAAGCCAACCACTAAGGCCTGGTGCTCGGCAAACAATTATAGTCGTTATCTTTACACTTTGTTAAATAGATCCGCCCCCTTTTCGCAATGCATTTCGCCGGATAGGGGTCTCCAAGGACGATTACAGCGTGACCAAGTGGGGAAAGGACAAATACGGAAAAACCTTCCCAACCGAGTGGCGTGTACAGAAAGGGCCAAACAGAGGAACGGAAGTCAACATTGATGACCCAACGCTTGTTTCTAGCAAAAAAGGTCCTCAATCACCTCATATTGGTTACCAAACTGCCGGAAAAAGGGCAGGTGGTGGTGCAGTAAGGGGCCATATACTTTTAGAGTTACTTCCAGTTAGCCGCTCAAGAATCGGAGAACCATGATGAATTATCTAGAAGAAGAATTAGACGAAACTATAAACACGTTGAAAATCTCCTCAAAGAAGCTCAATTCTGAAGAGATCGCAACATTAATATCCACCTTAACCAAAAAATACTTTAAAACAGAAAAAAATGTACTAGATCCAGTCGATTTCAACGAGAAATGCACCGAGCACAACCCTGACTTTTGGAAGGAAATACCAGACCGCATAAAAAAAAACGACCTCATACTTTTGGTTTTTGACACGGGTCACAGAGCATGGAAACTCGAAAACGCACAAGACCTTGCGCTGTTAATAAGCGAAACAACTGGTTATCCGTTCTGGGTCACCGATCATGATCTATCGTTTTTGGTTCATCTGGATGACCATGATTGCGTGCTCTGGGCTTAAAAACCAAAGTGACATACAGTACGGGACGAATCTATTTGATGGCGAGTCGATGCAGTAGTAGATCCGCCATTGATCGCCTATGCGCCCTGAGTTTGTGTGCTTGGATAAACCATCCACTACTGCGTGATGAGCGAAATGGCTCTCACGCAAACGTCTGGTCGGGAAAGAAAAAAGGGACTCACTATCTGTTCCAAGGTTCTGCAGAACCAGTTCTCAAAATAAACAGAAGGTTTGCGAAAAAATGAGCTATCTAAAACTGAAGAAGCAAAGCTAATTGATGAAATACAAGAAAATTCACGTTCGCAGGAAGCAAGATAGATTGGAGCACTGTAAAAGCTTCCGTCAATCTAAACATTCTAGACAGACTCGAAGCTTTGGCTCAAATCTCAGAAACCCTTAGCCATTTAAACATTAATAATGTGAGTGATAAAAGTGACGGACATATTTAATCCCTAGCCAATAAAAAACAAGCCCGTCATTAATGCCCCACTTAATTAGTGTGTCTGAATGAAGCCAACCACTAAGGCGTGGTGCTCGGCAAACGCTTATAGTCGTTATCTGTACACTTCGTTAAGTAGATCCGCCCCCTTTTCGCAGAAGGGATCCGCAAAATCCGATTTTAAATTAAGCCATGAACGGTGCCGAAATGAAGTTTCATAAAGATGGAACACCATTCACGCTATCCCCCAGAAAAGGAATACAAAAGTGCTATTTCACCCTTTTTCCAGCCATATACCTTTCGATGCGAGCTTGAATTATTTTGTAGGTGTTTTTGACATTTACGACCAAGAAGAGACCAAAGGGGTTGAACTCTCAAAGTACAACCCAAACAACCCAAAAGACAGAAAAAAACTTATACTCAAATACTGTCTTGACCCAGACGAGCAGCTTTCATACAGGCACAGATACACTCTTATGAAAGCCTTGAAACACTCTCTAGACAGCAAAAATTTTAATTTCAACGCTTTCTTTGAGGACAACCATGATGAATATACAAGCATGGCCTGGAATGAAGATGAAATAGAGGATCCTCGAGAGTTTTTTGAGGAAGTTTATAGATTAGCCAGTGATAAATGGAAAGACGATCTGGACAAAGCCAGCCAGGAGGACCCATCCACCTGGTAACCCTGGACAAAAAGGAGGATTTATCTAAACGCATTTAAGAACTTCGCCCCCTACCCCTCAGATATTTCCGACAGCGTTTTAGGGTTACCACTCGGAAGCCCCCCATAATCTTCGGCAGTCGCTGCAAATTCAGCGACCGGGTTTCGCAGCGATGGGTAGTAGCTCCAACCTCTAGGAGCTTTACCATGATCAAACACAGCCCAAGCCCGCCATCAGACTCAACCTCGCTTCACGCAGCGGCTCACCGCTGAACCCTCCTACTGAAACAAAGCGGTCTGCTGAAGACCATGGCATCTTCATCGTGCGCAAAGGAACAGATGCAAAGACGTTGTTGATCAACGCTTCGGAGGACCTTGCGTCGGCTCAACCACCACGTCGCTCCGCCATTCGCCGCCAACGTGCAGGCGCTAAAGTGATACCGTCTTGATTCCACTTGATAAAAAAGGAGTTTTACCACCCATGAGGATCAAATGTTCCGTCTTTATCGCAGCAAGCATTGACGGTTTTATTGCCCGACCAGATGGGGATATTGAGTGGCTGCACCGACCGGAATATGAAAGTTCGGGCTTGAATGGCATCACTTATGAAAGCTTCATCGCAACAGTCGACGGGTTGGTCATGGGGCGCAAGACCCTGGAAAAAGTACTGTCCTTTCCAGAGTGGCCCTATGAGGGCACGCCCGTCATAGCGCTTTCTCACAAGACCTTAGAGATTCCTGCGCACCTACAGGGCAAGGTGGAGATGTTGGCAGCCGATGTGAGCATGCTCGTCGACCAACTGGCCGAGCGCGGCATGAAACATCTTTATATCGACGGCGGCCAGACCATCCAGGCATTTCTTGAAGCAGGCCTGCTCAGTGAGTTGATCATCACCCGCATTCCGATTCTGCTGGGCCAGGGAGTTCCCTTGTTCAGTCACGTCGGTCGTGAATGTGAGCTTCGCCACATCGCTACCTGTACCTCGGACAATGGCTTTGTCCAGAGCCGGTATGCCATCGAGCAGCGTTGACTCGCAACACCGCCACAAACAAAAACGCCCCGAACCAGTCGGGGCGTTTTTATTCATGCAGGCATCAGCCGTCAGTCAGCCAAGCGCCAGGTCGTCCCGCCCTTGCCGTCTTCCAATACCACGCCCATGGCGGTGAGTTGGTCGCGGATGCGGTCGGATTCTGCCCAGTCCTTGTTGGCACGGGCATTCAGGCGGGCCTGGATCAAGGCGTCGACTTCGGCTGCGTCCACACGCCCTTCGGCGCCGGCTTGCAGGAAGTCGTCCGCTTCCATTTGCAACACGCCCAGCACGCTGGCCAGTTCCTTGAGGCGTGCCGCCAGGCCGGCCGCTGCGGCGAGATCGCTCTCGCGCAGGCGGTTGATCTCGCGGACCATCTCGAACAGTACGGCGCAGGCTTCGGGGGTGCCGAAGTCGTCGTTCATCACGGTAGTGAAGCGTTCAACAAACGCCTCGCCACCGGCCGGCGCCACAACCGGCAGGCCTTTCAACGCGTGGTAGAACCGCTCCAGGGCGCCCTTGGCGTCCTTGAGGTTGTCTTCCGAGTAGTTGATGGCACTGCGGTAATGGCTCGATACCAGCAGATAACGCACAACCTCCGGGTGGTACTTTTCCAGCACGTCGCGGATGGTGAAGAAGTTGTTCAAGGACTTGGACATCTTCTCGCCATTGATGCGAATCATGCCGCAATGCATCCACGCGTTAGCATAGGTCTTGCCGGTGGCCGCTTCGCTTTGGGCGATTTCGTTTTCGTGGTGCGGGAACTCAAGATCGCTGCCGCCGCCATGAATGTCGAACGTCTCGCCCAGGCAGCAGGTGGACATCACCGAGCATTCGATGTGCCAGCCCGGACGCCCAGCGCCCCAGGGGGATTCCCAGCTCGGCTCGCCGGGCTTGGTGCCTTTCCACAGCACGAAGTCCAGCGGGTCTTGCTTGGCTTCGTCGACTTCGATGCGGGCGCCGATGCGCAGGTCTTCGATTTTCTTGCGCGACAGCTTGCCGTAGCCCATGAACTTGGCGACGCGGTAGTACACGTCGCCATTGCCCGGGGCGTAGGCGTAGCCCTTGTCGATCAAGGTCTGGATCATCGCGTGCATGCCCGGGATATGGTCCGTGGCGCGCGGCTCCATGTCTGGTTTGAGGATATTGAGGCGCGCCTCGTCCTCGTGCATGGCGGCGATCATGCGCTCGGTCAGCGCGTCGAACGACTCGCCGTTTTCATTGGCGCGATTGATGATCTTGTCGTCGATGTCGGTGATGTTGCGCACGTACGTCAAGTCGTAGCCGCTGAAACGCAACCAGCGGGTCACCAGGTCGAAAGCAACCATGCTGCGGCCGTGGCCGATGTGGCAGTAGTCGTACACGGTCATGCCGCACACGTACATGCGCACCTTGTTGCCGTCCAGCGGCTTGAAGACTTCTTTGGTCTTGCTGAGCGTGTTGTAGATCGTTAGCACGATGTTTCCCTTAAGACTTGATCACTGGCCCCACGAATCACGCAAGGTCACGGTACGGTTGAATACCGGCTGACCAGGTTTCGAGTCCTTGATATCCGCGCAGAAGTAGCCTTCGCGCTCGAACTGGAAACGGTCCTCCGGCTGTGCGTCGCCCAAAGACGGTTCGGCACGACAACCCGTAAGTACTTGCAGGGAGTCAGGGTTGATGTTGTCCAGGAAGCTGGCGCTGTCTTCGGCCTTCTCGGGATTAGGCGAGCGGAACAGGCGATCGTACAGGCGCACTTCGCACTCGACGCTGGCCGCGGCCGGTACCCAGTGCACCACGCCTTTGACCTTGCGGCCTTCAGGGTTCTTGCCCAGGGTTTCAGGATCGTAGGAGCAACGCAGTTCGACGATGTTGCCATCGGCGTCCTTGATGGCTTCGTCGGCACGGATCACGTAGCTGCCACGCAGGCGCACTTCGCCGTTCGGCTCCAGGCGCTTGTAGCCCTTGGGCGGCTCTTCCATGAAGTCATCGCGGTCGATGTAGATTTCACGGGCGAACGGCAGCTTGCGCACGCCCAGTTCTTCTTTTTGCGGGTGACGCGGCAGTTCGAGGTGCTCGACCTGGTCTTGCGGGTAGTTGGTGATCACGACTTTCAACGGACGCAGCACGCACATGGCGCGCGGGGCGTTCGCGTCGAGGTCCTGACGGATGCTGAACTCGAGCATGCCGTAGTCAACCACGCCGTCGGAGCGGTTGGTGCCGACCATGTCGCAGAAATTGCGGATCGACGCCGGGGTGTAGCCACGACGGCGGAAGCCCGACAGCGTCGACATGCGTGGGTCGTCCCAGCCATGTACGTGCTTCTCATCGACCAACTGCTTGAGCTTGCGCTTGCTGGTGATGGTGTAGTTCAGGTTCAGGCGGCTGAATTCGTACTGACGCGGGTGCGCCGGCACCGGCAGGCTGTCGAGGAACCATTCGTACAGCGGGCGATGGCTTTCGAACTCCAGGGTGCAGATGGAGTGGGTAATGCCTTCGATGGCGTCCGACTGACCGTGGGTGAAGTCATAGTTGGGGTAGATGCACCACTTGTCACCGGTCTGGTGGTGATGGGCGTGGCGGATGCGGTACATGATCGGGTCGCGCAGGTTCATGTTCGGCGAGGCCATGTCGATCTTGGCCCGCAATACACGGGCGCCGTCCGGGAACTCGCCGTCGCGCATGCGGGTGAACCAGTCCAGGTTCTCTTCTACCGAACGGTCGCGGAACGGGCTGTTCTTGCCCGGCTCGGTCAAGGTGCCACGGTATTCCTTGGCCTGCTCAGGCGTCAGGTCGTCGACGTAGGCCTTGCCAGCCTTGATCAGTTCCACGGCCCAGTCGAACAACTGGTCGAAATACTTGGAGGCGTAGCGCACTTCACCGGACCATTCGAAGCCCAGCCACTTGATGTCGCTTTCGATGGCGTCGATGTATTCCTGGTCTTCCTTGGCCGGGTTGGTGTCGTCGAAACGCAGGTGCGTTACGCCACCGAACTCCTGGGCCAGGCCGAAGTTCACACAGATCGACTTGGCGTGGCCGATGTGCAGGTAACCGTTGGGCTCAGGTGGGAAACGGGTGACGATCTGCGTGTGCTTGCCCGAATCCAGGTCCGCCTGGATGATCGGGCGCAGGAAATTGACCGGGACGGCAGGTCCGGCCTTGGAATTCGAGGTAGGGTCGACAGTGGGCTTGCTCATAGGATCCTTGAACAGACAGGTACGTGGCCGGGTCGGGCCAGACAAACAAAGGGCTTATCATAGCCGATGCCGTCAAGCACCTGACAGGGCATGGCCAAAAACTGCTGCATTTATTGCATGGGCGGTAAAAAACCACCTCGAAATTCCTGACAGGCACGCTAAACTGCGCGCCTTGGCCGCAGTTTAGCCAACCCGGTAAGGTGCCCAGGCGTCCGAACCCACGAATTCCCTGAAAAGAGTAATGAACATGACTCAAGTCAAACTGACCACCAACCACGGTGACATCGTCATCGAGCTGAACGCCGAGAAAGCGCCGATCACCGTCGCCAACTTCATCGAGTACGTTAACGCCGGCCACTACGAAAACACTGTTTTCCACCGTGTCATCGGCAACTTCATGGTCCAGGGCGGCGGTTTCGAGCCTGGCATGAAAGAAAAGAAAGACAAGCGTCCAAGCATCCAGAACGAAGCGGACAACGGCCTTTCCAACGACAAGTACACCGTCGCCATGGCCCGTACCATGGAGCCGCATTCGGCCTCCGCGCAGTTCTTCATCAACGTGGCTGACAACGGCTTCCTCAACCACAGCGCCAAGACCGTACAGGGTTGGGGCTACGCGGTATTCGGTAAAGTCACCGAAGGCACCGACGTCGTGGACAAGATCAAGGGTGTTTCCACCACCACGAAAAGCGGTCACCAGGACGTACCAGCAGAAGACGTGATCATCGAGAAAGCCGAGATCGTTGCGTGATACTGCTGATTTCAGACTTGCATCTGGAAGAGGAGCGCCCGGACATTACCCGGGCGTTTCTGGATTTACTCCACGGCCGCGCCCGTGGCGCGCAAGCGTTGTACATCCTGGGGGACTTTTTCGAAGCCTGGATTGGTGACGATGGCATGACCCCGTTCCAGCGTTCGATTTGCGCGGCTCTACGTGAACTGAGCGACAGTGGCACCCAAGTATTCCTGATGCACGGCAACCGGGATTTCCTGATCGGCAAGGCGTTCTGCAAAGCCGCAGGCGCAACGTTGCTCAAGGACCCTACCGTCGTGCAGCTGTATGGCGAGCCCGTGCTGTTGATGCACGGCGACAGCCTGTGTACCCGCGACCTCGGCTATATGAAGCTGCGGCGCATCCTGCGTAATCCCATCGTGCTGTTTATCCTGCGCCACCTGCCCTTGCGCACCCGCCATAAACTGGCGCACAAGCTGCGCAGTGAAAGCCGTGCCCAGGTACGCATGAAGGCCAACGATATTGTCGATGTAACGCCCGAGGAAGTGCCACGGGTGATGCAAGCCTTCGGCGTGCGCACCCTGGTCCACGGCCACACCCACCGCCCGGCCATTCACAAGTTGCAGATTGGCGAGCAGGCGGCCAAGCGCATTGTGCTGGGAGATTGGGACAAGCAGGGTTGGGCGTTGCAGGTGGATGAGCAAGGGTTTCAACTGGCGGCGTTTGACTTCGTCAATCCGCAGTTGGCGTTGCCTGGCGCCTGACTTGCAAACAACACGAAGCAAATGTGGGAGCGGGCTTGCTCGCGATAGCGGCGTGTCAGTCGACAATTTAGGTGACTGACACACCGCTATCGCGAGCAAGCCCGCTCCCACATTTTTAACCGCGAACACGTCAAGATCAGTGCCCTGATGCCGCCGGCCCCGCCTTCGCAGTAAACGGCGGCTTGGCCAGCCACACCAGCAGGATCAAGCCCATGAACATCCACCCCAGCAGCGTGAAGTAATCCACGGTGGACATCATGTACGCCTGGCTGGTGAGGATCTGGTCCAGTTGCGCATAGGCCTTGTGCCCCGCACCGCCCAGGGTGTTCAGCGCATCGCGGGTAGCCGAGTCGTACACGCTCATACTCTCGCTCATATAGGCATGGTGCTGGTCCGCGCGGCGAATCCAGATCCAGGTGGTGAGCGATGCCGCAAAGCTGCCGCCCAGGGTCCGCAGGAAGGTCGCCAGGCCTGCGCCGTCGGCGATCTGGTGCGGCGGCAGGTCGGACATCAGGATGCTCAAGGTAGGCATAAAGAACAGCGCCACGCCGATACCCATGAACAGCTGCACCAGGGCGATATGCTGGAAGTCCACTTCATTGGTGAAGCCGGCGCGCATAAAGCAGCTCAGGCCGATCGCCAGGAACGCCAGGCCGGCCAGCAGCCGCAAGTCGAACTTGTGCGCGTACTTGCCGACAAAGGGCGACATCAGCACCGGCAGGATGCCGATCGGCGCCACCGCCAGCCCGGCCCAGGTCGCGGTGTAGCCCATCTGCGTCTGCAGCCATTGCGGCAGGATCAGGTTGATACCAAAGAACCCGGCGTAGCCCAGCACCAAGACGATGGTGCCGATGCGGAAGTTGCGATGGGCAAACAGGCGCAGGTTGACCACCGGGTGCTTGTCGGTCATTTCCCAGATCACAAACACCGCCAGGGCGATCACCGAAATGGCCGCGCCGATGATGATGAAATTGGATTCGAACCAGTCCAGGTCATTGCCCTTGTCGAGGATGATCTGCAAGGCACCGACGCCGACGATCAAGCTCAGCAGCCCGACATAGTCCATCGGCTGATGACTGGTGACCACCGGGCGTTTCTTGAGCTGCGCACGCACCACCATCACCGCAAATATCCCGATGGGCACGTTGATAAAGAAGATCCACGGCCAGCTGTAGCTGTCGGTAATCCAGCCGCCGAGAATAGGCCCGGCAATGGGCGCGACCACCGTGACCATCGCCAGCAACGCCAAGGCCATGCCGCGCCTGGCGGGGGGATAGACCGCAATCAGCAAGGTTTGGGTCATTGGATACAACGGGCCCGCCACCAAGCCTTGCAGCACGCGAAAGCCGATCAACTCGGGCATCGAGGTGGAGACACCACACAGGAACGAGGCCAGCACAAACAGGACGGTCGCCCACAAAAACAGCTTCACCTCACCAAAGCGCCGGCTCAACCAGCCGGTCAATGGCAGCGCAATGGCATTGCTTACGGCAAAAGAGGTGATGACCCAGGTGCCCTGCTCCGAACTCACGCCCAGGTTGCCGGAAATGGTCGGCAACGCCACGTTGGCGATGGTGGTGTCGAGCACCTGCATAAAGGTCGCCAGGGACAGGCCAATGGTGGCCATCAGCAAGCTGGGTGGCGTGAACGAGGCGTTATTGCTCATCAGCGTTGTGCTGCCTTGGGCGCGGCCACGCTGTTGTCATGGATCAACTGGGTGATCATCGCGTCGGCCTCGGCCAACTGGCGGTCATACACGGTGGTGGTGAACGAGGCTTTTTGCGGCGGTTGTTGCGCCAGTACCGGGCCACTCTGGTCGTGCAGATTGACTTCCACCTGGGTCGACAAGCCCACCCGCAACGGGTGCTGGGCCAACTCCTGGGCATTGATATGGATGCGCACCGGAACCCGCTGCACGATCTTGATCCAGTTGCCGGTGGCGTTCTGGGCCGGCAGCAAGGCAAAGGCGCTGCCGGTACCGGCGCCGAGGCTGTCGACGGTGCCGCTGTACTTCACGTCGCTGCCGTAGAGATCGGCCTCGATATCCACCGGCTGGCCGATGCGCATCTGGCGCAGTTGGGTTTCCTTGAAGTTGGCGTCGATCCACAGTTGGTCCAGGGGAATCACCGCCATCAACGCGGTACCCGGCTCGACCCGCTGGCCCAGTTGCACGGTGCGCTTGGCGACGTAGCCGGTGACCGGTGCGATCAGGGTGCTGCGCGCATTGGTCAGGTAGGCCTGGCGCAGTTGCGCGGCAGCGGCCTGCACATCCGGGTGGGACGAAATCACCGTGTCATCCACCAACGCAGTGGAGGTATTGAGTTGCTGTTGCAGGTTGGCCAGTGAGTTGCTCGCCGCGCTCAGGGCGTCGCGGGCGTGGGACAGTTCTTCCAGGGAAATCGCGCCGCCCTGGGCGAGGATTCTGCGGCGATTGAAGTTGTCCTGGGCGGTTTGCACCTGGGCTTTTTGCGCCTGTACCTGGGCTTTCATGCCATCCACATTGCTGTACAAGCCACGCACCTGGCGTACCGTGCGCGCCAGGTTGGCCTGGGCACTTTGCAGGCCGACGGCGGCGTCGTTGGGGTCGAAGTTGATCAGCACCTGGCCTTCGTGGACCAGGTCGCCATCGTCGGCGCCAATGCTGACCACGGTACCGGTGACCAGCGGGGTGATTTCCACCACGTTGCCGTTCACATACGCATCGTCGGTACTTTCGCTCCAACGGCCATACAGCTCGTGCCAGCCCCACACGCCCAGGACGCAAAGGACGACGATCAGCGCCAGGCCCAGCAACATGATTTTGCGTTTGCGCGGGTTGCCGTCGTTGGGTTGGGAGTGTGCGGTGTTGTTTGCTTGGGCAGTAGCCATGACAAGTACCTTGCGTTATTCAGCGCGCGTGACTGGCGTGTTCATTGAGTCCCGACCCGCTGCAACGTGATGGGATCACCCGCAGCGATCAGGATTTTCTTCAGGATGTGCTCCAGGGTCTGCAACTCCCCCGGTTCGAGTGCGCCAGCCAACTGGTTCAGGGCCTGGGCGCCGATCTGCGGCAGCATGTCCGCCAGGCGCTGGCCTTCTGCGGTCAGCACCAGTTGCACCTGGCGCCGGTCCTGCTCGGAGCGCTTGCGCGCCAGCAGGTCTTTTTGCTCCAGGCGGTCGAGCATGCGAGTCATCGAGCCACTGTCCAGGGACAGGTTGCGGCACAGCTCCGCCGGGGTATCGACGCCGAACTGGGCCATGATGATCAACACCTTGAACTGCGCGGCAGTGATGCCGTGGGGTTCCATATGGGTGTCGATGATGCGGTCCTTGAGAATCGCGGCGCGCCCCAGCAACAGCCCGAGATGGCAGTTATGGAAGTTTTCCGGGGTGAAGTGTTCCATCGGGAGTCACCTTATTACTGCCTAGGCAGTGAATGTGTGACGAAATATTACTGCCTAGGCAGCGAATGTCAAATAAATAGTTAGGTTGCTTGGTAATCAGGCGCTGAATGCACCCCAAAAAAATGGTGGGAGCTGGCAAGCCAGCTCCCACCATTTGATGTGCCTTTAACCGTCAGAAATCCCGCTTGTAGAAGATATCCAATGAACTGGCCACGCCGCTGGCCACTTCCAGGTACACCCTCTTGCTCAACAGGTAACGCAAGGCAATGGTGCTGGCCGGCTCGAACACCCCGACCCCGTAACGCAGGCTGAGTTTCTCGGTGATCTTGCCGCTGGCCACCACTGCCGTGTTGGTGCCGCTGCCCTGGGTGTCCAGCTCAAAGTCCTGGATCCCCAGGTTCTTGGCAATGTCCGAGGTCACGCCGGCACTGCCCATCAAGCCCAGGCCCAGTGCCGCTTGCGCCAGCATATTGTTGTCTTCGCCGGTGGTGCTCAACGGACGGCCCAGCACCAGGTAGGACAGCGCCTGCTCCTGGCTCATGGCCGGCTCCGAGAAGATCTGCGTGGTCGGCTGCTCGGCACTGCCACTCAGGCGGATACCGGCGATCACGTCGTTGGTCTTGCGGATGGCTTCGATATCCAGGTATGGCTGGTCCAGCGGCCCGGCGAACAGCAGGCGCGCACGCCGCACATCCAGCCTCTGGCCATAGGCGCGGTAGCGCCCGTCGTTGAGCCACAGCTCGCCACGGGTGTCCAGGTTATCGCCGATATGCACCTGGCCCTGGACCTTGGCAGTCAGGCCGAAACCGGCAAAGTTGAGCTGGTCCTCGCCCACGACCACGTTGATGTCCATGGCGATGGCCATCGGCGGCTTGCCCTCTTCGGTCTGGCTGCCGACGATCACCGTGTCATCCGAGACCTTGACCGTCGATGGCGGCAGTTCACGCACAGTGATATCACCGCGCGGGATATGCACATTGCCGGCAATCGCCAACTTGTCGTCCTTGAGCGTGATCTTCAGGTCAGGCGCCACTTCCAGTTCGGCGTAGGGCTCGACCGTGACCGGCAGTTGCGAGCCTTGCAGGCTGAGGTCAACGGCCAGGGCCCGGCCCCAGTCGATCTGCCCCTTGAGGCTGCCCTGCCCGGCCTTGCCACTGCGCCAACCGCCGTTGAGCTGCACGCTTTCGCCGGCGATCAGGGCCTGCACGTTCAGGCCTTCAAGGCTGATGGGCAGTTCGGGTCCGGAAATCTCGCCGGCGATCAGGTTGACGTTGCCGTTGACCTGCGGCGCCAACAAGCCGCCGGAGATGCGCCCGCTGCCATTGAGCTTGCCATTGAGTTTTTCCACCATCGGCACAAACGGCCGCGCTACCGCCAGGTCCAGGCCGGTAAGGCTGAAGTTGCCGGAGATCGGTTTGTTTTTCGCCAGCGGGTTGATCTGCGCCTGCAGCAGCAACTCGCCGAGCTTGCCACCGCGGAAATTCAGCTGGGTATCAATGCGCGTGGGGTTGAGCGTGGTGTCCAGTTTGAGGGTGTCGTAGGGGAAGTCCAGCCACTGGTCCTTGTCCTTGACCCGCAACGTGCCGCCACTGGCATCCACCGCGATCAGGCCTTTAGGGCCGCTGGCCGGCAGGTCAAGCTGGATATCGGCGTTGAGCTTGCCTTGCCAGGCGAAATCCTTGGGCAGCCACTGCGCCAGGCTGTCGATGGGGAACTGCTTGAGGTGATAACGCAGCTTGGGATCGGGCATCAGTCGCTGGTCTTCGCCACACAGGCTGGCGGGCCCGGAGACCCAGCAATGGGCAGCGAAGGTCAGCTTGCCGTCGGCCATGCGCTCGATTTTCGCCGGGGCCTGCAGCTTCCAGTCCTGGCCCCCGGCCTGCACCTCGCCACTGGCCAGGCGCCCGCGCCAGTTACCCTTGTCGAGCGTGCCGTCCAGGGCCAGGGCCAGTTTGACCAGGGGGCCCATGAGGTCCAGTTGGACTTTCTGGTTTTTGATGTCGCCCTGGGCGCTGGCGGTCAAAGTACCGAGCTGGGTATCACCGGCCTGGATGCCGGTGCCCTTGAGGTCGATCTTCGCCCGTTGTGCGTTATCAAGCGTGGCGTCCAGGGTGAGGGCTTGCAGGCGGTTGTCTTCAAACACCAGTTGCTGGCCCTTGAGGTCGAGCTTGCCCTGGGGCGCCTTTAGAGTACCGGCCACATCGAGTCGACCGTTGACCTGCCCACGCAGCTGCGGCCACAGCTGGGCCAGGCGTGCGAGCTTGATGTCGATCTGCCCGGCCAGGCGCTGTTGCAGGCTGCCGCTGCCATTGATGCGGTTGTCACCCAGGCGGATATCCAGGTTGGCCAGGGTCCACTGCTCGCCCGCGCCTTCGGCCTTGGCGGCCAGCACCGCCGTTTGGCCGCGCAAGCGGCCCTTGAGGTCAAGGTCGGCGTTGAGCTTGAGTTGTTCGTTCTTGAACTCGCCCTTGCTGCGCAGCGGCCCGGCCAGGGTACCGGGCAACTCTGCGACCCAGTACGCCGGGTTCAACGCCGACAGGTCCAGCGCCGTATCCCAGGCGATGCCCTCGGCAAATTGCAGGTTCAAGTGCCCTTCGGCCTTGCCCTGGCCTGCGGTCAATTTCAGCTCGGGCAGGAACACTTGCTTGAGGTCGCCACTGAACGGCGTGACCAGGCTGAATTTGCCGGCCGGGCCATCGAGGTCGGCCTTGAGATTGCCCAGGTAGTTGCCGTCCTTATAGGACACTTCACCGTTGAAGGTGCGTAGCACCACTTGCGGCTCGTCAATCAGCGGATACAGGCGATGCCAGGGGAAGTCCAGCCAGTCGATTTTTGCGTCTGCGCTGAAGCCCTGCTGCCAATCCAGTTGGGCGCTGAGCTTGAGGCTTTGCTTGTCCCCGGCATTCAGGTCCAGGCCGGCGAGCTGCGCGCCCTTGGCATCGACCCGGCCTTGCAGCAACAGGTCAACCGGGCCCTTTTCTGCGGGTAATACAGCCTTGCCCAGCAACTGATAGCCCTTGCCCAGGTCGCCCTTGGCAGTCAGGTCCAGTTGGTTGAGCTGCAAGGTATCCGGCAAGTCGGCGGCAGGTTTGAAGCCATCGGCGGTGATGCGCAACTGTGCTGGTAGGTTCTCGACCAGGGGTTGCAGCTCGCCGCTAAGTTTGGCCGGCAGGTAGCCCGTGCTGTCGGCGTCGAGCTTGAGGGTCTTGAGCAGATCACCGGTCACGTTCAGCGCCACCGTCCACGGCGCGCCGCCCGGGGCATAGGGCAGGCTCAGGTTGCCGGTCGCGGTCAACGGCCAATTGCCCGCGGGGTGCAGCATACCGCTGAGATCCAGCACCAGGTCGTCGCGTTGCAGATGTACCGCGTCGATCTGCATGCCCTCGGCTGTCCAATGCGCGGCCAGTTGCAGGCCTTTGAGTTCTTCGCTGCCGTTGAACAGCAGGCTGCCGACGCGCACGTCGCCCAGTTCGATCGCCACGGGCAGGTTCAAGTCCGGCAGGGTAATCGGGCCGCTGCTGTCTTCGGTGCTGGGTGGCAATTGCAGGCTGATCTGCTCCACGTCCAGTTGCCGGATGCACAGGGTCATGCGCAGCAGGCACGCCGGCGACCAGTCGAATTTGGGGGCATTGAGCTCTACGCGGCTGCTGTCTTGTTGCCACAGCACCTGGTCGGCGCTCCATTGCCCACCCAAACGGCCCTGGAAGTTTTCCACGCTCAACCCCGGGACTTGGCCGAGGGCCCAGCGACTGCCGACTTGCGTACCCAGTACGCTCCACACCGCCAGCGGCACCAAGGCAACGACCGCTGCCACACTCAGACCCGCTATTTTCAAACCACGCTTCACAGCTCAGGCCCCATGGAAAAGTGCAAACGAATGCCGCCCGGATCTTCCAGGGCATGGGCCAGGTCAAGACGAATCGGGCCGACCGGAGACACCCAGCGCACGCCGACGCCGACCCCGGTTTTCAGGCTTGGCAACTCAAGGGTGTTAAAGGAGTTGCCCTGGTCGACAAAGGTCGCGATCCGCCATTTTTCGGCGATGGAGTATTGATACTCGGCGCTCAAGGCCACCATGTAGCGGCCACCGATGCGGTCGCCCTTGTTGTTTTCCGGGGACAGGGTCTGGTACTCGTAGCCACGCACACTTTGGTCGCCACCGGCAAAGAAACGCAGGGACGGCGGCACCGACTTGTAGCCGTTGGTGGCGCTGCCGCCAAACTGCGCGCGGCCGAGGAAACGGTGCTTGTCCCACACGGTGGTCAAGCCCTTGATCATCGCAGTGCCGTACAGCAGGTTGGTATCAGAGCCCAGCCCTTCCTTGGCCACTTTGGTATCGAACTGCAGGCGATAGCCATTATGCGGGTCGATGCGGTTATCGCTGCGCAGGTAGGAATAGCTGATACCGGGCATCAGCAAATTGCTCAAGCCGGAGTCGTCCCCCAGGCGATATTCTTCGCGCTGCCATTTGAGCGAGATCACCCGTGTCCAGCCGCTGGGCAATTTGCTGTGCCATTCCGGGCCGAGGGTGAGCAGCTTGCTGAGGGTGTCGGTATTGGCCAGCTCTTCATTCTGATAGCCGCCGGCAAAACGCAGCTTGTCGGTGAGCGGCGGATCAAGGGGAATGTCGTACCACAGGCCGACGTTCTGCCGGGGCGCCGACAACTCGGCCTCCCAGCCATAGCTGTGCCCCTGGGGGTTGACCCAGTGCCGTGTCCAGTTGGCCTTGCCACGCGGGCCGACGTCAGTGGAAAAACCCAGGCCCAGGCCCATGGTCCGCGGTTTACGGGTTTCCAGTTGGACCGCCACCGGGATCACATCATTGGCCGCCGCTGCCGGGGCGGCATCCACGCGCACGCCCTCGAAATAGCCGCTCGATTGCAGGGCCTGGTTCAGTTCGGCGATCAGTTCGGAATCGTAGGGTGCGCCACTCTTGAACGGCACCATGCGTTGCAACAGCTCTTCATCAAAGGGGGTATCGCCGGCAAAGTTGACCTTGCCGAGGGTATAGCGCGGGCCGCTGTCGTAGACCAGTTCGATATCGGCCACGCCCGCCTGGGGGTCGACGGACAGTGTCTGACGAGTGAAGCGGCCACTGAAATAGCCGAAGCGCGAGGCCTGGTTCTGGATCAGGCGCTTGGCGTCTTCGTAATGGCCATGGTTGAGTACGGCGCCGGACTTGAGGTCTTTGCTGTCGGGCACACGGAAGGATTTGAGCTCGGCCGCCGGGCCGTCGACGCGAATCGTGACATTGCGTAAATGCACCGGTTCGCCGGGGTCAATGCTGAGGATCAGACGCGGATTCTTGCCGGGCTTTACCTCACTGGCAATCTGCGGCTGATAAAAACCCAGTGCCTGGGCGGCCTTGCGCGCCTGCTCCTCGGCACCGCGACTGAAGCGCTGCAAGGCCTCTTCGTCACGCTCGCCAACCCCGCCGATATAGCCTTCGATATTGGCCTTCAGCGCATCGTTTGAAGGCTTGACCCGCACGTCCAGTTCGCTTTGTGCCAAGGCGCCGCAGCTTGTGAACAGCAGGATCAAGCCGCTGGTAATTTTATTTGGAAACTTCATAGGCGCGGATGCTACACGAGCTGAGGAGCACCTTAGAACCTGGAATTGTCTGAATAATTCTGGGTTAAGGCGTTGCAGGTTGTAACACCTGGGGATTCGGGTGAAAAAACACATGCTCCAGAATGGGTCCTACAGCCACCTCTGCCACTTCGGCATAGCCCTGGCGTTTGTAGAACTCCAGGTACAGCGGATTGCCGGTGTCCAGCACCACCCCTTGTGAATGCGGGTCTTCGGCGCACCAGTTATGCACGGCTTCCAGCAGTTGTTCGCCGTAATGCTTGCCCTGGAATTGCGGGTGGACCCCCAGCAGCGGCAGCACATGTACCGACTCCGATGGCAAGCACGCCAGCACCGCCTGATGGTATTCGAGGTAGCGCCGGGTGCACCTGAAACCGGTGCTCAGCCACATGCGCAATTGCCAGGCCCAGCTTTCCGTGATGCCCAGGCGCCGTTGCGGCGGGGCAATCAGGGCGATGCCAATCAGGCGGTCATTGACCAACAGGCCGATGGCCGGCAGTTCCTGGAGAAAGTGTTGCTTGACCAGCTCGCGCACCGTCGCGCGGACCCGCTGCTCGTACCCTGAGCGTTCAGCTTCGAACAGGTAGGCAAAGGTCGGCTCATGCCGATAGGCGTGGTACAGCAGCGAGCGCGCTTCGCGGGAATAGCCGCTATCGAGCAGGTGCACCTGGGCAACGGCGGTCGAGGTGTCGGGCATCAGTCGTATCTCCCCTGGGCGCCACTCAAAAAGGTCGCGCTCTTATTGTTACGAGCCCGGGGCAACGGAGTCGTTCCCTGCCATTGGCTCCCTGAGAGACATTAGCAGCGCATCTGTCCTACCGCCACGCTGGCCCCCGTCCGACTTGTCGGCTAGCATCGCCCTTTTGCCAGACTGGACTGCCGACCATGAAAATCGTCTCTTTTAATATCAACGGGCTGCGCGCCCGGCCTCATCAGCTGGCGGCCCTGATCGACAAACATCAACCCGACGTGATTGGCCTGCAGGAAACCAAAGTCCACGACGAGCAGTTCCCGCTGGCCGAAGTCCAGGCCCTGGGCTATCACGTGTACTACCACGGGCAGAAAGGCCACTA
Organism: Pseudomonas sp. WS 5412; assembly: GCF_012985615.1. Classification (NCBI taxonomy): domain Bacteria; kingdom Pseudomonadati; phylum Pseudomonadota; class Gammaproteobacteria; order Pseudomonadales; family Pseudomonadaceae; genus Pseudomonas; species Pseudomonas sp. WS 5412. The sequence continues at coordinate 20,554 of NZ_JAARMB010000016.1, forward strand.
CGGCGTCGCCCTGCTCTCGCGCCAGGAACCGCTGGCCCTGCACAAGGGTTTTGCCAGCGACGAAGAGGATGCCCAGCGCCGCTTTATCTGGGGCACCTTCGCCGATGAACACGGCAACCCGATCACCATCATGAATGGCTATTTCCCCCAGGGCGAAAGCCGCGACCACCCGACCAAGTTCCCGGCCAAGCAGCGCTTTTACGAAGATCTGCAACACCTGCTGGAGAGCCAGTTCAGCAATGACCAGGCATTGGTGGTGATGGGCGACGTGAATATTTCCCCCGAGGATTGCGACATCGGCATCGGTGCCGACAATGCCAAGCGCTGGCTGAAGACCGGCAAATGCAGCTTCCTGCCGGAAGAACGCGAGTGGATGGCGCGCCTGAAGAACTGGGGCCTGACCGACAGCTTCCGTCACCTCAACCCGGACGTGGCGGATCGCTTCAGCTGGTTCGATTACCGCAGCCGCGGCTTTGAAGACGAACCCAAGCGTGGCCTGCGGATCGACCTGATCATGGCCTCCAACGGCCTGTTGCCACGAGTCAAGGATGCGGGTGTGGACTATGAGTTGCGCGGCCTGGAAAAACCCTCGGACCATGCGCCGATCTGGCTGGAACTGAGCTGATCTTTGCGACCACACCCTAAAATGTAGGAGCTGGCTTGCCTGCGATGGCGCTGGGTCAGTCGATAGATATGTTGACTGACACACCGCCTTCGCAGGTAAGCCTGCTCCCACATTTGGACCGGCTGGGTGTCAGTCATATTTTGGCAACCTTACTGACTTAATCTGCCCGCACGTCCTTTGGCTTGAGAAGGTGCCGGCATGATGCTGCGCGTTCTGTACCTGCTGACACTTTGCAGCGTTTTTCCTCTTACAGTTTCTGCAACGCCCCTACCCTTTCCCGAACACGGCCCGGCCTTACGCATCCAGGGCTCCAACACCATTGGCGCGGCGTTGGGCCCGGCGCTGGTCAGGGGTTTGCTGGAGCAACAGGGTCTCAAGGCTGTACACAGCGAAACACCCGCCCGCCCCAACGAAGAGCGGCTCGTCGGCACCAGCCCCCAAGGCAAGCGGGTACTGGTCGAGATCGCCGCCCATGGTTCCAGCACCGGCTTTGCCGCGCTGAAACAGGCCGCGGCCGACCTGGCGGCCGCGTCACGCCCGATCAAGGACCGCGAACTGGTGGACCTCGAGCCCCTGGGTGACCTGAAAAGCCCCGGTGCCGAGCAGGTGATCGCGATTGATGGCCTGGCAATCATCCTGCACCCACGCAACCCGCTGCAGGTGTTGACCACCGAACAACTGGCGAGGATTTTCAGCGGCGAGATCAGCACCTGGGAAGCCTTGGGCGGCAGCGGCGGGAAGATCCGCCTATATGCTCGCGATGATCAATCCGGCACCTACGACACCTTCAAGGAGCTGGTGCTCAGCCGTCGCGGCAAAACCCTCGACAGCAAGGCTCAGCGCTTTGAATCGAGCGAGCAACTGTCCGATGCAGTCAGCCAGGATCCTCAGGGGATTGGCTTTATCGGCCTGCCTTATGTGCGTCAGGCCAAGGCGGTGGCCATCAGCGATGGCGACTCCCAAGCCATGTTGCCGCAGAGCAGCCTGATCGCCACCGAAGACTACCCGCTGTCGCGCCGCTTGTTTTTCTATCTGCCGCCCAACAACAGCAATCCCTGGGCCGAAGCGCTGGTGGACTTTACCCAGAGCGCCCAAGGCCAGGCCATCGTGGCGGCCAATGGTTTTATCGCCCAGCAGGTCCAGGCCATCACCGTGCAGCCACGGGCGCCGATGCCAGCCGACTACCAGGCCATTGCCCGCGAGGCGCAGCGCCTGACGGTGAATTTTCGCTTCGAAGAAGGCAGCGCCAGCCTGGACAACAAGGCGCGCCAGGACCTTGCCCGCGTGGTGGCTTATATAGATAGCCACGATAAACGGGACAAGCGCGTCACGCTGGTGGGGTTTGGTGACGCCAAGGATGATCCGCAACGCGCCGACCTGCTGTCCAAGCTGCGGGCAATGGCGGTACGCCGAGAGTTAGTCAAAAGTGGTGTGGTGTTGCGCGATATTCGCGGCTTCGGCGCCGAGATGCCGGTAGCGGCGAATACCGTGGATGAGGGGCGGATCAAGAATCGCCGGGTGGAGGTCTGGGTTTATTGAAACCTGAAGACGGGTGTGGATTGGCCCACCGCAATCGCGGGCAAACCCGCTCCCACACTGACCGCGTGCGATCACAATGTGGGGGCGGGCTTGCCCGAGATACCGGCGACTCGGTCCTACTGGCCGCTGCGCATCAGTTCTTTAGGCACATATTTGCCAATCTCGAACTTGCCAATCGCCGCCCGGTGCACTTCATCCGGGCCGTCGGCCAGGCGCAGGGTACGTTGCATGGCGTACATGTAGGCCAGCGGGAAGTCATTGGAGACCCCGGCACCGCCATGGATCTGGATCGCCCGGTCAATCACCTTCAGGGCCACATTCGGCGCCACGACCTTGATCTGGGCGATTTCACTTTTCGCCACTTTGTTGCCGACCGTATCCATCATGTAGGCGGCCTTTAACGTCAGCAGGCGTGCCATGTCGATTTCCATCCGCGAGTCGGCGATTTTGTCGATATTGCCACCCAGGCGCGCCAGCGGTTTGCCGAAGGCGGTGCGGCTGACCGAACGCTTGCACATCAACTCCAGGGCCCGTTCAGCCATGCCAATCGAGCGCATGCAGTGATGGATACGGCCCGGGCCAAGGCGCCCCTGGGCAATTTCAAAGCCGCGGCCTTCACCCAGCAGGACGTTTTCGTACGGCACACGCACGTTGTCAAACAGGACTTCGGCATGCCCATGGGGCGCGTCGTCGTAGCCGAACACCGGCAGCGGCCGGACGATTTTCACCCCGGGCGCATCCACCGGTACCAGGATCATCGAGTGCTGCTGGTGGCGCGGCGCATCCGGGTTGCTCAGGCCCATGAAGATCAGGATCTTGCAGCGCGGGTCGCACGCGCCGGAGGTCCACCACTTCTTACCGTTGATCACCCACTCGTCACCCTGGCGCTCGGCGCGGGCGGCCATGTTGGTGGCGTCGGAAGACGCCACATCGGGTTCGGTCATGGCGAACGCCGAACGGATCTCGCCACGCAGCAGCGGCTCCAGCCAGCGTTGTTTCTGCTCTTCGTTGGCGTAGCGCACCAGCACTTCCATATTGCCGGTGTCGGGTGCCGAGCAATTGAACGGCTCCGGCCCCAGCAGGGAGCGGCCCATGATTTCGGCGAGCGGCGCGTATTCCAGGTTGGTCAGGCCAGCGCCCAGTTCGGATTCCGGCAGGAACAGGTTCCACAGGCCTTCGGCCTTAGCCTTGGCCTTGAGCTCTTCCATAATCGCAGTGGGCTGCCAGCGGTCACCTTCGCTGACCTGGCGTTCAAACACCGGCTCGGCGGGGTAAACGTAAGCATCCATAAACGCGGTGACGCGTTCACGCAGTTCCTGAACCTTGGGCGAATAGGCAAAATCCATGAGCAGCTCCCTTCTTGGAGAGGTTGTTTAGGTCATGCAAACGATGCTAGAACAGCGCTGATAATTTACCTAGCCTATTCTCGGCGTGTATTAACATTCATCACCGATATATGATCGGCGTATGAAAACCTAACAAGAAGAGCGCAACGAAATGAATCTGAGCAAGGTCGACCTCAATCTTTTCATCGTCTTTGACGCGATCTACACCGAAGCCAACCTGACCCGTGCCGGACAGATCGTGGGCATCACCCAGCCGGCCGTATCCAACGCCCTGGCACGCCTGCGTGAGACCTTCAACGACCCGCTCTTCGTGCGGACCGCCCAGGGCATGGTGCCGACCCCCATGGCCCAGAACATCATTGGCCCGGTGCGCAATGCCCTGTCGTTGCTGCGGGTGTCGGTGCAAGAGAGCCGGATCTTCAACCCGTTGCAAGCGGCCAAGACCTACCGCATCAGCATGACCGACCTCACTGAAGCGGTGATCCTGCCGCCACTGTTCCAGCGCCTGCGCCGCCTGGCGCCCACGGTGATCATTGAGAGTTTCCTGTCCAAACGTCGGGAAACCACCAAGGAACTGGCCGCCGGACGCCTGGATTTCGCAGTGGACGCGCCGCTCAACACCGACCCGCAAGTGCGCCACGTCAAGCTGATGGAAGACCGCTACGTGTGTGCCATGCGCAAGGGCCACCCGATGGCGGGCAAGGAAAAGTTCAGCCTCGATGACTACCTGTCGCTGACCCATATCCATATTTCCAGCCGGCGCAATGGCCTGGGCCACGTCGACCTGGCCCTCGGCAAAATGGGGATCCAGCGCAAGATCGCCCTGCGCTCCCAGCATTACCTGATGGCTTCCCAGGTGTTGCAGCAGACCGATATGGTAATGACCGTGCCCGAGCGCTTTGCACGGCGTAACGAGCTGCACTCGTTCAACCTGCCGGTCAATGATGTGCCGCCGGTGGAAACCCACCTGTACTGGCATGAAAGCACCGACCAGGACCCCGCCAACCGCTGGATGCGCGAGCAGATGATCGAGTTGTGCCAGCAGGTTACGGCGCGTGAGAAGAAGTTGGATAACGCGTAGGCGGTGATTTGCTTGACGTTTACGTCAAGCAGCCATTAGCGTAGCGCCAAGACCCTCCTTGAGCGCCACCATGAGCACGACCTACAGCATCTCCGACCTGGCCCGCGAGTTGGACATCACCACCCGGGCCATTCGTTTCTATGAAGAACAGGGCCTGCTGCGCCCCGAGCGCCGCGGCCAGGAGCGTATCTATTCGCCCCGGGACAAAGTCAGCCTGAAGCTGATCCTGCGGGGCAAGCGCATCGGTTTTTCCCTGGCCGAATGCCGCGAACTGATCGAACTCTACGACCCCAGCAGCGGCAATCAAAAGCAATTGCACAGCATGCTGGCAAAAATCAGCGAACGCCGTGAGCAGTTGGAACAGCAGTTGCTGGACATCGAGCAGATGAAACTGGAACTGGACACCGCCGAAGAACGTTGCACCCAGGCCCTGGAACAGACGATCCAGAGCCAGGTCGGCCAACCCCAATAAAAAGGTAGATCCCATGTCTCTCCCCTCTCAGGTGCGCCTGATCGAAGTCGGCCCGCGCGACGGTCTGCAAAACGAAGCCCAGCCCATCAGCGTGGCCGACAAGGTGCAACTGGTCGACGCCCTCAGCGCGGCGGGCCTGGGCTATATCGAAGTCGGCAGTTTTGTCTCGCCCAAGTGGGTACCGCAGATGGCCGGCTCGGCCGACGTGTTTGCGCAGATCCAGCGCAAGCCGGGCGTGATCTATGGCGCGTTGGCGCCGAACCTGCGGGGCTTCGAGGACGCGCTGGCGGCCGGGGTCAAGGAGGTCGCAGTATTTGCAGCGGCGTCCGAGGCGTTTTCCCAGCGCAATATCAACTGCTCCATCAGCGAGAGCCTGGAGCGCTTTGCACCCATCATGGCGGCGGCACAACAGCACGGCGTGAGTGTGCGCGGCTATGTGTCCTGTGTCTTGGGTTGCCCCTATGAAGGTCAGGTCGCCCCGGAGCAAGTCGCTGCGGTGGCCCGCGAGCTGTATTCCATGGGCTGCTATGAAGTGTCCCTGGGCGACACCATCGGCACCGGCACCGCAGGCGCTACGCGGCGCATGTTCGAGGTAGTGGGCAAGGACGTGCCACGGGCAAAGCTCGCCGGACACTTCCATGACACCTACGGCCAGGCCATCGCCAATGTCTACGCCAGCCTGCTGGAGGGTATCCAGGTGTTCGACAGCTCTATCGCGGGCCTTGGCGGCTGCCCCTATGCCAAGGGCGCCAGCGGTAACGTGGCCACCGAGGACGTGCTGTACCTGCTCGACGGCCTGGGCATCGAAACCGGTATCGACATGGACAAGTTGATTGTAGCGGGCCAGCAGATCTGTACGGTCCTGGGCCGCCCCACCGGCTCACGCGTGGCCAAGGCCCGTAGCGCCCGTTGAGTAGCGCGCCTGCTCCGATGTGTTACCTCGCGGCTACACATCGGGTAACACGGGAACATATTTTGTCGCATTCTCTGAAGTAAATTTCCTACTAAAAAATCAATCCATTGATTTTAAAGGACTTTTAAAAGTTGGCACGGCTTCTGCTATCTCTATGGCATAACAAGAATAAAAAGCACCAAACCTAATAAAAATAAGACGTAACGACTCTGACATAACAAAAACAACACGGCAGAGACGCAGCTAACAGATTTTTTTGGAGAAGATGTGCTTCGCAGGGTACGGCGCAAGCCGCCACTCGCAACCGGGCAGAGAACAATAAAACTACCTCAAGGTAGCTACCCACTGGTTGGATCGCGTGCGAAGAAGCAGATCAGCGCTCAAAAAAATACGTTTGCTCTTGACCCCGGATGGGGGTCGCCAAAAACAGCGGTAAAGGGCCACGGTTGCCAAAAACAACAATAGACCGCCCCTCAATAATAAAAAAAGAGCACGTAACAACAAATTAAAGGGGAGCTTCGGCTCCCCTTTGTGCTGTCTGGGTGAAAACCATTGCGCGGTACATGCAAAGGCAAATGTGGGAGCGGGCTTGCCCGCGATAGCGGTGGGTCAACTGATGAATAGTTGACTGACACTCCGCCATCGCGGGCAAGCCCGCTCCCACATTTTTGATCGGCGCCAGATCTCAGTCTTCGCTACGCAGTTGCTCGATGGTGATCTCACGCATGCGAAACTTCTGAATCTTCCCCGTCACAGTCATCGGAAATTCTTCGACAAAGCGGAAATGCTTCGGCGTCTTGAAGTGTGCAATGCGCCCTTTGCACCAGGTTTGCAGTTCCAGCTCGTTGGCCACGTGCCCGGGGTGAAACTTGATCCAGGCCACGATCTCTTCGCCATAACGCTCATCGGGAATGCCGATGATTTGTACATCCGCCACCGCCGGGTGGGTGAAGAAGAACTCTTCCAACTCCCGTGGGTACACGTTCTCGCCACCGCGAATGATCATGTCCTTGTTGCGCCCGGCGATGCACACATAACCCTGCTCATCCATGGTCGCCAGGTCGCCGGTGTGCATCCAGCCGGCGTCGTCGATGGCTTCGCGGGTGCCTTCAGGGTTGTTCCAGTAGCCGAGCATCACGCTGTAACCTCGGGTGCACAACTCGCCAATCTGCCCACGCGGCACGGTGTTACCGGCCTCGTCGATGATTTTGCTTTCCAGTTGCGGCTGGGTCCGCCCGACCGTGGTCACGCGCCGCTCCAGATCGTCATCCGCGCCGGTCTGCAGGGAAACGGGACTGGTCTCGGTCATGCCGTAGGCAATCTGCACCTCGCTCATATGCAAGTCGCTGATGACCCGGCGCATCACCTCTATCGGGCAAGTGGAGCCGGCCATGATCCCAGTGCGCAGACTCGACAGATCGAACGTGCTGCGTTGCGGATGATCGAGCACCGCAATAAACATCGTGGGTACGCCGTACAGGCCGGTGGCGCGCTCTTCGGCCACGGCGGTCAGGGTCAGCAGTGGGTCGAAGCCGTCATTGGGATAGATCATCGTGGTGCCATGGGTGATGCAGCCCAGGTTACCCATGACCATGCCAAAGCAATGATAGAGCGGCACCGGGATCACCAGGCGATCCTGCGCGGTCAGGCCCAGGCTTTCGCCAACCATGTAACCGTTATTGAGGATGTTGTGGTGACTGAGGGTGGCACCCTTGGGGAAGCCCGTGGTGCCGGAGGTGTACTGGATATTGACGGCTTGATCGAAGTGCAGGCTGGCCTCGCGGCGCTGCAATTGTTCCGGGGGTGTCCCCGTCCCCAGGGCCGACAATTGCGACCAGGGCATGAACCCCGAGGGCGGTCGCGCATCCAGGCTGATCACCCCGCGCAGTTCCGGCAATAGATCACAGTGCAACTGGCCAATGCCCTGCTCCGCCAGTTCCGGCACCAGCGCCTGCAGCATGCCGTGGTAGTCGGAGGACTTGAACGAACCGGCACAGATCAACCACTGGCAACCCGACTGCTTGAGCACGTATTCCAGCTCGCTGCTGCGGTAGGCCGGGTTGACGTTGACCAGAATCACCCCGAGCTTGGCGCTGGCCACCTGGCTGATGCACCACTCGGCACAGTTCGGCGCCCAGATGCCGAGGCGATCCCCGGCCTGCAACCCCAGCGCCAGCAGCCCGCGTGCATGCAGGTCCACGGCTTCGGCCAACTGCCGCCAGGTATAGCGCAGCTGCTGATGGCGCACCACCAGGGCCTCGCCCTCCGGGTACTGCGCCACCGTGCGGTCAAATGCCTGGCCGATGGTCATGGCCAGCAAGGCCTTGTCCTGTGGGCCACGGCTGTAGCTCTGATTCGGTTGATCCATGACGACCCCTATTGTCTTTTTTGTAGGTGGACGGTGCGCCGGTCAGGCGCGAGCTTGACGTTAACGTAAGCTACGATTGACAGTCATGCAACGCAAGTTTACGTTAACGTAAAGGTGATCGCCCAATGGCGTCGCCAGCCCCACAACAATAATGTTTATAGGTGCCCCTCCATGAGTTACCCGACCCTGAATTTCGCCCTCGGTGAAACCATCGACATGCTGCGCGACCAGGTGCAGGCCTTCGTGGCCAAGGAGCTGGCGCCACGGGCAGCGCAGATTGATATCGACAACCTGTTCCCCGTGGATATGTGGCGCAAGTTCGGTGACATGGGCCTGCTGGGCATCACCGTGCCGGAAGAATACGGCGGTGCCGGCCTGGGTTACCTGGCCCACGTGGTGGCCATGGAAGAAATCAGCCGCGGCTCGGCCTCGGTGGCGTTGTCCTACGGCGCGCACTCCAACCTGTGCGTCAACCAGATCAACCGCAACGGCACTCATGAACAGAAACTCAAGTACCTGCCCAAGCTGATCAGCGGCGAACACATTGGCGCCCTGGCCATGAGCGAGCCGAATGCGGGCTCTGATGTGGTGTCGATGAAGCTGCGCGCCGACAAACGCGGCAGCGTGTATGTGCTCAACGGCAGCAAGACCTGGATCACCAACGGTCCCGATGCCCACACCTATGTGATCTACGCCAAGACCGACCTGGAAAAAGGCGCCCATGGTATTACCGCGTTTATTGTCGAGCGCGACGCCAAGGGTTTCAGCCGCAGCAACAAGTTCGACAAGCTGGGCATGCGCGGCTCCAACACCTGCGAGCTGTTTTTCGATGACGTCGAAGTGCCCGAAGAAAACATCCTCGGCGTGCTCAATGGCGGGGTCAAAGTGCTGATGAGCGGCCTGGACTACGAGCGTGTGGTGCTCTCCGGCGGCCCTACCGGGATCATGCAGGCCTGCATGGACCTGATCGTCCCCTACATCCACGACCGTAAGCAGTTCGGGCAGAGCATCGGCGAATTCCAACTGATCCAGGGCAAAGTTGCCGACATGTACACCCAGCTCAACGCCAGTCGTGCCTACCTCTATGCGGTGGCCCAGGCCTGCGAGCGCGGCGAGACCACGCGCAAGGACGCCGCCGGGGTGATTCTGTACAGCGCCGAACGCGCAACACAGATGGCCCTCGATGCGATCCAGATTCTCGGCGGCAATGGCTACATCAATGAATTCCCCGCAGGCCGTCTGTTACGTGATGCCAAGCTGTATGAAATCGGCGCGGGCACCAGTGAGATCCGACGCATGTTGATTGGTCGCGAACTGTTTAACGAAACCCGCTGAGGGAGTGCACCATGGCCACCCTGCACACCCAACTCAACCCGCGTTCGGCGGAATTCGCCAGCAACAGCGCGGCGATGCTCAAACAGGTCGATGCCTTGCACACCCTGCTCGCCCAGGTCCAGCAAGGCGGCGGCAGCAAGGCCCAGGAGCGTCATACCTCCCGTGGCAAGCTGCTGCCGCGCGAGCGTATCAACCGCCTGCTCGACCCGGGCTCGGCGTTCCTCGAACTCAGCCAACTGGCGGCGTATCAGGTTTACGGTGAAGAGGTACCGGCCGCGGGCGTGATCGCCGGGATCGGCCGGGTCGAAGGCGTCGAATGCATGATCGTCGCCAACGATGCCACGGTAAAAGGCGGTTCCTACTACCCGCTGACCGTGAAAAAACACCTGCGCGCCCAGACCATCGCCGAACAGAACCGCCTGCCCTGCATTTACCTGGTGGACTCCGGCGGCGCCAACCTGCCGCGCCAGGACGAGGTGTTCCCCGACCGCGAGCACTTTGGGCGGATTTTTTTCAACCAAGCCAATATGAGCGCCCAGGGCATTCCGCAGATTGCCGTGGTGATGGGCTCCTGCACGGCGGGTGGCGCTTATGTGCCGGCGATGGCCGATGAAGCGATCATGGTGCGCCAGCAGGCCACCATCTTCCTCGCCGGGCCTCCACTGGTGAAGGCCGCCACCGGTGAAGTGGTCAGCGCCGAAGACCTTGGCGGTGCCGATGTGCACTGCAAGATCTCCGGGGTGGCCGACCATTACGCCGACAGCGACGAACATGCCCTGGCCCTGGCCCGTCGCAGCATCGCCAACCTCAACTGGCGCAAACAGGGGCAGTTGCAACAGCGCACGCCGGTCGCGCCGTTGTATGCCAGCGAAGAGCTGTATGGGGTGATCCCGGCCGACGCCAAGCAACCGTTCGATGTACGCGAAGTGATTGCGCGACTGGTGGACGGCTCGGTCTTCGATGAATTCAAGGCGTTGTTCGGCACCACGCTGGTCTGCGGCTTTGCCCATTTGCATGGCTACCCCATCGCGATCCTCGCCAACAATGGGATCCTCTTCGCCGAAGCGGCGCAAAAAGGCGCGCACTTTATCGAGTTGGCCTGCCAGCGCGGGATTCCCCTGCTGTTCTTGCAGAACATCACCGGCTTTATGGTCGGGCAGAAATACGAAGCCGGCGGCATCGCCAAGCACGGCGCCAAGCTGGTCACGGCCGTGGCCTGCGCCAAGGTGCCGAAATTCACAGTGATCATCGGCGGCAGCTTTGGTGCCGGTAACTATGGGATGTGCGGGCGCGCCTACGACCCGCGCTTTTTGTGGATGTGGCCCAACGCCCGCATTGGCGTGATGGGCGCCGAACAGGCCGCCGGCGTGCTGGTGCAGGTCAAGCGCGAACAGGCCGAGCGCAGTGGCCAGGCGTTCAGCGCCGAGGACGAAGCGCAGATCAAGCAGCCGATCCTCGACCAGTACGAAACCCAGGGCCACCCTTACTACTCCAGCGCCCGCCTGTGGGATGACGGCGTCATCGACCCCTTGCAGACCCGTGACGTGCTGGCCCTGGCCTTGTCCGCCGCGCTGAATGCCCCCATCGAGCCGAGCCGCTTCGGCGTGTTCCGCATGTAATTGGAGCTGCACCCATGAGCGATTTCAACACTGTTGAGCTGGTCAACGACCCCCGTGGCTTTGCCACGCTGTGGTTGAGCCGGGAAGAGAAGAACAACGCGTTCAACGCTGAAATGATCCGCGAGCTGATCATTGCCCTGGACCAGGTCCAGGCCGATGCCGCGCTGCGTTTTCTGGTCGTGCGCGGGCGCGGCAAGCATTTCAGCGCCGGCGCGGACCTGGCCTGGATGCAACAGTCGGCCGAACTGGATTACCACACCAACCTCGACGACGCCCGCGAATTGGCGGAGTTGATGTACAACCTGGCCAAGCTGAAGATCCCGACACTGGCGGTGGTCCAGGGCGCGGCCTACGGCGGCGCCCTGGGCCTGATCAGTTGCTGCGATATGGCCATTGGCGCCGATGATGCGCAGTTCTGCCTGTCGGAAGTACGCATCGGCCTCGCGCCGGCGGTCATCAGCCCGTTTGTGGTGCAGGCGATTGGCGAGCGCGCGGCACGCCGCTATGCCCTGACCGCAGAACGCTTCGACGGTCAGCAGGCCCAGGCCATCGGGCTATTGGCGCAAAGCTACCCGCTGGATGCGCTGGATCAGCACGTCGAGCAATGGATCGCCAACCTGCTGCTCAACAGCCCGGCCGCCATGCGCGCCAGCAAGGATTTGTTGCGCGAAGTGGGTAATGGCGCCCTGACTCCAGCGTTGCGCCGTTACTGCGAAAACGCCATCTCGCGCATCCGCGTCAGCGCCGAGGGCCAGGAAGGCTTGCGCGCATTTTTGCAAAAGCGTGCGCCCAGTTGGCAGTCCCAGGAGCCACGTTCATGAGTGCACCGTTGATTACCTGCGTACTGGTGGCCAACCGGGGCGAAATCGCCTGTCGGGTCATGCGCACGGCCAAGGCACTGGGCATGACCACCGTTGCCGTGCACAGCGCCACGGACCGCGATGCGCGCCACAGCCGAGAAGCCGATATCCGGGTGGACCTGGGCGGCAGCAAGGCCGCCGACAGCTACCTGCAGATCGACAAACTGATCGCCGCGGCCAAGGCCAGCGGCGCCCAGGCGATTCATCCAGGCTATGGTTTTCTTTCCGAAAACCCGCGCTTTGCCCGAGCGATTGAAGAGGCCGGGCTGATTTTCCTTGGCCCGCCCGCCTCGGCCATTGATGCCATGGGCAGCAAGTCGGCGGCCAAGGCATTGATGGAAACCGCTGGCGTACCGCTGGTGCCGGGTTACCACGGTGCCGGCCAGGATCTGGAAACCTTCCGCCAGGCCGCCGCGCGCATTGGCTACCCGGTGCTGCTCAAGGCCACGGCGGGCGGCGGCGGCAAGGGCATGAAAGTGGTCGAGGACGAAAGCCAACTGGCCGAAGCCCTGGCCTCGGCCCAGCGCGAGGCGCTGTCGTCGTTTGGCAATGCGCAGATGCTGGTGGAAAAGTACCTGATCAAGCCCCGCCACGTGGAGATCCAGGTGTTTGCCGACCAGCACGGCCATTGCCTGTACCTCAATGAACGCGACTGCTCGATCCAGCGTCGCCATCAAAAGGTCGTCGAAGAAGCACCGGCACCCGGCCTCAGCCCTGCCCTGCGCCAGGCCATGGGCGAGGCAGCGGTGCGTGCCGCCCAGGCGATTGGCTATGTGGGCGCCGGCACCGTGGAGTTTCTGCTGGATGCGCGCGGTGAGTTTTTCTTTATGGAAATGAACACTCGCTTGCAGGTAGAACACCCGGTGACCGAGGCCATCACCGGCCTGGACCTGGTGGCCTGGCAGATTCGCGTGGCGCAAGGCGAGCCGCTGCCCATCACCCAGGAGCAGGTGCCGTTGCGCGGCCACGCGATTGAAGTGCGGCTGTATGCCGAAGACCCGGCCAATGACTTTTTGCCGGCCACCGGGCATCTGGCGCTGTACCGCGAATCGGCGCCTGGCCCGGGACGGCGGGTGGACAGTGGCGTCGCGCAAGGGGACGACGTCTCGCCCTTCTACGACCCGATGCTTGGAAAACTGATTGCCTGGGGCGAGGACCGCGAACAGGCGCGCCTGCGCCTGTTGAGCATGCTCGACGAGTTTGCGGTCGGTGGCTTGAAGACCAACCTGGGCTTCTTACGGCGCATCATCGGCCATCCCGCCTTTGCCGCAGCGCAGTTGGATACCGGGTTTATCCCGCGTTATCAGGAGCAACTGCTGCCTGCCGCCAGTGCGTTGAGTGATGAGTTCTGGCAGGCGGCCGGTCATGCTTTCATGCAGAGCCAGCCCTCCCGGCTGCGGCAGGACGATCCTGCCTCGCCGTGGGCTGCAACCCTGGGCTTTCGTGCGGGCCTGCCTGCCGAAACATCCCTGCATTTGAGCAGTGACGGCCAGGATCGCCTGGTAACACTGCAAACCAGCACCGCGCCGCAACTGCGTGGCGAACAATTGCTGATCGAGGATGCTGGCATCCGCCGTTCGCACTTGGCCGTGCGCCATGGGCAGACGCTGTTCCTGCGCTGGCAAGGTGAGATGCGCAGCGTGACGCTGTTTGACCCGATCGCCGCCGTCGATGCCGGACAAGCCCATCAGGGCGGCCTGAGCGCACCCATGAACGGCAGCATCGTGCGGGTGCTGGTGGAAGTCGGGCAGACGGTGGAGGCCGGTGCGCAACTGGTGGTGCTTGAAGCGATGAAGATGGAGCACAGCATCCGCGCGCCCCACGGAGGCGTGATCAAGGCACTGTATTGCCAGGAAGGCGAAATGGTCGGCGAAGGCAGCGCCTTGGTGGAGCTGGAAGCCCAGGCCTAGAACTTCACCGTGGCCTGTACCACCACGCCGATGATCCGGCAGTCATCGGTGAGCAGGGCTTTGGGGTAGGTCGGATTGAGCGGCACCAGGTAACGCTGGCCGCTTTCCTCGATCAACTTGCGAAAGGTCGCCTGGCTGCTGCCGGCCCATTGGGCCACCACCAATGTACCGGGCTCGGCTTCGCGGGCCGGGTCCACCAGGATCATCATCCCTTCGGCAATACTCGGCCCACTGGGCGCGGTCATCGCATCGCCGCTCACCTGGAGCCAGAACGCCTCGCCGTCGGCCTCGTAATCGCTCGCCTCAAAACGCGTGGCGCCATAGGCTGGCCGCTGTTCGTGCACCTGGCAGGGGTGTTTCCAGTCAGTCACAGGGTAACGAAAATACGGATTGTATTGAGTAACCGGCGCGGCATCGTCGTTCGCCGGGGCGTCGCTTTTTTCGCGGATCACCAGCACCGTCTCCAGATAGCCCAGGCCCAGCTCTTCGAGCACCCGGTTCATATCGGCGAGGCTGGGCACCCGGCGCTTGCCGAGCCAGTGGCCAATGCCGCCCTGGGACATGCCCAAGCGTGCGGCCAGTTGATGCTGCGTGACCTTGCGGGCCTTCATGTTGGCTTTGACCAACGCTATCCATTTATCCATGGGCCACACAATACCGGATGAATTCAGGGCGACAATAAACAGTTTGTAGTAATCAATCAAATGACATAAATACAGATCGTATTATTATCAACCCCACCTGTTCACCTTCCCACCCAGAGCACCGACCTCATGACCACTACCCTGGATCACCTGCCTGGCACACCTGATGACGATGAAATAAAGTTCTTGCAGGGCAGCGAAGCCGCCCGACGCGCACTGGACTACTACTTGAAAGAGGACACGGAGCCAGTGGACGATGTGGCCTTTTTCGAGGCCAACCCCCATGTCAGCAGCGAAGAAGCCCTGGTGCATGCCTCGGACCTGCTGCGCAGCGCCGCCGCCATCGCGTATGAGTTGGCGAACAACAAGCTGGGGGGCACCCGAGACCTGGCGTTTTCAGTGGTGTATTTGATTGATATGGCCAAGGCCATGCTGGAGCGTCCACTGCAACTGGCAGGCGGCAAAGCCTCATAGCCAGATAGGCGTGCAGGAACAGAAGGAAAAATATTTCTATCAGACGGATAAAAACATTTGACTTGCAAATGATAATGATTATTATTGCAAGCAGCTGGTCGCGAGATCAGTCGATAGGCCAAGAGACCTTAGGTCGGACTCTTGGAATATCTCCTCATCAGGCTAATCACGGTTTTTGACCCGGCTCTTTGGCCGGGTCTTTTTTTTGCCAGTTATTCTGGCGTGGCTTCAGGCTAATGAAGACTGTGTGTTGCTCGATGGCGCGCATGGTAGCAAAAGACAATCACCGAAAGAAAGCCGATCAAGCGCTCTGGCCCGCTTCTTTCCAAGATAGCACTTGAGAATCAATCTCATAGACTCTAAGCTGCGGCTGCGTCAAGGATGACGCCCCCTCCCTTTTCGCAATAATTTGCGTCCAGACTTTACCCCGCGTCTGTGTAAACTGCCCGCCACAACTCTCATATTCAGGCAATCAGACTATGACCGTGGCCTTGACTTCCATCAAAATCAGCACCGACTTCGACAGTGGCAATATCCAGGTGCTCGACACCAGCGATGCCCATCAGTTACTGCTGGCGATCAAACCTGATACCCGCAGCCAGCACTTCCAATGGTTCCACTTCAAGGCCGAAGGCATGCACATTGGTCATACCCATACCTTTCGCCTGAGCAACGCCGGCCAGTCCTCCTACAAACATGCCTGGAGCGGTTACAACGCCGTGGCGTCCTACGACCACATCAATTGGTTCCGGGTGCCGACGCGCTTTGATGGCGAAACCTTGCACATCGAACTGCAGGCCGAGCAAAAACACGCCTGGCTCGCCTACTTCGAACCCTACAGTCGCGAGCGTCACGCCTGGTTGATCGAGCAGGCACTGAACCGCGCTGGTACGCAATTGCTGGCCACCGGCAAGAGTGTCGAAGGCCGTGATATTCCCCTGCTACGCCGTGGCAAGGGTGACGCCGGGCAGCGCAAAGTGTGGATCATTGCGCAGCAGCACCCGGGCGAGCATATGGCCGAGTGGTTTATGGAAGGCATCATCGAGCGCCTGCAACAGGAAGGTGATGCTGAACTGAAAAAACTCCTGGCATCCGCCGACCTGTACCTGGTGCCGAACATGAACCCGGATGGCGCGTTCCACGGTCACTTGCGCACAAACGCCATGGGCCAGGACCTCAATCGCGCCTGGCAAAGCGCAAGCCAGGAACAGAGCCCGGAAGTGCTGTTCGTCCAGCAGCAAATGGAAAAATATGGCGTCGACCTGTTCCTGGATATCCACGGCGACGAAGAAATCCCCTACGTATTCACCGCAGGGTGTGAAGGCAACCCCGGCTATACCCCGCGTATCGAGGCCCTGGAAAAACACTTTCGCAGCCACTTGAGCGAACTGACCCGCGACTTCCAGACCACCCATGGCTACACCCGCGACTTGCCGGGCCAGGCCAATATGACCTTGGCGTGCAACAGCGTGGGCGAGAAATTCGATTGCCTGTCCCTGACCCTGGAAATGCCGTTCAAGGACAACGACGATGCGCCCGATCCACGCACCGGCTGGTCCGGCAAACGCTCCCGGCAACTGGGCAAGGACGTGCTGAGCACCGTGGCGGACATGGTCAACGTCCTGCGCTGACCCTGCACCAATAAGCGTCGTTAACCCTCAGCCTCGGACTGCGCCGCCACCCGCACGCAGTCCAGCGGCCCAAGCACCCGGCCATCTGCCGCCTGCACGTGCAAAGCCTGCAGCGGCTGCCCGTGCTCACGGTCCAACAGCACCGAATGGGCCTCGCCCTCGGCGTAGAAAAACCCCTCGCCCCATTGCCGCAACCCAATGATCACGGCAAACAGCCCCCTGCCCTTTTCCGTCAACACATACTCCTGATAAGCACTGCCATCCGAGGCCGGGACAATCTCGAAAATCCCGTGGCTGACCAGGCTGCGCAAGCGTGCCGAAAGAATATTCTTGGCCATGCCCAGGCTGCGCTGAAACTCGCCAAAGCGGCGGATGCCATCGAATGCATCGCGAATGATCAACAGTGCCCAGCCATCGCCAATCGCCTCCAGCGAGCGCGCCACCGGGCATTCGGCACTTTCAAAGCGGGTGAGTTTGACCATGGATAACGCCTGCCTGACAAAAAATGTAGTTGCAATATAAAACCAGAATACCTACCGTACAACTGGTTTTATTTAACAACCACAATGAGAACTCAGCATGCCCCAATCATCGTTAAGCGGCGCCGTGGTGCTGCTGTTCGCCATTGCCTGCGGCCTGTCGGTGGCAAACGTCTATTACGCCCAACCCCTGCTGGATGCCATGGCCACGACGTTCGCCATGGACCCCGCCACCGTCGGCATCGTGATCAGCCTGACCCAGGTCGGCTATGGCCTCGGTTTATTACTGCTGGTGCCGTTGGGCGATCTGCTCAACCGTCGGCACTTGATCGTCGGCCAGTTACTGCTGTCCACCGGCGCGGTATTGCTGGTCGCCCTGTCCAACAGCAGCGTTGGGTTTCTGGCTGGCCTGTTGCTGACGGGCTTGCTCGCCGTGGTGGCCCAGGTGTTGGTGGCCTACGCCGCAAACCTGGCGCGCCCCGAGCAACGGGGGCATGTGGTGGGCCTGGTGACCAGTGGCATCGTGGTTGGCTTGCTGCTGGCGCGCACGGTGTCCGGGCTCATGGCGGACCTGGCCGGCTGGCGCTCGGTGTACCTGCTGTCGGCTGGCTTGACGTTGCTGATGGCGCTGCTGCTCTGGCGTGTCTTGCCCGCTACCGAGCAGCCCCGGGCACCAGGCGCCTATCGCCAGTTGCTCGGCTCGGTGTTCAGCCTGTTGCGCGAGGAAAAAGTGCTGCGCGACCGCGCGGTGCTGGCCTTGCTGATTTTTGCCGCGGGCACGGTGCTATGGACGCCCTTGGTATTGCCCTTGAGCGCCCCGCCGCTGTCGTTGTCCCACACCCAGATCGGCCTGTTCGGCCTTGCCGGTGCCGCCGGCGCGCTGGGAGCGGCCCATGCCGGGCGCCTGGCTGACCGAGGCTGGGCACAGTGGACCAGCGGCGCGGCCCTGGCGCTGATGCTGGTGTCTTGGCTGCCCATCGCCTTGACCCAGTCTTCGTTATGGGCACTGTTGCTTGGGGTGATTGCCTTCGACCTCGGCCTGCAAGCCGTGCATGTCACCAGCCAAAGCCTGATCTACAGCGTGCGCCCCGAAGCCCAGAGCCGCCTGGCTGCCGGCTACATGCTGTTCTATTCGGCAGGCAGCGCCCTGGGCTCGCTCGGCGCCACCCTGATGTACGCCTGGGCCGGCTGGCCCGGCGTTTGTGCCCTGGGCGCCGCCATCAACCTACTGGCCCTGGGATACTGGTGGGCAACCCTCGGGGCTCAGTCCTTGCCGAGCATGCTTTGCAAAACGCCATCCCGGCGAATCCAGCCATGGAACAACGCCGCCGCCAAATGCAGCAACACCGTGAGGAACAGCAAATAGGCGAGATACCCATGGGCCTTGCGCAGGATTGCAAACAACTGCGCGTTGGCCGGCACCCACGCCGGTAACTGCAAAGAACTGCTCAGCATCACTGGGTCACCGGCCGCCGAAATCATCGCCCATCCCAACAACGGCAGCGCCAGCATCAAGCCATACAGCAGCAGATGCGACGCCTTGGCCGCCAACACCTGCCACGCCGGCAAATCGGCAGGCAGCGGCGGCTGGCGGGTAGCAAAGCGCACCACCAGGCGCACGATCACCAACAGCAGAATCGCAATGCCCAATGGCTTGTGCAGGTGCAACAACCATGCATGGCGTTGGGACACCGAGGCCACCATGCCAGCACCGATAAACAGCATGGCAATGACCATCAGCGCCATCAGCCAGTGCAGCAGGCGCGCCAGCGGGGCGAAAAAACGTGGTTGAGTCTTCATGGCTGGGACTCCTGAGAGGCGCTGTGCAACTGGCTGACTTCGCCGGTACGGCGCAGGTAGGAACTGGCATAGGCAGCAGAACGTGCAGCCAGCAGCGGGTCATTGGAGGCTTCGATACCACTGGGCAGGATCAGCGGGTCAAAGTTGATATCGCGGCAATCACCGTCCAACTGCGGCTGACTGCGCTCGAGTACCAGCGTGCCGGCATCCAGCACCGTGTGCGCCCCAGACCAGGCCTTGCTCGCGTCATCCACCGGGTCCGTGGGGTTGGCCAGGGTGATCTGCAACTGCCAGCGCAGGGGGCCGGCCGCCAATCGTTGCTCCAGGTCGGCCTGGAGGAAATCCGCCCCTGGCGGCGCAGCGGCTGCGCTGACGTCCTGGCTCAGCGGCACCAGCCCCCAGCGCACGGCCTGGCGCTGCCCGTCGGCATTCACCAGGTAAAACGCATTGATGCCGTTGTAACGCTCGGTGGCATAGCTGGCTGATGGCCTGGCCGTCTTGACCCAGGCCAGGAACGGCGCCGTCTCCGGATGGCTGGCAAAAAACGCCGGCATACTGGCCGGGTTGGGCTTGCTGGTCGCCGGGTCCGGAGTCCCCGCCTTGAGCATCTGGTAGAACGCCTCGGGCGTGCCCACCGGGAACACTGGCATGCTGTTCATCCCGCTGCGCCATTGCTGGCCGTTGGCCTGGTTGAACTGCACGGCCAGGCTGCGGATCGGCACGCTGCTGTCCGGGGCATAGGGGTTGCCGCTGGGCAAGGCAAAACGGCCGATCACCGGGGTGCGGGCCTCGCTGAATACCTGCGCACGGGAATAGGCACGCGCCGCAGGACTGCTCTCGAAATAGCCCGCCACGCATACACCCTTGGAATGGTTGCGCCGGTAGCCGGGGTGCACGCCGTTATTGGTTTCCAGGGCATTGACCAGGCTCTGGGGGCGCAACCGCTGCGGGTCGAGTGTACCGTTGACGTAGGCAAACGCCCCGGCGGCGGCGCCGACGACCACGCCGATAGCGGCCAGGCGCAGCATCAGGCTGGCGCGCCCCAGCGGCGGGCGTAAGGGGGATGGTTGATCTGGCATGCAGTGCTCCAGGGCCAGCGGCCACAGGTGAGAGAGAAGCAGGACGAGCGTCGACACGCTCTATTCCCACCCGCACTGTTTATTTTTCAATCCCTGGAATAACCTCCAAGGCCGGACGTCTTCCTGGTCCAAGCACAGTGACCAAGATTGCCATGCACAAACTCGACGACTCATTGCGTGAACTCCTCCCCAGGCTACGGCGCTTTGCCGTATCCCTGACACGCAACCCCAGCAGCGCCGACGACCTGGTGCAGGCCACGCTTGAGCGCGCCATCGTCAGTTGGCGCAACAAGCGCGTCGACGGCGATTTGCGCGCCTGGCTGTTCTCGATCCTCTACCGGCAGTTCCTCGACGCGCACCGGCGTTCGCGGCGTTATGCGCGGATGCTGGAGTTCTTCACCGGCCGTGATGACGCGCAACCGTCAGTCGAACGTACGGTGATCGCCCAATCGACCCTGCAAGCCTTCGACCAGTTGAGCAGCGAGCAACGCGCCCTGCTGCTGTGGGTTTCGGTGGAAGGCTTGAGCTACAAGGAAGTCGCCCATATCCTCGACGTGCCCATCGGCACCGTGATGTCACGCCTGTCCCGCGCCCGCCAGGCCTTGCGCCAGCTCAGCGACGGCGACATCACCCGCCCTTCCCTGCGGATACTCAAATGATCAGCCTGCCCCCCAACGAACGCGACCTGCACGCGTACGTCGATCACCAGCTCAGCGAGCCGGATCGCCGCCAACTGCAGATCTGGCTCGCCGCCCACCCCGAGGTCGCGGCCCAGGTCCACGCCTGGCAACAGGATGCCCAGCACCTGCGCACGGCCATCGGTGCGCCGCCAGCGGCCAACCCCGAGTTGGATCCGGCGCAGATTCGCCAGCGTCTCAAGCACCAGTCGCGCCGCCAGCTGGCCACTGCCGCCATGCTGGTGCTCGCCGTCGGCCTGGGCGGCCTGGGTGGCTGGCAAGCGCGGCAGGCGACCCTGGTCGCCAGCGCACTGCCGATGACCGACGCCATGCAGGCGTACCGCCTGTTTGCCCAGAACCCAATCATGCCCGCCGATTACCAGGTGCAGGGCAATGGCGATATGCAAGCCTGGCTCGACCGTTACTTCGCCCAGGCCCATCGCCTGCCAGACCTCAGCCAGGCCGGCTTCAGCCCGGTCAGCGCACGGCTGCTCAGCACCGATCAGGGCGCGGCAGCGATGGTGCTTTACGAGAACCCGCAGGGCCGGCGCATCAGTTTTTATATTCGCCCGCCCGGCCCGCAAAACACCCTGCTGCCACGGGGCAGCCGCAGTGCCGACGGACTGCAGGCCGAATACTGGTCCAGCCCCGGCTACAACTATGCGATGGTCAGCCCGGAGGACGAGCCGACCACCCCATTGCTCAAGCAGACCACCCGGTTCTAGGACGCCAACGCCATGCCTTTTCGAGAGAGCCAGCCCCTGCTCAAACGCCTGCTGGGCAAAAAAACCGCCCACGACAGCGCGCCAGCCATTCAGCGCTTCTTCGCGGACAAGGCTCGGCAACAGGGCTACACCCTCAGCCCCAGCCAGGTGCAGGTTATCGACGCTATGGCGCGGCAGGCCGCACACCTGCTGGCCCAGCGCCCGACCCGCAGCCTGTACCTGCACGGCGCTGTCGGCCGGGGCAAAAGCTGGCTGCTGGACGGGTTTTTCCAGGCCCTGCCCCTGCCTGACAAGCAGCGGGTACATTTCCACGACTTTTTCGCCCGCCTGCACCGCGGCATGTTTGCCCACCGCCAGCAGGCCGATGCCCTGGGCGCCACCCTGGATCAATTGCTCGACGGCTGCCGGGTGCTGTGTTTCGACGAGTTCCATGTGCATGACATCGGCGACGCGATGTTGATCACCCGCCTGTTCAAGGCCCTGTTCCAACGGAGCATCCTGCTGCTGGTCACCTCCAATTACCCGCCCCAGGGCTTGCTGCCCAACCCGCTGTACCATCAGCGCTTCAAGCCGGTGATTGACTTGATCAGCGCGCGCATGGACGTCATGGAAGTCAGCGCGCCTCAGGACTACCGGGGCCTGGCGCAGAACCACCAGCTGCAGCGCTTCACCCATGGCCAGTACGTGTGGCCGGGCACCCCGGCCCAGCGCCGTGAGCTGGGGCTGCCCGCCACCGATGGCCCGCCCCTGGCGCTGGCGGTCGGCTCGCGGCAACTGCAGGTGCGCTGGCACCAGGCGCGCAGCCTGGCCTTGACCTTCAACGACCTGTGCGAACAGCCCACCGCCGTGATGGATTACCTGCTGCTGTGCGAGGATTTCGACCACTGGATCATCGACGACCTGCCGCTGCTCGGCGATTGCCCGATTGCCGTGCAACAGCGCTTTATCAACCTGATCGACGTGCTGTACGACCAGGACAAGCACCTGACCCTGCTGGGCCAACAGCCACTGGACCACGCCCTGCAAGGCCAGGCGATTGACCTGGCGCGCACCCGCAGCCGCCTGGGGCAGTTGCAACAAGTCAGCCCGCTGGCGCTCAAGTCGCTATCATGAGCGCCTTTGACCTTGTCGAGTGACCTAAGCTGTTCATGGATACCCTTGCCCAACTCAAGGCTGGCCAACTGGCTGGCATCAAGCGCCTGGACCTGTCCTGCGGCCTGACGCAGTTCCCCCGGGAAATCTTCGACCTGGCCGACTCCCTGGAAATCCTCAACCTGAGCGGCAACGCCCTGCGCAGCCTGCCCGACGACCTGCACCGGCTGCCCCACCTGCGCGTGCTGTTTTGCTCGGACAACGCCTTCACCGAACTGCCGGCGTGCCTGGGGCAATGCCAGCAATTGAGCATGGTCGGCTTCAAGGCCAACCAGATCGAGCAGGTGTCGGCTGCTGCACTGCCGCCGCAATTGCGTTGGTTGATCCTCACCGATAACCGTCTCAGCCACTTGCCGGATGAACTCGGCGAACGGCCGCTGCTGCAAAAACTCATGCTGGCCGGTAATCGCCTGGAGCAACTGCCGGCGAGCCTGGCCCAGTGCCATAACCTCGAACTGCTGCGCATCGCCGCCAACCGCCTGACGCAATTGCCGCAATGGCTGCTGACGCTGCCGCGCCTGACCTGGCTGGCCTATGCCGGCAACCCGGTGGAAAGCGCGGTCGAACTGGCAATTGACGACAACACAGCGAATATTCCCTGGGCCGAACTGGAGCTGGCCGAGGTGCTCGGCGAAGGTGCCTCGGGGGTGATTCGCAAGGCACTGCGCAAACCGTCGAACGAGGCGGTCGCGGTCAAGCTCTATAAGGGCACCATCACCAGCGACGGTTCACCGCTGCATGAAATGCAGGCCTGCATTGCCGCCGGGCTGCACCCCAACCTGATCAAGGTGCAAGGCCGGGTAATCGGCCACCCCGATGACCAGGCCGCGCTGGTGATGGACCTGATCGACCCGAGCTACCGCAACCTCGCCGGCCTACCCAGCCTGGCGTCCTGCACACGGGACATCTACGACCCCGCCAGCCGTTTCAGCGTGGCTGTGGCGTTGCGCATGGCGCGCGGCATCGCCTCCGTGGCCGCACACCTGCACCGGCATGGCATCACCCATGGCGACCTGTATGGCCACAATATCCTGTGGAATGCCGGGGGTGATTGTTTGCTGGGGGACTTTGGCGCGGCGTCATTCCATGCCACGGCCGACACCTTGGAAACCAGGGCGTTGCAGCGCATTGAAGTGCGGGCGTTCGGGGTGTTGCTGGAGGAGTTGCTGGAGCGCATTGACGCAGGTTTGAGCGATGACCAGCACCAAGTGCTGGAGGCGCTGCGGGAGCGCTGCTGCCAGCCGCAGGTGCTGGCGCGTCCGGCGTTCGAAGAGATCGAGGCACTACTGTCCTCACTCTGAAACGCCCTGCAAATGCGGAAGCGGGCTTATGTGGGAGCGGGCTTGCCCGCGATAGCAGTGGGTCAGCCAGCTGATGTGCCATCTGATACACCGCAATCGCGGGCAAGCCCGCTCACACACAAGCCCGTGCCCATAATTCCAGGCCGGGTTTAGCCCGCCAGGCCGACGAACATGTCCTGCACGTCGTCATGGTTGTCCAGGCCTTCCAGGAAGGCTTCGACTTCAGCCATCTGCTCGTCGCTCAGGCCGCTGACCGGGTTTTTCGCGAGGTAGCCCAACTTCGCCGACAACACGGTAAAACCCTGCTCCGGCAACGCCTTCTGCACCGCGTCCAGGTCGGTGGTCTCGGTGATGAACAGGGTCGTGCCCTCTTCTTCACCTTCCTCAAAGTCCTGGGCACCGGCTTCGATGGCGGCCATTTCCGGGTCGGCATCGGGGGTGTCCGGCGAGGCCTCGATCAGCCCTACATGGTTGAAGTCCCAGGCCACCGAGCCCGAAGCCCCGAGTTGCCCCTTGCGGAAAGCTACGCGGATTTCCGCCACGGTGCGGTTGATGTTGTCGGTCACGCATTCAACGATCAACGGCACCTGGTGCGGGGCGAACCCTTCATAAGTCACGCGATGGTACTGCACGGTCTCGCCGAGCAAGCCCGCGCCTTTCTTGATTGCGCGCTCCAGGGTTTCCTTGGGCATCGAGGCCTTTTTGGCCTGCTCGACCACCAGACGCAGGTGGGCGTTGGTCGCGGTGTCCGCACCGTTACGGGCGGCAATGGTGATTTCCTTCACCAGCTTGCCGAAAATCTTGCCCTTGGCATTGGATGCCGCTTCTTTATGTTTAACCTTCCACTGTGCGCCCATGACTCACTCTCTTGATATCCGTGGCGCCGAGACGTCTACTGGCCGGCGCTTTGGCCGCAGAGTTTATAGGGCAAGAACCCATCGTTCCACCAAAAAACCGGCCAGCGTTGCAGGTACCTCAGGTGCGCAGGGGTTTGATTGCCACAGTGCGATCCGGCACAAAGTCGCCCACTTGCGCCAATACCGCAGGCCGGGCGTTCCAATAAGGCATCAGCACCAGCGAGGAAAACAGGGCAGCGCCGGCGAACACGATAAACACCGTCACCGTGTCGAAGTAGCCCGGCAGCAGGCCACCGAGGATCGCGCCCACCGAGCCGCAACCATTGACGAAGCCCGCCGCCGTTGCGCCGGCCTTGGCGGTACCGAAGTCAATGGCCGCCGTGCTGCTGATCATCGAGTCCGGCCCGTACAGGGTCAGACCCATGACAAACAGCAAAGCCATCACCAACATCACACTGCCGGTATGCAACGCCCCCATAAACAGCGCCAGGGACACGGTCAGCGCCAACAAACTGAGAACACAGGCCGGCATGCGCCGGGCGCCGAACAGTTTGTCGGACGCCAGGCCAATCATGATCGGCCCCAACAACCCCGCCAGCTCGAACGCCGTGGGCACAATGGCCGCGCCGACCTTGCCCACCGAGGGCATCTGCTCATAGACAATCACCGGGCCCCACAACAGGATCGCGTAACGCGCCGGTTTCAACAGGAAGTACGCCAGGCCCAGGGTCAGCACCGTGCGGTTGCGCAAGATCTCGCGCAACGGCTCAAGGATGCTGATTTTTTTCGCCGCCGCCTGCTCTTCGGCGCTCATTGCCGGCTCGGGCTCCACTTCTGGCAGGCCAACGTCCTGTGGCGTGTTGCGCTGGAAAATAAAGAACAGCACCGCCACCACCGCCACCACCGCGGCACTGGAGATAAATGCCGCGTGCCAGCTGCCAATCAGGGTGTAGGCCCACCAGCCGGCAAAGGGCGAGGCCACCAGCCCGCCAAACGCGTAACACGAGCTCCATAAGCCCAGCACCCGCCCGCGCTGTTGCGCCGGGAAGAAACTACCAAGGTTCTTGCACAGCCCCGACCAGCCGGTGGATTGCGCCAACCCCTGGATCAACATGCACGTGACAAAGATCGGCAAGGTGGCAAACGTGCCCATGACCAGCGCGGCAGCCGCTGAAATCACCAGCCCGCCCAACACCACCACCCGTGGGCCGAAACGGTCGGCGAGCATGCCCCAGGTGAACTGGCCGACGGCATAGGCCGCCAGGTACAGGCCATCCAGGTTGGCCATCATCATCTTGTCCAGCGGGAAACTCGGGTCGTCAACGATCCCTAACTTGGCCACGGAAAATGCTTTGCGGGTGAAATAGAAAGCGGCATATGCCAGCCAGGTGATGGCGAAAATCTGCACGCGCCAACGCTTGATGCTACCCATAGGGATATTCATGGTGGTTCTGACCTCAGGTGTGAGTGTGCCGGCAGAATCGAGAAGCAATTGCCTGTGTTTTTATTGTTTTGCACTGCAGTACCGGGTGGCAGAGCACCGGGTACTGGTCAGATGAGTCCTGCAAGGTTGCACGCAAGGGCTCATGATCGCCGAAGTTGTAGGACTCAACCTACGGCGACTGAGGGCTATCAAAGCAATGGCTGACTAATAGGTAAAATCGATTTATCGTATTTCAAATATAAGCTCAGCTTGTAAGAGGTCGCGCCATGTCGGTTTCCCACGCCCAACTCAAAGCCTTCCATGCCGTGGCTGTCCATGGCAGTTTCACGTTGGCGGCCGAACGGTTGTTCCTCACCCAGCCGGCCATTTCAGACCAAGTGCGCAAGCTTGAAGAGCGTTTTGGCGTGCTGCTGTTCCATCGCAACAAACGCTCGGTGCGCCTGACCGACCTCGGCGAGCGCCTGCTGAGTATCACCCAGCGCCTGTTTGTCATCGCCGCCGAAGCCCAGGAGCTGCTGCAAGACTCCAAGGCCCTGCAAACCGGCAGCCTGACCCTGGCGGTGGACGCCCCGGTGCATGTGCTGCCGCAAATCGCCCGGTTTTGCGAACGTTATCCGGGAATCACCGTGAAAATCGAGACCGGCAACACCGATGATGCGCTGTACCGCCTGTACAACTATCAGGCCGACCTGGCGTTGGTGGGGCGTGACGTCGACGATGAGCGCCTGCTTTCGATCCCCTTGCGTGATGACCCGATGCTGGCGTTCGTCGCCCGCAACCACCCGTGGGCCGGGCGCGAGTCCATCGAGCTGGCGGATCTGGACGACACCCCCCTGGTCCTGCGGGAAACCGGCTCGGTGACCCGTCAGACCCTGGAGCGCGAGATGCACCAGGCCGGGCTGCGCATCCGCCCGGCGATCCAGGTGGAAGGCCGCGAAGCCGCGCGCGAGGCCGTGGTAGTGGGGATTGGCGTGGACGTGGTGTCGGCGTCGGAGTTCGGCGCCGATTCACGGGTGTATGCCATGCCCATCCGCGACTGCACCCAGCGCATGAAGGAAACACTGGTGTGCCTCAAGGAACAGAGTTCGCGGCGGGTAGTGGCGACCTTTCTGGAGATTGTCCGCGAAAGCCTGCGCGAAGATCAGCCCGAAGCCAACTCGAAGAACGCCTGAATCAAGCGCAATTCCCGGCGCCGCTCCATGCAGCCGAGCATATGTTGGTTCAGCAGCCCGTCGCCACGGATGGGAATCGCATGCACCCGCGGATCGCGGCTGACTTCCACCGACGACACCACGCCCACCCCCAACTCGGCAGCCACCGCTTCCGTCACCGCTTCGCGGCTGTCCAGTTCCAGCAACACCCTGGGCTGCACGCTGGCCTTGGCACAGGCGTCGTCGAAGGTGCGGCGGGTAATGGAACTGGGCTCGCGCAGTACCATGATCACCTGGTCCAACTGCTCCAGACGGATACCCGCCGGGTCCGCCAGCCACGGATGGCCAGCCGGTACCAAGGCGCAGATACGGGATTCGCTCAAGGGTTGCAGGTGCACGCCCTTGCGCGGCTCGACTTCGGTCAACACGGCCACATCCGCATGCTCGGACAGCAGCGCCGCCAGGGTTTCCTGGGCATTGCCCAGGCGCAGGTTGACGGTAATCCCCGGGTAACGGGCACGCAGCTTGGCCAGCATCGGCATGACCATATGCGGGCCATCCGCCGCCACTTCCAGGCGCCCGGTGAGTAATTGGCGGTTGGCTTCGAGCAGGGTCTGCGCTTCATCCACCAGGCCGAAGATACTGCGGGTAATGGCCGCCAGCTTGATGCCCTCCTCCGTCAACTCGACGCGCCGCGCGGTACGCCGCAGCAGGGTGATCTGGTAGTGCTCTTCCAGCGCCTTGATATGCCCGGTCACGGCTGGCTGGCTGATAAACAGGCGTGCGGCGGCACGGGTAAAACTGCCGTCCCGGGCCACGGCGTCAAATGCACGGAGTTGGAAAAGATTCATAGCTATCGGCCTCACTGATGGCTGGCATAACAACAAACAATTTGATTGATGACAAGCCAAACTGCAATTTATGTCCCGTAGCTTCATCCCACTGCTTTGCGAGGACATGAGAATGAGTACTGCCGCGCCGATCCTGCTCACACCTGGGCCCCTGACCACCTCCGCCCGCACCCGCCAGGCGATGATGGTTGACTGGGGTTCGTGGGATGACCGCTTCAACCAACTGACCGCCAGCCTCTGCGAGCAACTGCTGGCGATCATCAACGGTGGCGACAGCCATCACTGCGTGCCCTTGCAGGGCAGCGGCACGTTCGCCGTCGAAGCTGCCATCGGCACCCTGGTACCCCGCGATGGCAAGGTACTGGTGCTGATCAACGGCGCGTACGGCAAGCGCCTGGCGAAGATCTGCGAAGTGCTGGGCCGCCCGTTCAGCACCTTCGAAACCGCCGAAGACCAGCCCACCACAGCCGCCGATGTCGACCGGCTGTTGCAGGCTGACAGCAGCATCACCCATATCGCGCTGATCCACTGCGAAACCAGCACCGGCATCCTCAACCCACTGCCGGAAATCGCCCAGGTCATCCAGCACCACGGCAAGCACCTGATCATCGACGCCATGAGCTCCTTTGGCGCGCTGCCCATCGACGCCGCCCAGGTGCCGTTCGATGCACTGATCGCCGCCTCCGGCAAATGCCTGGAAGGCGTGCCAGGCATGGGTTTTGTGTTTGCGAAAAAAGAGGCCCTGGCCGCGGCCCAGGGCAACAGCCACTCCCTGGCCATGGATTTGTTCGACCAGCACGCCTACATGGCCAAGACCGGGCAATGGCGCTTTACCCCGCCGACCCATGTGGTGGCCGCCCTGCATGAAGCGCTGCTGCAATACAACGAAGAAGGCGGCTTGCCGGCGCGCCATCAGCGCTATGCAGCCAACTGCCAGACGCTGCTGGATGGCATGGCCGACCTGGGCCTGCGCAGCTTCCTGCCGAGCGCGATCCAGGCGCCGATCATCGTCACCTTCCATGCGCCGAACGATCCGCGCTACCAGTTCAAAGACTTCTACGAGCGGGTCAAGGCCAAGGGTTTCATTCTGTATCCGGGCAAATTGACCCAGGTGGAGACCTTCCGCGTCGGCTGCATCGGCCATGTCAACCAGGCCGAGATGCAAGCGGCGGTGGCGGCGATTGCCCAGGCGCTGCAAGAGATGGAAGTACTCGAAATCTGATTCCCTCGGCGATGGGGCCTTCACGGCCGCCATCGCCGGCAAGCCGACTCCTACCCCTTACTGACAGGATTTAAACCATGAACTATCAGAACCCCAACACCCTGCAGGCCGCCATCCTTGACTGGGCCGGCACCGTGGTCGACTTCGGCTCCTTCGCGCCTACGCAGATTTTTGTCGAAGCGTTTGCCGAGTTCGACGTGCAGGTCTCCATCGAAGAAGCCCGTGGCCCGATGGGCATGGGCAAGTGGGACCACATCCGCACCCTGTGCGATCAGCCGCAAGTCGCCGAGCGCTATCGCAAGGCCTTCGGCCGCACGCCGACCGACGATGACGTGACCGCCATCTACGAGCGCTTCATGCCGTTGCAGATCGAGAAGATCGCCGAACACTCGGCGCTGATTCCCGGCGCCCTGGAGACCATTGCCGCGCTGCGTGCGCAAGGGATCAAGATCGGCTCCTGCTCCGGCTACCCCAAACAAGTGATGGACAAAGTGGTCGAGTTGGCCGCCACCAACGGCTACATCGCCGACCACGTCGTGGCCACCGACGAAGTACCCAATGGCCGCCCATGGCCGGCCCAGGCCCTGGCCAACGTGATCGCCCTGGGCATCGATG
Source organism: Pseudomonas sp. WS 5412 (assembly GCF_012985615.1). Classification (NCBI taxonomy): domain Bacteria; kingdom Pseudomonadati; phylum Pseudomonadota; class Gammaproteobacteria; order Pseudomonadales; family Pseudomonadaceae; genus Pseudomonas; species Pseudomonas sp. WS 5412. The sequence continues at coordinate 50,724 of NZ_JAARMB010000016.1, forward strand.
ACGTGGCGGCCTGCGTGAAGATCGACGACACCGTGCCGGGCATCCTCGAAGGCCGCCGCGCCGGGATGTGGACCGTGGCGCTGACCTGCTCAGGCAACGCCCTGGGCCTGACCTACGAGCAGTTCCGCGCCCTGGACCCGGCGACCCTGGCTAGTGAACGCCAGCGCATCGAAACGCTGTTTGCCGGCTCGCGCCCGCACTACCTGATCGACACCATCACCGACCTGCCCGGCGTGATCGCCGACATCAATCAGCGCCTGGCCCGTGGTGAAATGCCGCAAAGCGCCTGATCGACGTCAATACATCGCCCCTCACTCGGGCAAACCTTGCATAACAGGTTTAGGCTAAAGGGACTTCGTCGCCAAAGAACGGAGGTTTGCCCCTGATGAGTGAGGAAATACGCGATGCCGTGGAAAAACAGCGAGTCACGTTACAGTACGATGTCCATCGCCTTGCACTGGCTGATGCTAGTGCTGCTGGTGCTGGTCTACACCACCATTGAGTTTCGCGGGATTTTCCCCAAGGGTAGCGGCGGCCGCACCCTGATCAAGGAAATGCACTTCATGTTCGGCCTGACCGTATTCGTACTGGTCTGGCTGCGCCTGTTTGCCCGCAGCCTTGGCGTGGCGCCGAAGATTTTACCCGCGCCGCCGCAATGGCAAGCCCTGCTGGCGACGCTGATGCATGTGGCGCTGTATGTGTTCATGATCGGCATGCCGATCTTTGGCTGGCTGATCGTCAGTGCCGAAGGGCATTCGGTGTGGTTCTACGGGATCGAGTTGCCACCGCTGATTGGTGAGAACAAGGACCTGGCCAAGCAGATCGAAGGCTGGCATGTGTTGGGCGGCACCCTCGGTTACTGGCTGATCGGCCTGCATGCCGCGGCGGGTCTGTACCACCACTACTTCATGCGGGATAACACCGTGTTGCGCATGTTGCCCAAGCGTTAATCCACAAAACCCCGACGGCCTTGCAGGCCACCGGTGTGCACAAAAATCAGGCGAGTGCCGGGGGCAAAGCGCCCGGCCTCGATCTGTTGTTTGAGCGCCAGCAGCGCCTTGCCGGTGTAAAGCGGTTCCAACAGCAGGCCGCTGGCCCGCTCGGTGGCCTGGATAAACTCAAGCAATAACGGATCGACCTTTGCAAAGCCGCCACGGCTGGCATCCAGCAACTCATACCCGCCCGGCACAATAGCCTGCACGTTCTGCGCAACGCCGTGGTCATCCGGCACCGCCAGGGCCCCGTACACAAGATGGGCACCCGCCTCCGCCAGCACCAGGCCCGCCAGGGTGGTACCGGTACCGGCTGCCAGCCACCAGCCGTGGTAATCGGCCCAGCCCAGGGTGTGCAACTGCCTGCGCACCTGCTCGACCAACACGCCACAGCCCAACGCCCCTGTCATTGCGCCGCCGCCTTCGGGCACGGGATGCAAATCCGGGTATTGCTCGCGCCAAGGCAACCAGAAGTCCGGCCCATGGCGCGCGCGGTAACCGCCATAGCCCAGCCAGTGCAGTTGCATGCCGAAAGCTTGCAGGTCGAGGACGGTCGGGGTGTCTTGTGGGTGCCCACGCAGCAGGCCGACGGTGGCAAAACCGAAGCGTTTGCCGGCCGCCGCCAGGGCATGCAGATGATTGGAGTAGGCGCCACCCAGGCTGATGACGCCGCTGGCCCCCGCCTGTTGCGCCTCGGCCAGGTGCCCGGTGAGTTTGAACCACTTGTTGCCGCTGATCAGCGGGTCGATGCGGTCCAGGCGCAACACGGCCACCTCGACCCCGTTCAGCCACTCCAGCTGCAAAGGTTCAAGGGGCGCATGGGGAAGCCAGTCGAAAGGACCCATCAGTGCATGTCTGCATAAAAAAAGGGGCGGTAGTCTAACACCGCCCCTCGTGTCGCCTTACAGCTCGGCGGCGAGGCGCGAGCCCTGGTTGATGGCGCGCTTGGCGTCCAACTCGGCAGCCACGTCCGCCCCCCCGATCAGGTGCACGTTCTGGCCAGCGGCGACCAGGCCGTCCTGCAACTCGCGCAACGGGTCTTGGCCGGCGCAGATGACGATATTGTCCACCGCCAGCACCTGGGGCTCGCCCTCGGCGCCGATCCGGATATGCAGGCCGGCGTCGTCGATCTTCAGGTACTCGACGCTATTGAGCATCTGCACTTTTTTGTTCTTCAGGCCGGTACGGTGGATCCAGCCGGTGGTCTTGCCCAGGCCGTCGCCAACCTTGGAAGCCTTGCGCTGCAGCAAGTACACCTCACGCGCCGGGGCATGGGGCTGGGCCTTGATCCCGGCCACGCCACCGCGCGCCTGCAGGAGGGTGTCGATGCCCCACTCCTTCCAGAACGCTTCGCGGTCCAGGCTGGTGGACACGCCCTGGTGCACAAGGAACTCCGACACGTCAAAGCCGATACCACCGGCGCCGATCACCGCAACGCGCTTGCCCACCGGTTTGCGCTGCAGAAGCACGTCCAGGTAGCTGAGCACCTTGGGGTTTTCCACGCCAGGAATCGCCGGGGTACGCGGCGCGATACCGGTGGCGAGAATGATCTCGTCATAACCGCCGGCCACCAGTTGCGCTACATCGACCCGGGTGTTGAGGCACAGTTCGACATGGGTGGTCTGCAGCTTGCGCTTGAAGTAACGCAGGGTTTCAAAAAATTCTTCCTTGCCCGGCACACGCTTGGCCACGTTGAACTGGCCACCGATCTCGCTGGCCGAATCGAACAGGGTCACCTGATGGCCGCGCTCCGCCGCCACGGTGGCAGCAGCCAGGCCGGCTGGGCCGGCGCCGACCACGGCGATTTTCTTGATCAGCTTGACCGGCAGGTAATTGAGCTCGGTCTCGTAGCAGGCGCGCGGGTTGACCAGGCAGGTGGTCAATTTGCCACCGAAGGTGTGGTCCAGGCAGGCCTGGTTGCAGCCGATGCAGGTATTGATCTCGTCGGCCCGGCCAGCGGCGGCCTTGTTGACGAACTCCGGGTCGGCGAGGAACGGCCGCGCCATGGACACCATGTCCGCATCGCCCTCGGCGAGGATCTGCTCGGCCACTTCCGGGGTGTTGATACGGTTGGTGGTGATCAACGGGATCTGCACCGCGCCACGCAGCTTGGCCGTGACTTTACTGAACGCGCCGCGCGGCACCTTGGTGGCGATGGTCGGGATGCGTGCTTCATGCCAGCCGATACCGGTATTGATAATCGTCGCGCCCGCCTGCTCGATGGCCTTGGCCAACTGCACGATTTCTTCCCAGGTGCTGCCGCCTTCCACCAGGTCGAGCATCGACAGGCGGAAGATGATGATGAAATTCGGCCCGACGGCTTCGCGCACCCGGCGCACGATTTCCACCGGCAAACGCATACGGTTTTCGTAGGCGCCACCCCAGCGATCGGTGCGATGGTTGGTGTGGGCGGCGAGGAATTGGTTAATGAAATAACCTTCGGAACCCATGATTTCGACGCCGTCGTACTCGGCGACCTGGGCCAGCAGAGAGCAGGTGACAAAGTCGCTGATCTGCTTCTCGATGCCTTCCTCGTCCAGCTCCTTGGGCTTGAACGGGTTGATCGGCGCCTGGATCGCACTCGGCGCAACCTGCTTGGGGCTGTAGGCATAACGCCCGGCGTGAAGGATCTGCATGCAGATCTTGCCGCCCGCCTCGTGGACGGCCTGGGTGACGATCTTGTGCTTCAGCGCTTCGGCTTCAGTGGTCAGCTTGGCTGCCCCGGAGTACACCCCGCCTTCATCGTTCGGGCCGATACCGCCGGTGACCATCAGGCCGACGCCGCCTCGGGCACGCTCGGCGAAATACGCGGCCATGCGCTCGAAGCCGCCGGGCTTTTCTTCAAGGCCGGTGTGCATCGACCCCATCAGGGTACGGTTGCGCAAGGTGGTAAAACCCAGGTCCAACGGGGCTAGCAGGTGCGGGTAGGCAGCAGCGGTCATGGTACAGCTCCACAACGGATCATCACGGGACGTGGCAGGCTCGAATGGCCGGCCATCGGTTTATGTCCCACAGACTAAGAGCCCCGCCCTTAGCGCTCAATGACTGAAACTGACAACTTATTGATCCAAATGTGCAGCGCCCCTTGGCAAGCGGGACGACGGGCCCTACCCTAGGGGCGAACCCTGCACACGGCTTGTTGTCTGTTCCCCCATGCGTAAATTACTTGCTTTGACCCTGACCATGGCCCTGGTCGCCGCCGTTTCCGCCTATCTGGTCTGGACCCAGGAGCGCCCCGTGGGGCATTACCTGTCGGACCTGCGGATCAACCTGGCGGTGAACGAGGGCACTCCCGCCGATCACGGCAACCTGCTGGGCATCCAGCCGGAGCTGTTCCCCGCCGACTACCAGAGCCTGGAACGCCTGCACCTGAAGCTTTCGGCCTATCTGCGCAATGCCCGGGACATGGGCCTGATCAACGACAAAACCATCGTGGTCCTGCCGGAGCACGTCGGCACCTGGTTGATGGTCAGCGGCGAAAAAAACCAGCTGTATCAGGCCACCAGCCTGAAAGAGGCGATGAACTGGTTGTCGGCAAGCAATCCGTTGCTGTTCCTGCGCGCACTGATCAGTGCCCAGGGCGATAACCGCCTGGACGATGCCTACCTGCGCATGAAGGCGCCGGCCATGGCACGTGATTACCAGGTGCTGTTTGGCGGTCTGGCCAAAGAGTTCGGAGTGACCCTGGTGGCCGGCTCCATCGCCCTGCCCAACCCGAGCGTCAGCCAGGGCCAATTGCAGGTCGGTCATGGCGCGCTGTACAACACCAGCCTGGTGTTCGACCGCGATGGCTTGCCGTTGGGCCAACCCCAGCGCCAGCTCTACCCGATCTTCGATGAGCGCGGCTTTATCGCCCCGGGCGACGAAAACGCGATCAGTGTGATCGACACTCCGGCCGGGCGCCTGGGTATCCTGATCGGCAGCGACAGCTGGTACCCCGACAACTACCGCAAGCTCAACGAACAAGGCGCGCAATTGGTGGCCGTGCCGGCACTGGTGATTGGCCGCGACACCTGGGACAAGCCATGGCGCGGCTTCAAGAGCGTGTCCACGCCCCCGGAAGTCAGCCTCAAGCCCGAAGAGCTCAGTGAAGGCGAAGCCTGGCATCGTCTGAGCCTGATCAGCCAGCCTCCCATCAGCCTCGCGGGTGCGGGCATGAGCGTATTCATGCGCGGGCAATTCTGGGACCAGGGCACCAGCGGCCAGAGCTTTCTCAGTGCCCAGGGCCAAGTCTTCGCCGACAGCAACGCGCGTGGTGCGCGCCTGCTGAACGTGTGGCTGTAAGCCCATGAAACCGGCACCGATGCGCCTCGGGGACTTATCGGTGGGCATCGTGCATACCCTGGCCGACGCCATCCTCAGCCATGGCCTGGACCCGCAGCCGCTGCTGCTGCAGTACGGCCTCGACCCGGCGCGCTTGAGTGAGCCCGGTGCGCGCCTGTCGATCCCACGCTATATGCGCCTGGGCCATGCAGCCATCCAACTGACCGGCGACCCCAGCCTGGGCCTGCGCATGGGCCAGTTGAGCCGCATGAATCAACTTGGCCTGGCCGGCGTCACCGCCGCCCAGGCGCCCAACGTGCGCGAAGCCGCGCGCACCCTGACGCGCTTCGAGGCCCTGTACGGCGCCAACTACCGTGGCCAGTCGAGCTTTCATGAAGACGCCCAGGGTGCCTGGCTGCGCTTCTATTCCATCAGCCCCTACAACGCCTATAACCGCTTCGTGGTGGACTCGATTCTGGCCGGTTGGCTGCAGCAGATGGCGACCTTGTGCCAGCAGCCTATATTGGCCGAGCGGATCGAAATCGAATTCGCCGCGCCGGACTACAGCGCAAGCTACACCGTGCTGGGAGATTGCCCGATCCAGTTCGGCGCCGAACTCAATCAACTGCGCCTGAGCCAGCACAGCCTTGGCCTGCGCAACCCGCAGCACTGCCCCAGTACCTGGCACTTGCTGCTGCAACTGTGTGAACGGGAATTAGAACAACTGACCCGCACCCGCAGCCTGCGCGAGCGCATCACACGTTTGCTGGGGCCGATGCTCAATGGCGGCCGGGAACCCGACCTGGAAGAAGTGGCGGCACGCCTGAAACTGCCGACCTGGACCTTGCGCCGCAAACTGGCCGAGGAAGGCACGCAGTTTCGCGCCATTATCAACGACACCCGTCGCGACCTGGCCATGACCTACATTCGCGATACCGAACTGGCGTTTGGGGAAATTGCCTACTTGCTCGGTTTCGCCTCAGCGGAAGCCTTTCAACGGGCCTTCAAGCGCTGGAACAGCCAGACCCCAGGGGAATTTCGCCGCAGTCAGCGGCATTCCGCCTGACGCCTGCCTACAGCTCGGTGGCGTCGTCGGCCGGGTGCGAAGGGTCCAGTTCAAAGGCCTGGTATTCCAGCAGCTCTTCTTGATAATCGTCCATCGTCGACTCCTTGTTTAATCAAAGCAGGTGACTCAAGTGACCTGCATCACCAGCGTAAAGTGCCGTCATGACGAAAAAAAGACAGGGGCATGACGTTCCTGGGCTTGAAGATTAAACGCAGCAGCCAGGCGCGGATTTAACCGAGCGATTTAAATGCAACTGCAATCATTGCAATTGCAATCACATGTCAACTTCCAGTAGGGTGATGCGCTCCATTGCCATGGGACGTGACTCATGACTGCCAGCACTGCGCAATCCGCACGAATCTGCATCGACACCCTCAACGATCAACAATCACCCCGCAGCTCGCCCCTGTATACAGTGATGGCCATGGCCAACACCCTGGAGTTCCACCCGGCGACACGCCGGCAAGCCTGGGTCATTCGCGGCCAATCCCACTCCAGGCGCATCACCGCCTGGCCCACCTGGTTTGCGCGTAATACCGGGGAAAAACCACTGCTGTACCTGCATAACGCCACTTCATCGGCGCAGTTGCGTGCCCTCTGCCAGGGCACCGATCAACGCGGGATTCTGTGCAACGACATCCACACCCGCCCCGCCTCCGGGCGCCACGGCGCGCACACTTCACTTGCGCTATGGCTGGCCAGCAACCCGCAGTGCACCCCATACGATCCAGCCTCCGGCGACGAAACCCGAGCGATTGTGCTGGCGGGTTTGCACGCGCTGTATGTCGACGGCAGGCCCGGATTTTACTACCTGGCCCTGCATGACCAGGACGACGGACCTGGACTGGCGCCACAGGACCGACAGGATGCAATCAAGGGGATGTATCGGATCGGGCGCGAGCCACCCGGCGAATTGCACGTGCGCTTGCTGGGGGCTGGCCGCGCACTTGAAGAAGTCCTGCATGCAGCGAGGCTGCTGGAGACCGACTGGAACGTATCGGCGCAGTTATGGAGCTGCCCCAGCTACACCCGACTGGCGCGGGAAGCACGCGCCGCCGAGCGCTGGAACCGCCTGCACCCTCTGGCCGAAAAGCGTAGCTGCCACTTGCGCGATTGCCTGGCGGCCCACCACAGCCCGGTGATCGCTGTCACCGGCTATCCGCAATCCATCGTCGACCCGTTGGCGGCCCATGTGGATGCACGGTTTGTCGCGCTGGGGGCCGGCTCAGTCCAACCGACGGCACCTGACCGCTACTGGATTGCCGTGCTGGCCCTGAAGGCGCTGGCAGACGAGGGACGGATCGAGGTGCGACAAGTGGAGCGCGCGCTGCAACAGTACGCCCTCAAATGAGCAAGAGCATGCCCTTGCCTATGGTGTTTCAGGCCTGCGCCGTCCGCGGGTCTGCACACTGGCCTGCATCGCCAGCCCGGCCGTGCGCTCCAGCGCATCGGCAAAGCCCTGGCGTTGCTCGGCGTCGAGTTGCGAGAGGAACAGTTCATCCACAGTACTTTCGTAGATGCCCCACATCTTTTTACGCAACACCCGGCCCTCATCGGTGATCGAGGCAAACGCGGCGCGCCCGTCACCTTCGCAGCGTGAGCGCACCACCAGGCCGTCCTTTTCCAGGCGGTCCACCAATCGCGTCAGGTTGTAGCGCTCGATCGCCAGCACATCGGCCAATTCATGCATGCGCCGAGTGCCATCAGGACCGCTTTCCAGGCCCCACAGGGCATCGTACCAGGCGTATGGCGGCAGGTCGGCCAGGGCCAGGCGCCGTTCGATTTCACGGATGACTGTCCTGTGGGCCCTGACAAAACGGAACCAGACATCAGGCTCTTTCGACGACATGCAACACCATCCGGGGAATTCGAGAAGGTTGCAATGGTAGCGCATCCCGCGCTAAATTCAGGCATGTAGTTGCAATTGCAATTACTTTTGCAGCGTGCCGAATCACCTTCCCACAAGGAAACCGCACGCTGGTATCCGCACACCTGGAGCCTCACATGAACGCGAACAACGCAGTAAGACTCGACGACGATCCACAGGAAACCCGCGAATGGCTGGAGTCCATCGAATCGGTGCTGTCCACCGAAGGTCGCCCCCGCGCCCATTACCTGATCGATCAGTTGCTGGATTTCGACGTAGCGCGACATGGCGACTTCCATGGGCGGGTCACCACCCCCTACGTCAACACCATCGCGGTGGACCGGCAACTGCCCTACCCCGGCAACCTGGCAATCGAACGCCGGCTCAATGCGTTTATCCGCTGGAACGCCATGGCCATGGTCTTGCGCGCCGGTAAACACTCGGGCGTGGGCGGGCATATCGCCACCTATGCGTCGGCCGCGGTACTCTACGACGTAGGCTTTGACCATTTCTTCCGTGGTCGAACCGAGACCTTTGCCGGCGACCTGGTGTATATCCAGGGGCACTCCTCGCCAGGCATCTACGGGCGCGCCTACCTCGAAGGGCGCATCGACGAAGCACAACTCGATAACTTCCGCCGCGAGGCCGGCGGCCAGGGTCTGTCGTCCTATCCCCACCCCCGCCTCATGCCGGACTTCTGGCAGTTTCCTACCGTGTCCATGGGCCTGGGGCCGATCACTGCGGCCTATCAGGCGCGATTCATGCGCTATCTGGACCTGCGCGCCCTCAAGCCTGAGGCGGGGCGCAAGGTTTGGGCGTTCCTGGGGGATGGCGAGATGGACCAGCCGGAATCCCTGGCGGCGATCTCCCTGGCGGGGCGCGAGAAACTGGATAACCTGATCTTCGTGGTCAACTGCAACCTGCAACGCCTCGACGGCCCGGTACGTGGCAACGCCAAAGTCATCCAGGAATTCGAAAGCCTGTATCGCGCTGCCGGCTGGAACGTGATCAAAGTCATCTGGGGCGGTGGCTGGGATGCCCTGCTGGCCAAGGACCGCAGTGGCCTGCTGCGCCAACGCATGATGGAATGCGTAGATGGCGACTATCAGAACTACAAGTCGCAAAACGGTGCCTACGTGCGCGAACACTTCTTCGGCAAATACCCGGAGTTGCTGGCACTGGTGGAGGATCTTTCCGACGACGATATCTGGAAGCTCTCACGGGGCGGCCATGACCCCGACAAGGTCTACAACGCTTATGCCGCCGCAGTCCGCCATACCGGGCAACCTACGGTGATCCTGGCGAAAACCGTCAAGGGTTTTGGCATGGGCGAGGCAGGCGAAGGCCAGAACATCAATCACCAACTCAAGAAAATGGGCGCCGAGGCCGTCAAGGCGTTCCGCGACCGGTTCGGCCTGGAGGTGGCTGACGACCAACTGGCTGAAATCCCCTATCTCAAGCCCGCTGCCGACAGCGAAGAAGGCCGTTACTTTGCCGCGCGGCGCCAGGCCCTGGGCGGTTATGTTCCTGCCCGGCACAGTTCGGTACCGGCCCTGCAAGTGCCGCCGCTCGAAGCGTTTGCCACCCAACTCAAAGACACTGGCGAGCGTGCCATTTCCACTACCATGGCCTTCGTGCGCATCCTCGGCACCCTGCTGAAAGACCCGAACATCGGCAAGTTGATCGTGCCGATTGTGCCGGACGAATCGCGCACCTTTGGCATGGAAAGCCTGTTCCGCCAGATCGGTATTCATTCTGCCGTGGGCCAGCTCTACACCCCGCAGGACGCCGGGCAACTGAGCTACTACAAAGAGAGCACAGACGGGCAGATCCTACAGGAGGGCCTGAATGAGTCCGGCGCGTTTTCTTCGTGGATCGCTGCCAGCACGTCCTACGCCAACCACGGCCTGATGACGCTGCCCTTCTACATTTTCTACTCGATGTTCGGTTTCCAGCGTGTCGGCGACCTGGCCTGGGCCGCAGGCGATGCGCGGGCCCGTGGCTTCCTGCTGGGGGCCACCGCCGGGCGCACCACACTGATGGGCGAAGGCTTACAGCACGATGATGGGCATAGCCATGTGCTGGCCTCGGTGGTTCCTTGCTGCGTGTCCTACGACCCAACCTTTGCCTACGAGCTTGCGGTAATCATCCGCGAGGGCATGCGGCGCATGTACGTCGAACAGGAGGACATTTACTACTACATCACCCTGCTCAATGAAAACTACCCGCACCCGGCCATGCCCGAAGGTGTCGAGGATCGCATTCTCAAGGGCATGTATCGACTGAAGGCGGGTCAGCAAGCCCAGGTGCAACTGATGGGCAGTGGCTCGATCCTGCGCGAAGTGATCGCCGCCGCAGATTTGCTGCGCGAGGACTTTGCCGTGGACAGTGACGTCTGGAGTGTTACCAGCCTCACCGAACTGCGCCGCGAGGGCCTTGGGGTGGAGCGCTGGAACCTCTTGCACCCCGAAGACGAGCCACGCACCAGCTACGTGGAGCAATGCCTGGCGGACCACCCGGGGCCGGTGGTGATTGCCACCGACTACATGAAGATCTTCGCCGATCAGATTCGCCCATTCGTCACAGGCAGGCGCTTTGTCGCGCTGGGCACTGACGGTTTTGGCCAGTCCGATACCCGTGAAGCGCTGCGCGAGTTCTTCGAGGTGGACCGCCATTTCATCGTCTTGGCGACATTGAAGGCCCTGGCTGATGACGGCCTGATCAGCCGCACCAAAGTCGGCGAGGCGATCAGCCGCTACGGGATCGACGTCGATAAAGCCGACCCGACCGGCGTCTAGTTACTGCCCGTTGGCCGGCAGCGGCGGGATGGTCTCTGTCGGTGGCGGCAGCACAGGCGCAGTCGGCGCTGGTACTTCTGCCGGTACTGCCTCTGGCGCAATCGGCGTGGCTTCCACCGGTGGTGCAAGCGGCTCCGAGACGGGCGGTGCGACAGGCATGGCCGGCGCTTCCTGCGGCGCTTGCACCTTGTCCACCACCGGCGCGGGCTTGGGCTCCGGCACGCCGAGATCGGCCTTGGGCGCTTCGGGAATGTGTTCGGCGGCCTTCACTTCCTGAGGCAGGAACACGTCCACCAAGGCAAAGTAGCGGTCATAGAATTTGGGTGAGGTGACGGTCTCGCTGGCCACCTTGACCATCGAGTCGTCGGTGGAGCCAATCGGCATCGACACCGAACCCAGCACGCCCACCCCCAGGCTGGCGGAGTTGTTGACCTTCTTCAGCGCGTAGCGATCCTGCAGGGCGTTGGCAAACATCGTCGCATGATGCTCGCCGCTGCCATCTTCGGCACACACCACGTTGAAGCTGATCTGCAGATGGGTCTCGCCGGTCTGCTGGAAACTTTTGTTACCACTCACCAGCTTCGGGTCGCTGCTGGTGATGATGTAGCCCTGGCTGAGCAACGCCCGGCGTGCCGCTTCGCAGGCCGCGACATCGCTGACCGGGTAATTGCGCGAAAACGTACCGGAATCGTCGAAATTCTCATGTTCGTAGATAGCGGTCTTGGGCGACGAGCAGCCCGTGGCGCCTGCCAGCACCAGCGCGAGCGCAAGGCCACGCAAGTGAAATGAAGTCGACATTGATCATCCTGAGGAAAACGGTCAGGGCGGTATTGTGCAACAGATCACCGGGTGCGCGCGCGGATTCCTGTCGGTAAAACGTCACTGGCCGGCTCCACGCGCACTGCAGGAAAAAGCCTGGCGCTCATATGATCGATAAACACCCGCAGTTTGGCCGAGGCATGTCGGCTCGACGGCCAGAGCATCCAGAAGCTGCCACTGTGCTCCAGGTAATCGTCCAGCACCCGCTGCAGGCGGCCCTGTTCGACGGATTCGCGGACCATGAAGTCCGGCAGGCAGGCAATCCCCAGGCCTTCGTGCACTACGTGCTTTAGCGACTCGATGGTAGTGCTGACCAACGGTGCACGCAGCACCGGCTCGGGTTCGCCGGGTAAATGGCGCAGGGGCCAGCTCTCCAGCTTGCCGGTGGCGCAGAACTTGTGACGCAGGCAGGCATGATGGTTGAGGTCCTTAGGACAGGCCGGTACGCCGTGTAGGGCGAAGTACTGCGGCGCTCCCACCAGCACCAACCGATAGTGCCCCAGCAGCCGCGCCGACAGCCGCGAGTCCTCGGGCTTGCCGGTGCGCACCACAGCGTCGAAGCCTTCCTCGATCACATCCACCATGCGGTCGGAAAAATCCACGTCCAGCTCAATCTCTGGATAGGCCCGCATAAATTCGGTCAGCACCGGCATCAACAGGCCCCTGACCTGGGGCAAGCTGATGCGCAATTTGCCTCGGGGGGTGGTCGCTGCTTCAGTCAACTCCTGCTCGGCCGCTTCAACCTCGGCCAGGATCCGCCGCGAACGCTCGAGAAACAGCGCGCCCTCGGCCGTCAGCGTGATACTGCGGGTACTGCGATGGAACAGCCGCACCCCCAGACGCTGCTCCATGCGCGCAATGCTTTTGCCCACAGCCGAGGACGAGACCCCCAGCAGCCGACCGGCCTGGGTAAAGCTGCGGGTCTCCGCGACCTGCACAAACACCGACATACTGCCCAGACTGTCCATTGTCACTACCTGCGAATTACGGACATAAACGTCCGATAAGTTCAGAACCTTAGCCCATTTTTCTAAGTGGTTCAGCCCCCTACTCTGCCCCGATGTCCTGATGCCTTGAATACGGAGCCGAGCCACATGAATGACTGCAGTACACCGCAATGCCTGCCCAGCCAGCGCGAACGCCTGCCCATGGCGGGCTTGCTGGCGCTGGCCACCGCCGGCTTCATCACTATCCTCACCGAGGCGATGCCCGCAGGTCTGCTGCCCCAGATGAGCGCCGGCCTCGGGGTGAGCGAGGCGCTGGTCGGCCAGCTCGTCACGCTGTATGCCCTCGGCTCGTTGCTGGCCGCCATCCCCCTGACCATCGCCACCCGTGGCTGGCGCCGCCGCCCCTTGCTGATGCTAGCCATTGGTGGCTTCGCGCTAGTCAACAGTGTCACGGCACTATCAAGCGTGTATTGGCTGACCCTGGTCGCACGGCTGTTGGCCGGGGTGTTCGCGGGTTTGCTCTGGGCACTGCTGGCAGGATATGCCAGCCGCATGGTGGCGCCGCACCTACAGGGCCGGGCGATTGCCGTGGCAATGCTGGGCGCGCCCCTGGCGTTATCCCTTGGAGTACCTGCTGGAACGTTTCTGGGTACTGCAGTGGGTTGGCGCTTGAGCTTTGCGATCATGACCGGGCTGACGGTGCTGCTACTGGCGTGGGTGCGCTGGCAGGTGCCGGACTTTGCCGGGCAACGTGCGCAACAGCGCCTGGGCTTGCACCAGGTCCTGCGTTTGCCGGGGGTGCGTCCGGTGCTGTGGGTGACCTTCACCTACGTGCTGGCGCACAACATTCTGTACACCTATATCGCGCCGTTCCTGGTGCCCGCAGGGCTTAGCGCCGACATCGACCGGGTGTTGCTGGTATTTGGCCTGGCCGCGCTGATGGGAATCTGGATCGTCGGCCTGTTGATTGACCGCCTGCTGCAGGTCTTGCTGGTGATCAGTTGCACGCTGTTTGCCGCTGCGGCATTGGCCCTGGGGCTGTGGATCGCCTCTACCGAGGTCGTCTACCTGTCAGTCGCCATCTGGGGCCTGGCATTTGGCGGCTTGCCCGCCTTGCTGCAAACCGCGCTGGCCAAATCGGCCGGTGACTCGGCGGATGCAGCCCAGTCGATGCTGGTGACGGTGTGGAACCTGGGGATTGCCGGCGGTGGGCTGCTGGGCGGCATACTGCTTCAGGGATGGGGCGTCATGTGGTTTCCCTGGGTCGTTGCCGCCTTGGCTACGCTGGCATTGATCCCCCCCCTACAGCCACGCCGCACCTGACAAACAGGCAAAAAAAGACCCCGGTTTCAGGCCGGGGTCTTTTTTGGAGACGCTATCACAGCATCAGAAGCGCTTGATGTCAGCCTTGGCTTCCAGTTCTTTGCGGAACGCAGCGAAGTCTTGCTGGCCGACGCGCGAAGCGAGGAAGCGACGATACTGCTCCTTCTCCTCTTCGGTTGGCGCAGCCCCTTCGGTGACGCTGTTCAAGCGCACGATCATCAAGCTGCCATCACGCAGGGTCACGTCAGCAAAGGTCGGCTTGTCTTTAGCAACAGGCTTGGCCATGCGGAACAGTGCCTGCAGTACGGCAGGCTCAACGCCTTCCTGGCCACGGGTGGCCGCTTCAGTGACTTTCCAGGCCTGACCATCAACCGGCTTGTCCAACGCCAGCTTGCCATCGCGCAGGTTGGCGATCAGCTCGTCAGCGTGAGCCTTCGCCGCAGCGCTTGCACGCTCCTTGGTCATCTGGGCACGGATGGCGGTCGCCACACTTTCCAGTGGCAGTTGCTCCGGCTTGCGGTGCTCCTTGGCGCGCAGGACTACGATGGTTTCCGGATCCAGTTCGATGGCGGTGCTGTTGGCACCCTCATCCAGCACTTCAGGGCTGAAAGCTGCCTGGATCACAGCACGGTTGGCCGTGATGCCTTCGCCACCTTCACGGCCGAACGGCGCCGAGGTGTGCACGGTCAGTTTCAGGTCCGAAGCTGGCTGGGCCAGGTCGGAGGCTTCGAATGCCGCGTCTTCCAGTTGCTTGGTCGCCTCGACGAAGCGCTGCTCCACTTGCTGGGTCTTCAGCTCGCGGGTCAGCTTGTCTTTCAGGCTGGCGAACGATGGCACTTCTGGCGCTTCAACACCCAGCAGCTTGATCAGGTGCCAGCCGAAGCTGGAACGTACCGGTGCCGAGACCTGGTCCTGGTTCAAGCCGTACAGGGCGCTTTCGAACTCAGGATCGTAGACGCCAGGGCCTGCAAAACCCAGGTCGCCGCCGTTGTTGGCCGAGCCCGGATCCTGGGAGAACTCCTTGGCCAGGGCCTCGAAGCTTTCGCCCTTGGCCAGGCGTGCCTGGACTTCGTCGATCTTGGCCTTGGCCTGGGCCTCGGTCACCTTGTCGTTGACTTCGATCAGAATGTGCGCGGCACGACGCTGTTCAGCGAGGTTGGCGGTTTCTTTCTCGTACAGGGCCTGCAGCTCATCGTCGTTGACCGTTACCTGGTCGAAGAACGAAGCCTTCTTCAGCTCCAGGTAGTCGATGACGACCTGGTCCGGGGTCATGAACTCCTTGGCGTGCTGGTCGTAATAAGCCTTGACCTCGTCGTCAGTGAGTTTCACTGCGGCCGGGTCGGCCTTGACGCTGACGGTGGCGAAATCACGGGTCTGTTTTTCCAGGCGCGCAAAGTTCAGGACTTCCTGATCGGTGACAAAACCGCTGCCGGCAATGCCTGCACGCAGTTGGCCGATCAGCATTTCCTGGGTCAGCATCTGACGGAATTGCATACGGCTGTAGCCCAGTTGACGGATCACCTGGTCAAAGCGTTCAGCGCTGAACTTGCCGTCTTCCTGGAACTCCGGGGTCTGCAGGATCACTTGGTCCAGTGCAGCTTCCGAGAAGGAGAACTTCGAATCCGCCGCGCCTTGCAGCAGCAGCTTGCGCTCGATCAGGCCCTTGAGGGCCGCTTCGCGCAGCATTTTTTCATCCAGCAAGGACGCATCGAAGTCCTTGCCCAGTTGTTGCATCAGCTGCCGACGTTGCATGTCGACGGCCTGGCTCAGCTCGTTTTGACTGATTTCTTCACCGTTGACCTTGGCCGCGTCCTGGCTGTTGGTCGTGGCCTGGAAAATGGCCTCGATACCGGTGAAAGCCATCAATACAACGATGAGGCCGATAATGGTCTTGGCAATCCAGCCTTGTGAATTGTCCCTGATATTCTGCAGCATGCGTCCCCCAGAAACGGTTGAACTTCAAAATTAGGCAACCGTGGAGCGTGGGTAGAATCCGGATAGAAGAAAGGCGCATCCGAGGATGCGCCTTCTCGTAACTGGCGGAACGGACGGGTATTGAACCCGCCCCCCGGCGTAGCGACCCGATGGATACTCGGGTCAGTTGCCGCTCCGCTGCCAGGCCAGACCAGCGTCCAGCCCGGATAGGCAAAGGCTTGAACGAAGCTTAGTTAACGGCTTCTTTCAGGGCTTTACCGGCTTTGAAACCTGGTTTCTTGGCAGCAGCGATTTGCAGTGCTTTGCCAGTCTGTGGGTTACGGCCAGTGCGAGCTGGGCGATCGGTCACAGAAAAAGTACCGAAACCTACCAGTACCACGGAGTCGCCGGCCTTGAGAGCGCCAGTGACGGATTCGATTACTGCGTCCAGCGCACGGCCAGCAGCGGCTTTCGGGATATCAGCAGATGCGGCGATAGCATCAATCAGTTCCGACTTGTTCACTCTAAGTCCCCTTATATCTATTGAGTATGATTCTAAGTTTTTTGGTGAAAGCAAAAACCAGTGCTGAATGGCCTACAGACACTTAAGAGCCGCTTTATAACAAGGGCTCTAAAAAGCTGTCAAGGAAGCCACCAGGCTTAAACGTATTAATGCGTGCTAATTCTTTCCTTAGAGTCAGTCTCGCGTTTTTCGTCCTTCGCGACTATCTCCGGAGCCACATCTGGCAAGGGCTCCGGCGCGTATTGCAGCGCAATTTGCAGGACCTCGTCAATCCATTTAACCGGTTTAATCTGCAGATCCTGCTTAATGTTGTCAGGAATTTCCTTCAAGTCGCGAACATTCTCTTCCGGAATGATCACCGTCTTGATGCCACCACGGTGGGCCGCCAGCAACTTTTCCTTCAGGCCACCAATGGCCAATACCTGGCCGCGCAGGGTGATTTCCCCGGTCATGGCGACATCGGCGCGCACCGGGATGCCGGTCAGGGCCGATACCAGGGCCGTACACATGCCTACGCCAGCGCTGGGGCCGTCTTTGGGGGTAGCCCCTTCCGGCATGTGGATGTGGGTGTCGTGCTTCTCGTGGAAGTCCAGGGGGATCCCCAGGCTGCGTGCGCGGCTGCGCACCACGGTCTGCGCGGCAGTGATGGATTCGACCATCACATCACCCAGGGAACCGGTCTTGATCAATTGACCTTTGCCAGGGATAACCGCCGCTTCGATGGTCAGCAATTCGCCGCCCACCTGGGTCCACGCCAGGCCAGTCACCTGCCCTACCTGATCCTGCTGCTCGGCCAGGCCGTAGCGGAATTTACGCACGCCCAGGAAGTGTTCCAGAGCATCGGCGGTGACCTTCACAGAGAAGCGTTTTTCCAGGGCGTGTTCCTTGACCGCCTTACGGCAGATCTTCGCCAACTGGCGCTCAAGGCCCCGTACACCGGCCTCGCGGGTGTAGTAACGAATGATGTCGCGGATCGACTCGACGTCGAATTCGATCTCGCCCTTCTTCAGGCCATTGGCCGAAATCTGCTTGGGCGCGAGGTATTTGACGGCGATATTGATCTTCTCGTCTTCGGTGTAACCCGGCAGACGAATCACTTCCATCCGGTCCAGCAACGCCGGCGGGATGTTCATGGAGTTGGAGGTGCACAGGAACATTACGTCGGACAGGTCGTAGTCGACTTCCAGGTAATGGTCGTTGAAATTGTGGTTCTGCTCGGGGTCGAGCACTTCGAGCAAGGCCGATGCCGGATCGCCCCGCATGTCGCTGCCCATTTTGTCGATTTCATCGAGCAGGAACAGTGGGTTGCGTACGCCAACCTTTGTCATCTTTTGAATCAATCTTCCCGGCATCGAACCGATGTAAGTCCGGCGATGACCGCGAATTTCCGCTTCATCACGCACACCACCGAGGGCCATGCGCACGAATTTGCGGTTGGTGGCATTGGCGATCGACTCGGCCAGGGAGGTTTTACCCACGCCAGGAGGACCGACCAGGCACAATACCGGGCCACGAATCTTCTTCACACGCTTTTGCACGGCGAGGTATTCGAGGATGCGTTCCTTGACCTCTTCGAGGCCATAGTGGTCGGCGTCGAGGATATCTTCGGCACGCGCCAGGTCCAGGCGTACCTTGGTCTGGGCCTTCCACGGCACCTGCACCAGCCAGTCGATGTAGGAACGAACCACGGTGGCTTCGGCGGACATCGGCGACATTTGCTTGAGTTTGTTCAACTCGGCGGTGGCTTTGGTCAGCGCGTCTTTAGGCAAGCCAGCGGCGTCGATGCGCTTTTTCAGCTCTTCGATCTCGTTGTGGCCTTCTTCGCCGTCGCCGAGCTCTTTCTGAATGGCCTTCATCTGCTCATTCAGGTAGTACTCGCGCTGGCTGCGCTCCATCTGCTTCTTCACGCGACCGCGAATGCGTTTCTCAACCTGCAGCAGGTCGATCTCGGCATCCAGCAGGGCCAAGACGTGCTCGACCCGGGTCGACAGGTCGATGATTTCGAGGATGTCCTGCTTCTGCTCGATCTTCAGCGCCATGTGCGCGGCCATGGTGTCGACCAGGCGGCTTGGCTCATCAATGCTGTTGAGGGAGGACAGGACCTCAGCCGGGACTTTTTTGCCCAGTTGCACGTATTGCTCGAACTGGGACAGCAGGCTGCGTACAAAAACTTCGGATTCACGCTCAGGCGCATCGACTTCGTCGATCAACGCCACTTCTGCACGCAGGTGGCCATCCACCTCCATGAAGCGCTCGACCGCACCGCGCTGCTCGCCCTCGACCAGCACCTTGACGGTGCCATCTGGCAGCTTGAGCAATTGCAGAACGGTAGCAATAGTGCCGACGCGATACAGGGCGTCTTCGCCTGGATCGTCGTCAGCCGGATTTCTCTGGGCCAACAGCAGGATCTGCTTGTCGCCCGTCATCGCGGCCTCGAGGGCTTCGATAGACTTCTCGCGCCCCACGAACAGCGGGATAACCATGTGCGGATACACAACCACATCACGCAATGGCAGGAGAGGCAATTCAATGGTTGTCTTCATGATTTCGCCTCTATGACAGATGAAAGTAAGCTTGAAACCAAGATGGGGGCTGCGTGTAAAAAAAACAAGCTCAATGCTGGCAGTTACACACAGTAAAAATTCCTATGCAAAACAAAGGGGCCCCTAGAGGCCCCTTGTTTGTACCGAAACTGCGAAACGCTTACGCGTCTGGCGCAGCCTTGGCAGCCGGCTCACTGTTTTCGTAGATATACAGTGGCTTGGACTTACCTTCTATAACGCTTTCGTCGATCACCACTTTACTCACCTCGGACTGCGAGGGGATTTCGTACATGGTGTCGAGCAATACGCCTTCGAGAATCGAACGCAAACCGCGTGCACCGGTCTTGCGCTCCAGTGCCCGCTTGGCCACCGATTTAAGCGCGTCGGCACGGAACTCGAGGTCTACACCTTCCATTTCGAACAGCTTGGCGTATTGCTTGGTCAGGGCGTTTTTCGGCTCGGTGAGGATCTGAATCAGAGCAGCCTCATCCAGCTCGTCCAACGTCGCCAGGACCGGCAGACGGCCAACGAACTCCGGGATCAGACCGAACTTGACCAGATCGTCAGGCTCGACTTCACGCAGGGACTCGCCCACCTTCTTGCCTTCTTCCTTGCTGCGCACTTCTGCACTGAAACCGATGCCGCCACGGGTGGAACGGTTTTGAATAACCTTTTCCAGGCCGGAGAACGCACCGCCACAGATAAACAGGATGTTACGCGTATCAACCTGCAGGAATTCCTGCTGCGGGTGCTTGCGGCCGCCTTGGGGCGGTACGGAAGCGACCGTGCCTTCAATCAGCTTCAGCAGGGCTTGCTGCACGCCTTCACCGGAAACATCCCGGGTGATCGACGGGTTGTCAGACTTGCGCGAAATCTTGTCGATTTCATCGATATAGACAATACCCATCTGGGCCTTCTCTACGTCGTAATCGCACTTCTGCAGCAGTTTCTGAATGATGTTCTCGACATCTTCACCCACGTAACCCGCCTCAGTGAGGGTGGTGGCGTCGGCGATGGTGAAGGGAACGTTCAGCAGGCGAGCGAGGGTTTCTGCAAGCAGGGTTTTACCCGAGCCTGTAGGACCGATCAGCAGGATGTTGCTCTTGCCGAGTTCGACCTCATCACCTTTCTTGTCACGCTGGTTCAAGCGCTTGTAGTGGTTGTACACCGCTACGGCCAGAACCTTCTTTGCACGCTCTTGACCAATCACGTACTGATCAAGGATGCCGCTGATTTCTTTAGGCGAAGGCAATTTATGCGCGCTGCTCTCGGCCTGTGCCTCCTGCACCTCCTCACGGATGATGTCATTGCACAGGTCGACGCACTCGTCGCAGATAAAGACCGAGGGGCCGGCAATCAATTTGCGCACTTCATGCTGGCTTTTGCCACAGAAGGAGCAATAGAGCAGCTTGCCGTTGTCCTCGCCGTTGCGGGTGTCAGTCATTCGTTCGATCCAAATCCGATAGGCTTGCAACACAAGATGAAGGCTTATGCGGGCTTTTTCAAGCCCGCCGGTGGTCGGACATGCCGACCAGGCCTATTTTGAGCTGCTTATATTAAGCGGGGCGCTTGTCGATCACGGCGTCGATCAGCCCGTATTCACGTGCGGCTTCGGCACTCATGAAGTTGTCGCGGTTAGTGTCGCGCTCGATTTCTTCCAGGGTGTGCCCGCTGTGCTTGGCCATCAGCGTGTTGAGGCGCTCACGGATAAACAGGATTTCCTTGGCGTGGATTTCGATGTCCGACGCCTGGCCCTGGAAACCGCCCAGTGGCTGGTGAATCATCACACGCGAGTTAGGCAGGCAGAAACGCTTGCCTTCAGCACCGGCTGTCAGCAGGAATGCACCCATGCTGCAGGCCTGGCCAATGCAAGTGGTGGACACGTTCGGCTTGATGAACTGCATGGTGTCGTAGATCGACATGCCGGCTGTCACCGAACCGCCTGGGGAGTTGATGTAAAGATGGATGTCCTTGTCCGGGTTTTCCGCTTCAAGGAACAGCAGTTGCGCACAGATCAGGTTGGCCATGTAGTCCTCTACCGGACCAACCAGAAAGATCACTCGCTCCTTGAGCAGGCGCGAATAGATGTCGTAGGCGCGTTCGCCACGAGCAGATTGCTCGACAACCATCGGGACCAGGCCGCCTGCGGCCTGGATATCAGAGTTCTGCTGAATATACGAATTACGGAACATGCTCTGCAGTTACTCCCAAATAGTCATGTCTTGAATACGCATAAGCCAGCGCGAGGCTGGCTTATGGGTGTATTTTCAAACGAGTTGGACAATCAGTCGGCTTGTGCTGCTTCTGCCGGCTTGACTGCTTCTTCGTAAGAGACCGCTTTGTCGGTCACCTTAGCCTTCTGCAGAACAGTATCCACAACTTGTTCTTCCAGCACAACCGAACGGACTTCGTTCAGCTGCTGGTCATTCTTGTAGTACCAAGCCACGACCTGCTCAGGCTCCTGGTAGGCCGAAGCCATTTCCTGGATCATTTCGCGAACGCGATCTTCGTCTGGCTTGAGGTCGAACTGCTTGACCACTTCAGCCACGATCAGACCCAGCACAACGCGGCGCTTGGCTTGCTCTTCGAACAGCTCGGCCGGCAGTTGATCAGGCTTGATGTTGCCACCAAACTGCTGAACAGCTTGTACGCGCAGGCGATCCACTTCGTTGGACAGCAGGGCCTTAGGCACTTCGATCGGGTTGGAGGCCAGCAGACCGTCCATAACCTGGTTCTTGACCTTGGACTTGATGGCCTGGCGCAGCTCACGCTCCATGTTCTTGCGAACTTCGGCGCGGAAACCTTCGATACCGGTTTCCTTGATACCGAACTGGGCGAAGAACTCTTCGTTCAGTTCTGGCAGCTTAGGCTCGGAAACACTGTTGACGGTCACAGTGAACTCGGCGGCTTTGCCAGCCAGGTCCAGGTTCTGGTAGTCAGCAGGGAACGTCAGGTTCAGAACGCGCTCTTCGCCGGCTTTAGCGCCAACCAGACCGTCTTCGAAACCCGGGATCATTCGGTTGGAGCCCAGTACCAACTGGGTGCCCTTGGCCGAGCCGCCAGCGAACACTTCGCCGTCAACCTTGCCCACGAAGTCGATGTTCAACTGATCTTCGTTCTGGGCAGCGCGATCGGCCACTTCAAAACGAGTGTTCTGCTTGCGCAGGATTTCCAGCATGTTGTCCAGGTCGGCATCGGCCACTTCGGCGCTCAGGCGCTCGATTTCGATACCTTCGAAGCCAGCAACGGTGAACTCCGGGAACACTTCGAATACAGCAACGTATTCCAGGTCCTTGCCAGCTTCCAGGGACTTAGGCTCGATGGAAGGCGAGCCAGCCGGGTTCAGCTTTTGCTCGACAACAGCTTCGTAGAAGGAAGCCTGGATCACGTCACCGACAGCATCTTGACGTGCATCAGCACCAAAACGGCGCTTGATTTCGCTCATCGGCACTTTGCCTGGACGGAAACCAGCGATCTTGGCCTTCTGGGCAGTCTGCTGCAGACGCTTGTTGACCGCGGTCTCGATGCGCTCTGCCGGCACGGTGATGCTCATGCGGCGCTCGAGAGCAGTAGTATTTTCAACAGAAACTTGCATGGATATTCCTCGTTGCACAGACGTTAGCCGGCCGTTTCCGACCCAAGAATCAAGGGCATGCATTCTAGTGGGTCAAACTCAAGAAGTCACCCTACTGAAAACGGGTAAAAAAACAGCAGGCAATTTACAGGTACGAATGCACGAATGCTCCTCGCCCCAGTGACAAATACAGCCAATCACGCCAGGGCTCTGTGCCAACCCTTCTATATATAGAAGCAGCCAGCGACCATCTCCCTGACAGCCGACCTTGCACGCAAGGCCGGCGGGTAGTTCGGCATCATCGAGAAACAAAAATACGACGAAGCGCCCTACCCCTGCGACCCAGTACCTGCAGCCGCCGAATACGCAAACCGCTAAAACAAAAAAGGCGCCAGACTGTTAAATCTGGCGCCTTTCGGAATATGGGGTGGACGAAGGGGATCGAACCCTCGACAACGGGAGTCACAATCCCGTGCTCTACCAACTGAGCTACGCCCACCATATTGCGTGACAAAGAAGCCAATTGCCTTCTCTGTTAAGCCCCAACCTAGCCCATGGCAAGGGTGACGCTGTATTTGGTGCGGATGAAGAGACTCGAACTCTTACGCCTCGCGGCGCTGGAACCTAAATCCAGTGTGTCTACCAATTCCACCACATCCGCGGCTTGAAACTTTTAAAACAAAGGCGCCAGACCGTTAAATCTGGCGCCTTTTGAAATATGGGGTGGACGAAGGGGATCGAACCCTCGACAACGGGAGTCACAATCCCGTGCTCTACCAACTGAGCTACGCCCACCATCTTGCGCTACTTGTGCCAAAGCTGCCTAATGGCGCACCCGGCAGGACTCGAACCTGCGACCATCCGCTTAGAAGGCGGATGCTCTATCCAGCTGAGCTACGGGCGCCTGATTAATCTGTACTCTTGGAGGACTACAAACTAAATGCTTCCAGCCTCACACAATAAAACAGCTATTGCGCTCGACCTTCTTAACCAGTGCTAGGCTGTGCCCGACAAGTGCGACGAATAGTATAGACGCCCCCAGGGGCCGTCAAATCTTTTTTGAAAAAAATTCATTTTATTTAAGGGGTTAGGGGAATTTGCAGACCAAGCGCCTTTGCCCTCACGTCCTGGCGTGCGAGAATGCGCGCACTTTTCCTCCCCCTCTCGATGGTTAATCACGCGTAATGACTGCACAACTTATCGACGGCAAATCAATCGCCGCCAGCCTGCGCCAGCAGATCGCCAAACGTGTCGCCGAGCGTCGCCAGCTTGGCCTGCGCACGCCGGGGCTCGCGGTGATCCTGGTCGGCAGCGATCCTGCCTCCCAGGTTTATGTCTCGCACAAGCGTAAAGACTGTGAAGAGGTCGGCTTTATTTCCAAGGCCTACGACTTGCCTTCCGACACCACCCAGCAGGCCCTCACCGACCTGATCGACGGCCTCAACGACGATCCGAATATCGACGGCATCCTGCTGCAATTGCCGCTGCCGGAGCATCTGGATGCTTCCCTGTTGCTGGAGCGCATCCGCCCCGACAAAGACGTCGACGGTTTCCACCCCTATAACGTCGGTCGCCTGGCCCAGCGTATTCCACTGCTGCGCCCCTGCACGCCGAAGGGCATCATGACCCTGCTGGAAAGCACCGGCGTCGACCTGTACGGCCTGGACGCCGTGATCGTCGGCGCGTCCAACATTGTTGGTCGCCCAATGGCCATGGAACTGCTGCTGGCCGGCTGCACCGTGACCGTGACCCACCGCTTCACCAAGGATCTGGCGGGCCATGTTGGCCGTGCCGACCTGGTGGTAGTCGCCGCCGGCAAGCCGGGCCTAGTCAAGGGTGAGTGGATCAAGGAAGGCGCCATCGTGATCGACGTGGGCATCAACCGTCAGGACGACGGCAAGCTGGTGGGCGACGTGGTGTATGAAACCGCCCTGCCCCGTGCCGGCTGGATTACCCCGGTGCCGGGTGGTGTTGGCCCGATGACCCGTGCCTGCCTGCTGGAAAACACGCTGTACGCGGCCGAAACCCTGCACAGCTGATCACCTGCAGCGCCAAAAGAGCCCCGCCTTGACCCAAGGCTGTTCACAGGTCACGCCGGGCTTCCTGAAAAATCCGCTGCCAGCTGTCTGGCAGCGGATTTTTTTATTCCCGCTCGATAGAACAGTGCGCCGCGGCTTTCTGAAAGTGATGCCTGCGCACTTAAAAGCAACGCCAATCAGCAGTGCAATCCCCAAACCCCATAACCCTATGATGGTCAGTGGCATCTGCGGCTTCACCGATCAACAACGTTGTAGTACCCCTACGCACAGTAATAAATGGGTGGCCCAACGAATCGTTTTACCGTTCATCTTCGTCCCTGATTTCAACGACTCCTACTCGACGCACCGCTGACAAAAAGCCCCTCTCAAAGGCCCTGAGGCTTTTGTGTCAGTCCTACATGCCCAGGGCTGACAGAAGCGTTTTTGCCATACCTGCTCGGCAACGCGCTTTGCGCTACAACCCTAACCAATCATCGGCTTACAGCCTTTATTTAAAGGCTCTCTATCAGTTTCTGATCCATACTAATAATATGTAACGTCATTTTTCATATAGCCGGTCACACCCGGTATTTTTCTACCTTTTAGCGAGTTCATCCGCGTGAATATTCGTCTTTCTCTTGTCAGCCTGTTCTTCGCATTCGCCGGCACCGTCGCCAACGCCAGCGAAACCACCCTGGCCCCACGGGACACCTCGCAACTGCACATCGCTTCGGGCAGCGCGATGTTGGTGGACCTGCAAACCAACAAGGTGATCTACGCCAGCAACCCCGACGTAGTGGTGCCGATTGCTTCCGTCACCAAATTGATGACCGGCATGGTGGTGCTGGACGCCAAGCAGAATATG
This sequence comes from Pseudomonas sp. WS 5412, assembly GCF_012985615.1. Lineage (NCBI taxonomy): Bacteria > Pseudomonadati > Pseudomonadota > Gammaproteobacteria > Pseudomonadales > Pseudomonadaceae > Pseudomonas > Pseudomonas sp. WS 5412. The sequence goes on from NZ_JAARMB010000016.1 coordinate 76,236, forward strand.
GACGAGTACATCTCCATCAACATCAGCGACACCCCGGAAATGAAAGGGGTGTTCTCGCGGGTCAAGCTCAACAGCGAGATGCCGCGCAAGGAGATGTTGCTGATTACCCTGATGTCCTCGGAAAACCGCGCCGCCGCCAGCCTGGCCCATCACTATCCGGGCGGCTATGCCGCGTTTATTGCCGCGATGAACGCCAAGGCCAAGGCCCTGGGCATGAACAGCACGCGCTATGTCGAGCCGACCGGTCTGTCGATCCATAACGTGTCTACCGCCCGCGACTTGAGCAAGCTGGTGCAGGCCGCGCGCAAGTACCCGATGCTCACGCAATTGAGCACCACTAAGGAAAAGACCGTGTCGTTCCGCAAGCCCAACTACACCCTGGGCTTTTCCAACACCGATCACCTGGTCAACCGTGCCAACTGGGATATCAAGCTGACCAAGACCGGCTTCACCAACCAGGCCGGCCACTGCCTGGTGCTGGTGACCAGCATGGGCAATCGCCCGGTGTCGCTGGTGATCCTCGATGCCTTCGGCAAGTTCACACACTTTGCCGATGCCAGCCGCATTCGCAAGTGGATTGAAACCGGCAAGAGCGGCTCGGTGCCGGACGTAGCCCTGCAATACAAGGCCGACAAGAACCTCAAGGCCCGCCAGACCGGGGTCGCCCAGTCCCACTGAGGCACGGTTGACAGGCACAAAAAACGGCGCCCTCGGGCGCCGTTTGCATTATGGCTGCTTCGGCCTTTCGGCCATCACCTTGAGTGCCTGGGCGGCCGCCTGTTCCTGGCCGGCCTGGGCCGTGGCGTTGGCGGCCTGCTGCCACCTACCCGCATCCAGGTTGGCCGGCAACTGGCTTGGCCGCTGGACCAGCACCGCCCACTGGCCGGCGCTTTTCCAGGCGGACTCGAAGTCGCTGAACGCCACTGGGCGCCTCCGGTCCCTGGCAACTCGCAACACCACCGTACTGTTTTGCTGATTAAACCCCACCAGCACCGCATAACGCGGCTCGGCCCATAGCGTCGAGCCCTCGGTAATCCGCACCATCACCGGGTAGCCCGCCGCCACCTGCGCCAACAGCGCGGTCAGCTTGGGGTCCAGCGGATACACCAGCATCCCGTACTCACGCGCCAGTACCTGCATATTGCGCTCAAGGTCGGCTTCACCGCCCGGCAAATGCAATGGCTTATCCAGCAACCCCGGTGTAATCACAATGCCTTGTTGCGACAGCATGCTAGCCAAAGCGGCCGGACCACCCTGATAGGTGTCACCGCGAAACGCCGGCACCCCGTTGAGCTCTACGCGCTCGGGCAAACCGCGGAGGTTCGAGGGAGTGGGATGCCCCGCACACGCGGCCAAGCCGAGGACGCAGGCAGCCACCAACAAGGATGTTTTGAGGTTCGACCGTAAACGCAACTTCTTCACTCTCTTGATCATCAGCGGGCTGGGGCGTTGATCATAGGGCGCCCGGGGACGCGGGTATAGCCTTGGGCCACAGTAAAAAGCCCGGCATAGAGCAAACAAGTTGGATGTACACGACCATTGGTCAATAGCACGCAACCGGGAGGCAGCTAGACTGTCCATTGCAAAGACAGTGAGTGCCCTGCACAGGGCAAAAGGAGGCACTTATGAGCCTGACAACCACGATTTTCATGCTGGTGCTTAGCTGGCTGGCCGTCGCCGGCGCCATGTTGTGGGGGGTCTTGCGCGTGACCCGCCGGCACCATCATCCACAACCCAAACCCGCTGCACACGCCAAGAGCCACAAGCCAGTCGCGCATCACGCCTGAGCCCAGCCAGGAGCCGGCAGGCAGCCGGCCCCTACAGATCTAGGCCAGCTGTTTGCGAGCGACCGCAACTGACGCTGCCAGCATCGCCCGCAGTAACACCGCGCACCCCGCCGCCAGGTCATCCGGTGCCGCATTTTCGATCTCGTTATGGCTGATCCCGCCTTCACACGGCACAAATATCATCCCCGCCGGCCCCAGTTCAGCGACGAAGATCGCGTCGTGCCCGGCGCCACTGACGATATCCATGTTCGACAACCCCAGGCCATTGGCCGCCTCACGCACTGCATCGACACAGCCCTTATCGAAATACAGCGGTGGGAAATCGGCGGTGGGCACCATTTCGAAGGTCAGGCCGTGCTTGGCGCAGGTGTCGTCGATCACCTGGCGCACCTGGGCAATCATCGAATCCAGGCTCCCCGGTTCCAGGTGGCGGAAGTCGAGGGTCATGCGCACTTCGCCGGGGATCACATTGCGCGAGCCCGGGTAGGCTTGCAGGCAACCCACGGTGCCACAGGCATGGGGCTGATGGCCGAGGGCTGCGGCGTTGACCGCAGCCACCACTGCCGAAGCGCCGACCAGAGCGTCCTTGCGCAGATGCATCGGCGTCGGCCCGGCATGAGCCTCAACGCCGCGCAGGGTCAGGTCGAACCATTTCTGGCCAAGCGCCCCCAGCACCACGCCGATGGTTTTGCGTTCGTCTTCCAGGATCGGCCCCTGTTCGATATGGGCTTCGAAATAGGCCCCCACCTTATGCCCGCTGACCGGCCGGGTGCCTGCATAGCCAATCGCATTCAGTGCATCGCCCACCGTGACGCCCTCGGCGTCGGTCTTGGCCAGGGTGTCTGCCAGGGTGAATTTCTCGGCGAACACACCGGAGCCCATCATGCACGGTGGGAAGCGCGAGCCTTCTTCGTTGGTCCACACCACCACCTCCAGCGGCGCCTCGGTTTCGATCTTCAGGTCATTGAGCGTGCGCAACACCTCCACACCCGCCAATACACCGAAGCAACCATCGAACTTGCCGCCAGTGGGTTGGGTGTCGATATGGCTGCCGGTCATCACCGGCGCCAGCGCCGGGTTGCGCCCCGGACGACGGGCGAAAATATTGCCCACCCCATCGACGGTCACAGTGCACCCCGCCGCCTCGCACCACTGCACAAACAGATCCCGGGCCTGACGATCGAGGTCGGTCAGGGCCAGGCGACACACACCGCCTTTGGGGGTAGCGCCAAGCTTGGCGAGGTCCATCAACGACTGCCACAGGCGGTCGCGGTTGATGTGCTGATGGGTGGATTGCAGAACGTCGATGGCAGCGTTCATGGGGATCTCCTCAGGCAATATTATTGTTTGAGTCGGCGCGATATCCGTGGGGGCTGGCTTGCCTGGGATGGCGGCGGGTCAGTTACCACCGCTATCGCAGGCAAGCCAGCTCCCACATTGACCGCATTTACGACGGAAATTTAGCGGCGATAGGGCTGGTTTTGCGCTTGCTGCACAGCCCGTAATACAACACCCCGCCCAATGCCGATCCGGTAAACCAGCCGTAGCTGTAGAACCAGCTGAAGGCATCGCTGCCCAACGACAGCAAGGTCAGCACCACCGGCACACCGAAAGCGATAAAACCCGCCACGTTCCAGGCCGGGTACACGTCATCGCGGTACAGCCCCGCCAGGTCCAGTTGCTGGCGACGGATCAGGAAATAGTCCACCACCATGATCCCGGCAATCGGCCCCAACAGGCTCGAATAACCCAGCAACCAATTGGAATACACGGTTTCCAGGCTGACATCGGACACGATCAGGCCGAGCTTTTTCAGCAGTTCGTGGGCCATCAACGCCAGCCCCACCAGGCCGGTGAGTATCACGGCGGTGGTGCGGTTGATCAGCTTGGGCGCGATGTTCTGGAAGTCGTTGGTGGGCGAGACAATATTGGCCGCCGTGTTGGTCGACAGCGTGGCAATGATGATCAGCGCCATCGCCACCGCGACCCACACCGGGCTCTGGATGTGCCCAATCAGGGTCACCGGGTCGGAGACGCTGACCCCCACCAGTTTCACCGAGGCGGCGGTCATGATCACGCCCAGGGCGGCGAACAGGAACATGGTCAGCGGCAGGCCGAAAATCTGCCCCAGGATCTGGTCCTTCTGGCTTTTGGCATAACGGCTGAAGTCAGGAATATTCAGGGACAAGGTGGCCCAGAACCCGACCATCGCGGTCAGCCCGGCCATAAAGTACCCCGTCAGGCTCGCCCCTTCGGGCCGCTTGGGCGGGATCGCCATCAACTCGCTGAGCGACACATTGGGCAACGCCCACACCAGCAGGCCGATACCCACGGCCACCAGCAGCGGTGCCGACAGGGTTTCCAGCCATTTGATCGACTCGGCACCGCGCAGCACCACCCACAGGTTCAGCACCCAGAAGATCATGAAGCCGATCACCTCACCGGTGCCGCCCAGGCTCTTCCAGCCCTCGAAGATCGAGCCGAGGAACAAGTGAATCGCCAGCCCGCCGAACATCGTCTGGATACCGAACCAGCCGCAGGCCACCAGCGCTCGGATCAGACACGGCACATTGGAACCAAGGATGCCGAAGGATGAACGCAGCAGCACCGGGAACGGAATGCCGTACTTGGTGCCCGGAAAGGCATTCAGCGTCAGGGGCACCAGCACCACGATATTGGCCAGCAGGATCGCCACCAGCGCCTCGCCCACCGACAAGCCGAAGTACGCGGTGAGCACCCCGCCCAGGGTGTAGGTCGGCACACAGATCGACATGCCGACCCACAGCGCGGTGATGTGCCACTTGTTCCAGGTTCGTTCGTGCACCTTGGTCGGTGCCATGTCGTGGTTGTAACGGGGGCTGTCGAGGACGTCGCTGCCGGCGTCGAGTTCATACAGGCCGTCGCGTTCTATGACTTGCGATCTGTTCTGTTGCATGGCCGCTCCACGGTTTTTTTGAATTATTGTTGCTCATCCGGCGTTCAACGCTGGATGGCCGCAGTCCCGCATGGACAACATGACATCACGGACCCGGCCAACCGGCAGCGCACTCAATTACCGTGCCGCACACCGTCACCGCATCCGTACCGCTTATATAACTGGCTGATGTTTATCAGCTTTATTTTGTTTACCGAAAAGTCCCACGGCACTTTCAACGTTACTCAGGCCAAATAACGCAGAAGTTGTCCGAACAATCAGGACTCAATCTGGTGCAACACAATTATTTTTATTACTGCCTGCCGTCAAGAGGCAACTCTCAAGCGTCTGATTTGCAATAGGAAATGTTGCTCATATTGGGAACCTGTCAAGTGCGTCAAAATGGTGAGAGGTCGCTACATTTTGGTGATTTTCAGTTTTTACCCTTATAAATCAATAAGTTATTACAGATATATACTTATAAAAAATAATCTTGATCATTCGAAAAACTCGGGCTAGTTTCTATTCCTGTCACCGATGACAAGAATAGATTCTGTACGGTGAGCAGAACTACAACACTTAGAACTGGCATAAGCCGGTCAAGCCCCTGAGGAACTCGGCATGTCTCTGTTGATCCGCGGCGCCACCGTTGTTACCCATGATGAAAGTTATCCAGCCGATGTCTTGTGCGCAGACGGTCTAATCCGCGCTATTGGCACTGATCTGGAGGTGCCCGCCGGCACCGAGATACTCGATGGCAGCGGCCAATACCTGATGCCCGGCGGTATCGACCCCCATACCCACATGCAACTGCCCTTCATGGGCACCGTGGCCAGCGAGGACTTCTTCAGCGGTACGGCAGCAGGCCTGGCGGGCGGGACCACGTCGATCATCGACTTCGTGATTCCCAACCCGCAGCAGTCGTTGCTGGAGGCCTTCCATCAGTGGCGCGGCTGGGCCGAGAAGTCGGCGGCCGACTACGGGTTTCATGTCGCGATTACCTGGTGGAGCGAACAGGTGCGCGAGGAAATGGCCGAGCTGGTAAGCCACCACGGCATCAACAGCTTCAAGCACTTCATGGCCTACAAGAACGCGATCATGGCCGCCGACGACACCCTGGTCGCCAGCTTCGAACGCTGCCTGGAACTGGGCGCGGTGCCCACCGTGCATGCAGAGAACGGCGAGCTGGTGTATCACCTGCAACGCAAGCTGATGGCCCAGGGCATCACCGGGCCCGAAGCCCATCCGCTGTCGCGCCCTTCACAAGTGGAAGGCGAAGCGGCCAGCCGGGCGATCCGGATTGCCGAAACCATCGGCACGCCGCTGTACCTGGTGCATGTTTCGACCCAGGAAGCCCTCGACGAAATCACCTACGCCCGCGCCAAGGGCCAGGCGGTCTACGGCGAGGTCCTGGCCGGGCACCTGCTGCTGGACGACAGCGTGTACCAGCATCCCGACTGGCAAACCGCAGCGGGCTACGTGATGAGCCCGCCCTTCCGCCCCCGCGGGCATCAAGACGCACTGTGGCGCGGCCTGCAATCGGGCAACCTGCACACAACCGCGACTGACCACTGCTGCTTCTGCGCCGACCAAAAGGCCGCCGGGCGTGACGACTTCAGCAAGATCCCCAACGGCACCGCCGGCATCGAAGACCGCATGGCGTTGCTGTGGGACGAAGGCGTCAACAGCGGGCGCCTGTCGATGCAGGAGTTTGTCGCATTGACCTCCACCAACACCGCAAAAATCTTCAACCTCTACCCACGCAAGGGGGCGATCCGCGTCGGTGCCGATGCCGACCTGGTGCTGTGGGATCCCCAGGGCACACGGACCATCTCGGCCAAGACCCACCACCAGCGGGTGGACTTCAATATCTTCGAAGGCAAGACCGTACGTGGCGTACCCAGCCACACCATCAGCCAGGGCAAGCTGGTGTGGGTCGATGGCGACCTGCGCGCCGAGCGTGGTGCCGGGCGCTATGTCGAACGGCCGGCGTATCCGGCGGTGTTCGAGCAGCTGCGCAAGCGGGCCGAGCATTCCAGGCCAGTCGCGATAAACCGCTGAAATCGCCACTCGCAGGCAAGCCAGCTGCCACCCGTTGATAGGTGAACCCGATCAAATGTGGGAGCAGGCTTGCCCGCGATGAGGCCAGTGCAAACAACAAAAAACCAATGCCCGCCAGAGGCAAAAAAACCGTGAGGCCCTTACCGTGATCCAGACCCTGAACCACCTCCCCCACCCCAACGAAGATGGGGCGACCCTCGCCAGCCATTTCACCGACCTGGCACCGCCCCTCAATGCCCGCCAGGCCCACCTGGAAGCCTCGCGCTGCCTGTATTGCTACGACGCGCCGTGCGTCAACGCGTGCCCCAGCGAGATCGACATCCCCTCGTTCATTCGCAATATCCACACCGACAACGTCCAGGGCGCGGCGCAGAAGATTCTCTCGGCCAATATCCTCGGCGGCAGTTGCGCCCGGGTCTGCCCGACAGAAATCCTCTGCCAGCAGGCCTGTGTGCGCAACCACAGCGACGAATGCGCCCCGGTGCTGATCGGCCTGTTGCAACGCTATGCCATCGACAACGCGCACTTTGAGCAACACCCGTTCCAGCGCGCCGCCCCTACCGGCAAGCGCATCGCGGTGGTCGGTGCCGGGCCTGCGGGGCTGTCCTGCGCCCATCGCAGTGCCTTGCATGGGCATGACGTGGTGATTTTCGAAGCCCGGGAAAAAGCCGGCGGCCTCAATGAATACGGGATCGCCAAGTACAAACTGGTGGATGACTTCGCCCAGCAGGAGCTGGATTTCCTCTTGCAGATCGGCGGCATCGAAATCCGCCACGGCCAGCGCCTGGGCGACAACCTGAGCCTGAGCGACCTGCACCAGCAATTCGACGCGGTTTTCCTCGGCCTGGGCCTGGCCGCCAGCAAACACCTGGGCCTGCCCCACAAAGACGCCCCCGGTCTGCTCGCCGCCACCGACTACATCCGTGAGCTGCGCCAGGCCGACGACCTCAGCCAACTGCCCCTGGCCGACCGCTGCATCGTGCTCGGTGCCGGCAATACCGCCATCGACATGGCCGTCCAAATGGCTCGCCTGGGCGCGCGGGACGTCAACCTGGTATATCGCCGTGGCCTTGCCGACATGGGCGCCACCGACCATGAACAAGAGATCGCCAAGGCCAACCAGGTCCGCCTGCTGACCTGGGCCCAACCCGACACCGTGCTGCTGGACGACCACGGCCAGGTACGCGGTATGCGCTTTGCCCGCACGCGCCTGGAAAACGGCCGACTGCACACCACCGGCGAAACCTTCGAGCTGGCGGCCGATGCGATCTTCAAGGCCATCGGCCAAGGCTTCGACGAGCAGGCCTTGCACGATCCCCTGGCCCAGCAACTGCAACGCCAGGGTGAACGGATCTTTGTCGATGCGCAGCTGCAAACCAGTATCCCCGGCGTGTATGCCGGCGGCGATTGCATCAGCCTCGGGCAAGACCTCACCGTCCAGGCCGTGCAACACGGCAAGCTGGCCGCCGAGGCCATGCACGCTCAACTCATGCTCAACGTGGAGGCTGCGTAAATGGCCGATCTCTCGATTGTCTTCGCAGGTATCAAAGCCCCCAACCCGTTCTGGCTGGCCTCTGCGCCACCCACCGACAAAGCCTACAACGTGGTCCGCGCCTTTGAGGCCGGCTGGGGTGGCGTGGTCTGGAAAACCCTGGGTGAGGACCCGGCGGCGGTCAACGTCTCGTCCCGTTATTCGGCGCACTTTGGCGCCAACCGCGAAGTGCTGGGTATCAACAATATCGAGCTGATTACCGACCGTTCCCTGGAGATCAACCTGCGGGAAATCACCCAGGTGAAAAAGGACTGGCCGGACCGCGCACTGATTGTGTCGTTGATGGTGCCGTGCGTCGAAGAGTCATGGAAAAACATTCTGCCCCTGGTAGAAGCCACCGGTTGCGATGGCATCGAACTGAACTTCGGCTGCCCCCACGGCATGCCGGAACGGGGCATGGGCGCGGCCGTGGGCCAGGTGCCGGAGTACGTGGAACAGGTGACACGCTGGTGCAAGACCTACTGTTCGCTGCCGGTGATCGTCAAGCTCACGCCCAACATCACCGATATTCGCGTGGCCGCCCGTGCCGCGTATCGCGGGGGCGCCGATGCGGTGTCGCTGATCAATACCATCAACTCCATCACCAGCGTCGACCTGGAACGCATGGTCGCCCTGCCGATCGTCGGCACCCAAAGCACCCACGGCGGCTACTGCGGCTCGGCGGTCAAGCCGATTGCCTTGAACATGGTCGCCGAAATTGCCCGTGATCCCCAGACCCAGGGCCTGCCGATCTGTGGGATCGGCGGCATCGGCAACTGGCGCGATGCCGCAGAATTCGTCGCCCTGGGCTGCGGTGCAGTGCAGGTGTGCACGGCGGCGATGCTGCATGGTTTTCGGATTGTCGACGAGATGAAGGATGGCTTGTCGCGGTGGATGGACAGCCAGGGCTACAGCAGCCTGCAGGATTTTTCCGGGCGCGCGGTGGGCAACACCACGGACTGGAAGTACCTGGACATCAACTACCAGGTCATCGCCAAGATTGACCAGGCCGCGTGCATCGGCTGCGGGCGTTGCCATATTGCCTGTGAAGACACCTCGCACCAGGCGATTGCCAGCCTCAAGCAGGCCGATGGCACCCACGTGTACCAAGTGATCGACGATGAATGCGTGGGCTGCAACCTGTGCCAGATCACCTGCCCGGTGGCGGATTGCATCGAGATGGTGCCGATGGACACTGGCAAGCCGTTTCTCAACTGGACCCAGGATCCGAGGAACCCCTATCGGGAGGCGGTGTAACCGTTTAAATCGCTATCGCAGGCAAGCCAGCTTCCACATTTCAATGGTGTGAATCCAATCCAATGTGGGAGCTGGCTTGCCTGCGATGAGGCCCTCAACCTCTCCCCAAAGCTCAGGGCTCCAAGCCAATCCCCCGCAAAATCACACTGGTCACCGTCTGCACCGCCCGCTCGAACTGCATATCCGACAGCGCCTGATGGTCGTTGAGGATCATCACCTGGTGATCGAAGTCGGCATAGTGCTGGGTCGAGGCCCAGATCATATACAGCAGGCTCGACGGCTCCACCGCGAGGATGCGCTTGTCTTCCACCCATTGGCGGATCTTCGCTTCCTTCATCTTGGCCCAATCGTAGAGGCTCGCATCCAGCGCTTCGCCGAGGGTCGGCGCGCCGTGGATGATTTCATTGGCCCAGACTTTCGAGCCATAGGGGCGGCTGCGCGAGTGCTGCATCTTCGCCCGGATGTAGCTGCTGAGCACCACCCGTGGGTCATCGAACATTTCGAAGCACAGCGCATCCTGCTTCCACACTTCCAGCAGGTCGAACAAAACTGCGCTGTACAACTCGCTCTTGGTGCTGAAGTAGTAATGCAGGTTGGAGCGCGGCAGTTGTGCCTGTTCGGCAATGTCGGCCATGGCGGTGCTGCCATAGCCTTTTTCGGCGAAGACCTTTTCAGCGGCCAGCAGAATCTTTTCGACGTTGACCCGACGGATACCGATCTTGTGATTGCCCATAGGGGCTCCCTGACAACGACATGCCTGGAAGACTACCATCCGCTCTAGATCGGGGCGACAGCCTGAGTGGAAACTTCGTACACTGCCCGCTCCTCCCCTTGATAGGTAGTGCACGATGTTGATCAAGAACACGTTGATGGCGGTTGCCTTGCTGACCTCTCTGCTGGGCGCCCAGGCGGCCTTGGCCCACGCCCACCTGAAAAGCACCACGCCGGCGGCCGACAGCACCGTCGCGGCCCCCGCCGACCTGCGCCTGGTGTTTTCCGAAGGCGTCGAAGCCACGTTCACCAAGGTGTCCCTGAGCAAGGACGGTACCGAAGTGGCGGTCAAGGGCCTGGAAACTCCGGACAAAGACAAGAAAACTCTGGTGGTGACCCCGGCCGCCCCGTTGGCTGCCGGCACCTACAAGGTCGAGTGGCACGCCATCTCGGTCGATACCCACAAGAGCGCAGGCAGCTACAGCTTCAAGGTCGGCCAATAACCCATGGCAACCCTGCTGGTGCTGTGCCGTTTCCTGCACTTTATGGCGGTGCTGCTGATGTTCGGGGCCAGTGTGTTCCGGCCCTTGCTCCTGGGCACCAAGCCCCAGCCGGCAGTGGACCGGCAACTGGCGCGCCTCACCGGGCCACTGGCCTGGCTGGCCCTGGGCAGCGGTGTGGCGTGGCTGCTGTTGATCAGTGCCAGCATGGCCGGCAGCGACTTGCTGGCGCTGGACCTTGCAACGGTGCAATTGGTGCTGGGCAAGACTTTTTTCGGCCAGGTCTGGAGCGTGCACCTGCTGTTGAATGGCCTGTTGGTGCTGAGCCTGCTGACACGTTGCAACCGCGCGCGCCTGCCCCTGACGGCGCTGCTCCTGGCAACCCTGGCCCCCGTGGGCCATGGCGCCATGCTCAGTGGCCTTAGCGGGCAATTGCTGATCCTCAACCAGGCGGTGCACCTGCTCTGCGTCGGTGCGTGGCTCGGTGGGTTGCTGTTGTTGGTCCTGCTCCTGCGCCAAACGCAGCACACGCCCCTGAAAGAGATTCTGCAGCGCTTCAGTGGCATCGGTTACGGGCTGGTGGCGGGTTTGCTGGTCACCGGGCTGATCAATATCCGCGTGCTCACCGGGCAATTCTGGCCTACCCCGCTGTTCAGCGGGTTTGCCTTGATCCTGTTGATCAAGGCGCTGCTGGTGGCGGGCATGCTCGGCCTGGCAGTGCTGAACCGGATACGGACCCAGGATTGCCAGCAGCGACGTGGCCAATTGCAGGCCAGCGTGTTGCTGGAATGGCTGTTGGGCGCGGCAGCGGTGGCGGCCGTTTCCCTATTGGGCACCCTGCCACCGATGCTGTAGGAACATCGTCCAGTTCAAGGCGGACTGTTCTTCAAGCGCCCCGCCGTGTCGATACTCACCACCACCGACAGCCCCGGTCGCAGGCGTTCGCTTTGCTCCTGATCGGGGTCCACCGTGATCCGCACCGGCACGCGCTGGGCGATCTTGACGAAGTTGCCGGTGGCGTTATCGGCCTGCAACAGGCTGAACTCAGACCCCGTCGCCGGCGAAATACGCTGCACCGTGCCATGAAACTTGCGGTGGTCCAGGGCATCCACGGTAAACGTTACCGGCTGGCCCACCTGCACGTTGTCCATCTGGGTTTCTTTCATATTGGCGATCACCCACAACTGGTTCGGCACCAGTGCCATCAACTGCGCGCCAGAGTTGACGTAAGCCCCCAGGCGCACACCAATCTGCCCCAGTTGACCGTCCCGGGGGGCCAGGACGCGGGTGTTCGACAGGTCGATCCGCGCCAGCTCCACCGCCGCATCGGCACTGGCCACCGCCGCTTCCAGGGAGCCGCGATTGACGATTACCGTCTGCAGGTCCTGGCGGGCGATTTCCAGGCTGGCCTGGGCCTGGGCCACAGCGGCGATGGTTTGCGCGTTGGCGGCGCGGGTCACGTCCAGTTCTCGGCGCGACACCGAGCCGTCGCTGATCAGCTCTTCGTTGCGACGCAGGTCGGCGGTGCTTTTGCGCGCCTGGGCCTGGCTATCGGCCAGGGCAGCCTGGCGCAGCTTGATGGTCGCCTCGGCACTGTTGCGCTGTTGCACCACGTTGGCCAGGGCGGCTTGCTGCACCGCCAGTTGCGCCTGGGCCTGATCCAGGCGCTGCTTGTAGATGCGGTCGTCGAGGCGTACCAGCAAATCCCCGGCCTTGACGTGCTGGAAGTCCTGCACCGGCACCTCGAACACATAACCGCCCAATTGCGGGCTGATGATCGTCACCTGGCCGCGTACCAGAGCATTTTCGGTGGTTTCCACGGCGCTGCTGAACGGCGGCAATTGCCAGGCGTACAGCACAATCAACACGCCAACGATGGCAATCGCGGCAAAGCCCAGGGACGAGACGATGCGCACGCCCAGGGAGCGCGGCTCGGTGGCCGTCGCACCCGGTGGCGTGCTGCCCTCCGGGGTGGCGGCAATGGCATTGGTGGTCGTGGTGGTAGCCGTAGGTTCGCTCATGAAGGAAGTGCGCCGCTAGGTTGAACGGAAGGCGCTGCACTGGCGGCAGCTTTCTTGGTGGTGCTCATCAGCCACAGGCTGCGGGTAAAGATCCACAACATGGTGAGGATCGCGATGATCGCGATCAGCATAAACACGTCGTTATAAGCCATGACATTGGCCTCGCGGGTGGCCGCGGTGGCCAGGCTGCGAATGCCCATCAGGTTGCGCAGTTCCGGGTCGGCAATCACCGAGCCGTAGGCCGAGCCGCCGCTTTGTACACGGGCCGCGACCCGCGGATCCAGCAGGGTCAGGTGTTCGACAATCATGCTCGAATGAAATTTCTCCCGCACCACCTGGAAGGTGCCGAGCAACGCCGCGCCCAACAGCCCGCCGAGGTTCTGGCAGATCCCGAACAACACCGAGAAACTCACGAGGTTGCGCGGGTTGGCCAGCACATTGCGCATGCCCAGCACCATGGTCGGGCCGAGGAAGAAGGTACCGCCAAACCCCAGCAGAAACTGGCTCAGGTACATGTTCTGCGGCCGCGTCAGGTTGCTGGAGAAGCTGTCCATCACCGAGCCCGTGGCCATCAGCGCCAGGGAAATCACCAAGGGCATCAGCAAGTGTGCCGGGTTGATGGTCAACGCGCTGATCACCAGGCCACTGATCGCCCCCAACAGCATCACCAGGTACAGGGTGCGCATCTGCTCGCTGCTCATATTCAGCGCCTGCAAAAAGCCCACGGCGCCGGTGGATTGCTCGGACAGCACCATGCGGATCAGGATTACCGCCAGGGCCAGGCGGATCATCACCCCGCCGCCCAGCCAGCGGGTCATCAGCAGCGGGTTGGCGCGGTTATGTTCGATGGCCAGCCCGGCCATGATCAGCACCAGGGAACAGGCCGAGGCCACGCCGATCCACGGGGCTTCCAGCCACCAGTCGATGCGCCCCAGGGACAGTACCGCGCAGAGCAATGCCACGCCCGAGGCGAGCAAAGCAAAGGTCAGGAAGTCGAGCTTTTCAAAGGTCTTGAAGCGATCACCCGGCGGCAACTTGAGCAGGAACACACAGCCCAGGCAAGTCAGCGCCATGCCCAGCTCAAACAGGTACAGGCCGCGCCACTCGGCAATCTGCAGCAAGTCTTCGGAAAACAGCCGCGCCATCGGCAACGCCAGTTGCGCGGTACCCAGGCCCAGTACCAGAGCCTTGAGCCGCCACTTCGCCGGGAACGCCTGGACCATGTAGTACAACCCCAGGGAACTGAGGGCCGCGCCCACCATGCCGTGGGCGGCACGCACGGCGATTGCCGAACTGAGGTCATTGACGAACAGATGGCCAAAGGTGACCAGGGCGTAGAGCACCAGGAACACTTCGGTAAACGCGCGCAAGCCGAACTGCTGGCGGAACTTCACCAGCAGCAGGTTCATGGACACGTTGGTCATCACATAGGCGGCGGGTAGCCAGGCCATTTCGGCGGTGGTCGCGCCCAATGCCCCTTGCAGATACGGCAGATTGGCGATCACCAGCGCATTGCCCAGGCCGCCGGTGATTGCCACCAGCACCCCAACCAGGGCAAAGGCCCAGCGTTTGAGCGTGGGGTGATGGGGCGTCGACGGCGACCCCGGCAAGCTCGGACGCTCGTGGGGTTGCCAGGTGTGCGGGGTGTATTTATCCATTCGTGACCTTGATGACCGACGCACGAGGCCGGTAAAACCCTGACTCAGAGCTTAGTAGACCTGAGCGGGGTTCATCTTGTCATCTTTGTGGGAGCTGGCCTGCTCCCACATTTGATTTGTGATGTGGCGTAAATATGTGCCCAGCCGCCCCCACTGTGGGAGCGGGCTTGCCCGCGATAGCGGCGGTTCAGGCGCTATTTCTGGTGGCTGACACACTGCCATCGCAGGCAAGCCAGCTCCCACATTTGATTTGTGATGTGGCGCAAATATGTGCCCAGCCGAGCCCCCCTGTGGGAGCGGGCTTGCCCGCGATAGCGGCGGTTCAAGCGCTATTTCTGGTGGCTGACACACTGCCATCGCAGGCAAGCCAGCTCCCACATTTGATTTGTGATGTGGCGCAAATATGTGCCCAGCCGAGCCCCCCTGTGGGAGCGGGCTTGCCCGCGATAGCGGCGGTTCAGGCGCTATTTCTGGTGGCTGACACACTGCCATCGCAGGCAAGCCAGCTCCCACATTTGATTTGTGATGTGGCGCAAATACGTGCCCAGCCGCCCCCCCTGTGGGAGCGGGCTTGCCCGCGATAGCGGCGGTTCAGGCGCTATTTCTGGTGGCTGACACACTGCCATCGCAGGCAAGCCAGCTCCCACATTTGATTTGTGATGTGGCGCAAATATGTGCCCAGCCGCCCCCCTGTGGGAGCGGGCTTGCTCGCGATAGCGGCGGTTCAGGCGCTATTTCTGGTGGCTGACACACTGCCATCGCAGGCAAGCCAGCTCCCACATTTGATTTGTGATGTGGCGCAAATTATGTGCCCCAGCCGAGCCCCTCCTGTGAGAGCCAGCTCCCACAGGAGGTTTTAGATCCAGCCCAGCCAGCTCCAGTAGGTGGCGGCAAACACCAGCATCAGCAGATAGCCAATCACCGTGACCAGCAAGCCTACCTTGGCAAACTGCCGCGCGGTGAAGGTGCCGGTGCCCAGGCACACCATGTTCTGCGGGGCGTTGATCGGCAGGATAAAACCGTAGCTGACCACAAACCCGAGCAACATGGTCATGCCCAGCCGGCTGAAGTCTCCCGGCAGGGTTTGCAGTACGGCAATCAGGATCGGCAACAACGCCGAGGTCAGCGCGGTAGCGCTGGCAAAGCCCAGGTGAATCACAATCAGGAATGCGCCGAGGATCGCAAACACCCCCAGCGGCCCCAGTTGATCCAGGCCGGTATGCCCCACCACCTGCGAGCCCAGCCATTGCCCGGCCTGGGTGGTGAGCAACGCGGTACCCAGGCTGATGCCCACACCGAACACAATCACCGTGCCCCAGGGGATACGCGACTGCACGTCCTTCCAGGTCATCACGCCGATCCCCGGCAGCAGCAGGAACACCAGGCCGGCGTAGGTGGTGGAGGTGGTATCGAAGCTGTGCAGGCGCCCTTCCGTGGCCCAGGCCAGCAGCAGCAATACCGAAACGGTCAGCAAGCGCTTCTGCGGCCCGGTCATCGGGCCGATCTCCACCAGGGACTGCGCCACAGCTTCCTTGCCACCGGGAATGCTATTGCTTTCCGGGGGCAGCAACTTGAGCACCAGAAACAGCAGTACCGCCGACATAATCAGCGCCCACGGCGCCCCGGCGATCAACCAGTCGATCCACGACACGCGCTGGCCGAGCATCTTGTCCATAAAACCGACCGTCAGCAGGTTCTGCGCGGCGGCGGTCTGGATCCCGACGTTCCAGATACTGGTGCCCTGGGCGACGACGATCATGATCCCGGCGGCGATATTCGAGCGTTTGTCCACGCCAAACGCGGCAATCACCCCCATCATGATCGGCACCACGCAGGCGCTGCGGGCGGTGGCGCTGGGCACCACCAGGCTGAGCAGGATGGTCACCGCAATCGCGCCCACCAGGATCCCGCGAGTGCTGGTGCCGACCCGGGTCAGAGTCACCAGGGCGATACGCCGGTCGAGGCCGGTGTGGGTCATGGCGGCGGCGATAAACAACGCACCGGCCACCAGGGCCAGGGCCGGGTTGGCAAACCCGGTGAGCGCCATGCTGATAGCGGGGCTGGAACCGATCAGGTGCGTCGGGTCCTGCAAGGACGGTGCGGTGCCCAACAGAAAGGCCATCAACGAGGTGATCATGATCGCACTGGCTTCGTAGGACACCGCTTCGGTGATCCACACCACCACGGCAAACGCGAGGATCGCCAGCATCCGCTGGCCGGCCACCGGCAAATCGGCGGGCAGCGGCAACAGCAGCACGCCGACCATCACCAGTACGGCAATCACCAGGCCCATGGGCAACTTGAATGATGCAGCGGTTGTTGCGGGGCCGTTCATGGGGTTCTCCGTCAGCCTTCAAATCAGGCCGACAGCATGAGGCAAAGCACCGCACGCCGTGTTGACGGGTATCAACGTGCCAGACCAACACGTGAGCACCGCCCCCCTCTATCGGCCAGCCGGCCGCAGCAGAGCATCGACCTGCTCAGACACGCTTAGCAAAAGGCTGTCGTTTCTAAATCCTCCGATTATTTGCAGCCCTACCGGCAGCTCTGCGGCCTTGTGCACAAGAGGAATATTCACCTGCGGCAATCCAAATGCCATCCAGAATTTGATGAAATCCGACGGCCCAGTGGCGCCAAGGCCCAACGGGGCGACGATGCCGCAGCTCGCCCCCAGGACGGCGTCAAACGGTTTGAATATCTCCTCCAGCACCGGCGCCAACTGTGCCAGACGCCTCTTCGCCGCTGACTCTTGCTCCCAACTGGTCCGCTCGGCGCGGGCGAACATATCGAGAATTTCCATGCTCATCTTGTCCGGATGTCGATTGAGCTCAGCGGCCAATGAGCGGGCGCCCTCACAATCGTTTATCAGCAGATGGTCATCAAACACTCTGGCAAACCCCTCGGGCAACACCACCTCGCTCACTCGGTGCCCTGCCGCACGCAGCGTATCCATAGCGGCTTCCAGTGCCAGGGCCACGTCCTTGTCCACCTGATCCCAGCGCGCCGTACGGCAAAAACCCAACGACCGTAGCGGGCTTTCCGCGGGGCGCGCCGGGAACCCCGGGATCAGGACTTGCGCAATCAGGCTCAAGTCACGCACCGAACGCCCAAACCAGCCGGCCGTGTCGAAACTCGGAGCCAGTGGCTTGACCCCCTCAAGCGAGACCAGCCCATAGCTGGGTTTGAAGGCGTGCACCCCACAGTAAGCGGCAGGTTTGATCAATGATCCGGCCGTCTGCGTACCCAGGGCGATGGGAAAGAATCCAGCCGCCAGCCCCGCCGCCGAGCCCGCACTCGAACTCCCAGGCGTGCGTCGGGGGTCCCGGGGATTGCGCGTCGGCCCGGTGTGCATATAGGCGAATTCGGTGGTATGGGTCTTGCCCATAATCAGCGCCCCCGCCTGGCGCAGCAGCGAGACAACCTGTGCGTCACGGGACGGGCGGTTGTCCTCATAGATCGGCGAGTAAAAAGCGGTGGGATGATCCACGGTGTCGTAGTTATCTTTGACCCCCACCGGAACACCTGCCAACAGACCTCGGGCACGCGTCCCGGTCAATTGCCTCGCTTGAGCACGAACCGCGTCGGGGTCGAACGAAACAAAGGCCTGTATTGTCGACTCCTGGGCCTCGGCACACCCAAGGAAGTGTGCGGCGACTGTCTCTTCGCTCACCTCACCCGCACAGACCCGCTGTGCCAGGGCGGAGGCATCCAAATGATCAAAACGGTACATGGCATTCCTCTGTTACAGGCCTGTCTGCCCAAGGGCTCAATGCAAAATCTGCGGGTTGTCGAAGAAGTCATTGGGCGCCGAGGTCGGCTCGTCGAACAGCATGATTTTCGGCTTCATGCACAGGGCACAGGTAATCGCCACGCGCTGTTGCTGGCCGCCCGACAATTGCCCCGGAAACTTGTGGGCCTGCTCCGGGATACGCACGCGCTCCAGGTTCCGTCGCAGCCATTGAGCAACTTGACGAGTTCACGTCCTACCGTTGGCTGGCGTGCCCAAAAGACTTAAATCAACTTAACGTCGTTTGCGTAACATGCGTTAAACAGCGAACGCCGATTGCAAATCACAGAAGCCTTTTATCTCGATGGGATTGCCGGCCGGATCCAGGAAGAACAGGGTTGCCTGCTCGCCCGGTCCGCCGGCAAAGCGCAGATAAGGGGCGAGGACAAACTTCACCCCGCCCGCGATCAAACGGTCCTTTAACACCAGCCAGTCCGGCATCTCCAGCAACACCCCCAGATGAGGCATCGGTACCAGATGGTCGCCGACCCTGCCGGTATCAGTGACGGCAAAGGGCTCACCCAGGTGCAGGGATAATTGATGCCCGAAGAAATTCACGTCCATCCATGTATCCGTACTGCGCCCTTGTGCGCAACCCAGCAAGTCACAGTAGAACTGACGTGAAACTTCCAAATCGCGAACATGGTAGGCCAGATGAAAAATCGACTGCATGGAGCGCTCCTTAAATCACCATCTATTTAAATGACAGTGGAATAAGGCAAAGTTTGTGCTGCTTTTACAGAAACACACAGCATGTAATTTTTATTCAGAGCGAAAGAATTTTTAACGATAGCCCCGTACAAGAGCAGGGAGTATTGCCCTACCCCAGTAACTGGCTCAACACCGCCCTCAACTTACCTGGCTTGACCGGTTTGTTCAGCAACGGTGCTTCCAGGCGGCGCAGGGCGCGGCGGCACTGGTCGGTGCGGTCCGCCGTGATAATCACGGCGGGAATGTTCTGGGCGAAATGCTCGCGCAACTGCTTGACCACCGCACACCCCACCACCCCATGGTCGAGGTGATAGTCAGCCAGGATCAGCTCCGGCGCCCGGCCCTGCAACGCCAGCAAGGCACCGGCCTGGTCGGTGGCGGTCACCACCTCGCAGCCCCACTGCCCGAGCAGCGCGCGCATGCTTTCAAGGATGCTCAGCTCGTTATCAATCACCAGCAGGCGGCGCCCGGGCAACGGATTACCGGTGCTCGGCTGTGTCGGCAACTGACTGATGGCCAGGGGTACCTCGGCACTCAACGGCACCTCGATGCTGAACATCGAGCCGCGCCCCGGCCATGAGCGTACTGCCACCGGGTAACCCAGAATCAGCGCGATACGCTCGACAATCGCCAGGCCCAACCCAACGCCCTTGCGATCCGCGGCGCGGCCGACATCGAGTTGGTTGAACTCCAGAAAGATCGAGCTCAACCGGTCCGCCGCGATTCCGCGCCCGGTGTCCCAGACCTCCAGGCGCAGGCGATCACCGCGTCGCCGCGCGCCCAACAGGATGCAACCTTCGTCGGTGTAGCGGCAGGCATTGCTGAGGAAGTTGCGCAAAATACGCGTCATCAAGCGCAAGTCCGTGCGGATCGCGTAGCCGGCAGTGCGCGCCCGCAGCTTGAGGCCCGCCGCCTGGGCCACCGAATGGAACTCCGACACCAGCGGCGCAAACAGCTCATCCAGGCGGTAGAGCGCCACGTCCGGCTTGACCGCCGCCTGGTCCAGGCGCGAGATATCCAGCAAGTCGGTCAGCAGGTCCTCGGCCCCTTCCAGGGCCTGATGGGTGCGCTCCACCAGCACTTGCTCGACACTGGGCAGGTTGCGTTCACGCAGGGTAGAGATCAGCAGCCGCGCCGCGTTGAGCGGTTGCAGCAGGTCATGGCTGGCGGCGGCCAGGTACTTGTCCTTGCTGCGATTGGCGGCCTGGGCGGCGTCACGGGCGTCGCGCAGGTCTTGTTCAGTCTGTTCGCGCCGGGCGATCTGCTGTTGCAGGTTGTGGTTGGCTTCGAGCAGCTCATCGGTGCGCGCCGCCACCCGCTGTTCCAGCTCATCGTTGAGGCGGATATAGCGTTTGCGCTCGGCCTCCAGTTCATCCAGCCGCGCCGTCAGCTCCGGGTAGTGGCTCTTGCGCGCCGAGTGATCGCCCAGCCCCAGCAGCCCGGCCAGAGCCCGCTGCTGCTCGTCAGAGAGCTTCGCCATAGACGACCTCGACGTCACGCTGGCTCGACTCACGCGGGTTGGTCAGGATGCACGGGTCATGCATGGCGTGTTGCGACAAAAACGGAATATCTGCCACGCGCACCCCGTGCAGGCCGAGAGTTTCATGGAAGCCGATGGCGTGCTTGAGGGCAATCAGGTGCTCCACCAGCCGCCCGCAGATCTGCCGGTGGTTGAGGCCCCGGCAGTCGATGCCGAAGGTCTCGGCAATCACCTTGAACCGTTCCGGCGCCGAGTTGTAGTTGAACGCCACCACATGCTCCACCAGCACCGCGTTGCACAGGCCATGGGGCAAGTCGAGAAAGCCGCCCAGGCTGTGGGACATGGCATGCACCGCGCCGAGGATCGCATTGGAAAACGCCAGGCCGGCCTGCATGCTGCCGAGCATGATTTTCTCGCGCAGGGCGATATCGCCGGGGTTGGCGATCATCTGCACCAGGTTGCCATTGATCAGGCGCATGGCTTCCAGCGCATGGGGGTCGGTCAGTGGGCCGTTGCCGGTGGACACAAAGGCTTCGATGGCATGCACCAGCGCGTCGATCCCGGTACAGGCCGAGAGGAACGGGTCCATGCTGGCGGTGGTTTCCGGGTCGATCAGCGACACATCCGGCACCACTGCCTTACTGACGATGGAAAACTTCATGCGTTCCTGCTGATTGGAAATGATCACGAACTGCGACACATCGGCCGAGGTGCCGGCGGTGGTCGGGATCAGGATCAGCGGCGGGCTGGGCACGCGGATGGTGTCCACCCCTTCGAACTCAAGAATGCTGCGCCCATGGGCGACCACAATACCGATGGCCTTGCCGCAATCCATCGGGCTGCCGCCGCCGACGGCGACGATCACATCGCAATGGTTCTCGCGGTAGACCTCGGCGCCCTGCATCACTTCTTCGACACGCGGGTTGGGTGACACCGCGGTGTACAGGCAGTACTCGATCCCCAGGGCCTGCAGGCTGGCCTCGACATCCGCGACCCAACCGGCAGCGACCACACCCGGATCGCTGACCACCAGGACCTTGCGCGCACCAAAGGTCTTGGCGTAATTGCCGACATTGTGCCGGGAACCGGCGCCGAAGATGATTTCTGGGGAGACGAATTTACGCAATTGGCTGAGGCTATGGCTCATTGGAAAGCCTGTTTTTATTGTTTTGGAAGATACGGGCCACACTAACGCATCCGCTGGCGAATGCAATCAGACCAATGGGCTAGCCCTTATCCCTGCAGGAGCCGGCAGGCCGGCTCCTGGGATGGTTTCAGCGGTTGGCGAAATACATGGTCACTTCAAAGCCGATACGCAGGTCGGTGTAGGCGGGTTTGGTCCACATGGGAGCGTTCCTCTTGTTATACCGGGAGAGTCCGGTACAGGCATTAATACATGGGTGGGCTGGCGAGCGAATGCTACTTTCGAACGAACCGGCCGCAGTCATTAGTCTCGGATGTACATAGAATCTCCCACAGGGGTACGCGCACGATTCGACGATCAGGTCGGCTGTCAGGCCGCCTCGCTTTGCTGGTGATTTTGATCTTAGGCGCCCCGTTAAACCACGCTGGCCGTCATCCGATATTGATTTGGGGGGTAACCCGGCAGGACGCCGGGTTAGCCGCGCTGGGCCATGGATGGCCCATCGCGGCGGCCCCCCAAATCAATGTCGGATGACGGGCATGCCGAGCCTAGGCGAGGCACCGAGTGGTGGGGCAAGAGCCCTTTTGGTTACTTTTGGGGCTCTTTTCCAAAAGTGACCCGCCGTAAGGGCGGAACCCTAAGTGGCCGTGACCGCAGCAATGGATATGTACACATACCCAGAAGAGGGTTGTGTAGCTACTCATGCTGCGATGACCGAAGGTCAGCCGCCAATGATGCAAGCTGAACAACCGCTATCGCAGGCAAGCCAGCTCCCACACTTGATTGCATTTCAAGCAGGGCGGCTGATGCCTACCCATCAAAGGGTGGAAGCTGGCAGTTCAATCAGGCGATCAGAAGAACCCCAGCGGGTTGATGTCGTAGCTCACCAGCAGGTTCTTGGTCTGCTGGTAATGATCGAGCATCATCTTGTGGTTCTCACGCCCTACCCCGGACTTTTTGTAGCCACCAAACGCGGCATGCGCCGGGTACAGGTGATAGCAGTTGGTCCACACACGCCCGGCCTTGATCGCCCGGCCCATGCGGTAGGCGCGGTTGATATCGCGGGTCCACAGCCCGGCACCCAGGCCGAATTCGCTGTCGTTGGCAATCGCCAGGGCTTCGGCTTCGTCCTTGAAGGTGGTCACGCCCACCACCGGGCCGAAGATTTCTTCCTGGAACACGCGCATTTTGTTGTGGCCCTTGAGCAGAGTCGGCTGGATGTAATAGCCGCTGGACAGGTCGCCCGCCAGGTGTTCGGCGGCGCCACCGGCCAGCAGTTCGGCGCCCTCTTCCTGGGCGATGGTCAGGTACGAGAGGATCTTGTCGTACTGCTGCTCGGACGCCTGGGCGCCGACCATGGTCTCGGTGTCCAGCGGGTTGCCGCGCTTGATCTTGACGATCTTCTTCATGACCTCGGCCATGAATGGCTCGTAGATCGACTCCTGCACCAGCGCCCGCGACGGGCAGGTGCACACTTCGCCCTGGTTGAAGAACGCCAGCACCAGGCCCTCGGCGGCTTTCTCGATGAAGGCCGGCTCCGCCTGCATGATGTCTTCAAAGAAGATATTCGGCGACTTGCCGCCCAGCTCGACGGTGGACGGAATAATGTTCTCGGCCGCCGCATGCATGATGTGCGCGCCCACCGGGGTGGAGCCGGTGAAAGCGATCTTGGCGATGCGCTTGCTGGTGGCCAGGGCCTCACCGGCTTCGCGGCCAAAACCCTGGACGATGTTCAACACGCCGGCCGGCAACAGGTCGGCGATCAGCTCGGCAAACACCATGATCGACAGCGGCGTCTGCTCGGCCGGCTTGAGCACGATGCAGTTGCCAGCGGCCAGGGCCGGGGCGAGTTTCCAGGCGGCCATCAGCAACGGAAAGTTCCACGGGATGATCTGCCCGACCACGCCCAGGGGCTCATGGAAATGATAGGCCGCGGTCAGTTCGTTGATCTCGGCGGCGCCACCTTCCTGGGCGCGGATGCAGCCGGCGAAGTAACGGAAGTGGTCGGCGGCCAATGGCACGTCGGCATTCAGGGTCTCGCGCACGGCCTTGCCATTGTCCCAGGTCTCGGTCACGGCCAACACTTCCAGGTGCTGCTCGATGCGGTCGGCGATTTTCAGCAGCACCAGGGCGCGGTCCTGGGCCGAGGTCTTGCCCCAGGCGTCGGCGGCAGCATGCGCAGCGTCCAGGGCCTTGTCGATATCGGCGGCGCTGGAGCGCGGGAATTCGGCAATCACCTCGCCAGTCACTGGCGAGGTGTTGGTGAAGTATTCACCGTTGACCGGGGCCACAAACTCGCCACCGATAAAGTTACCGTAGCGCGGCTTGAAGGTGACGATGGCGCCGGGGGTGCCAGGTTGTGCGTAGATCATGATGAGGCCTCTTTCGGGGGATGTTGTTATTGATCTATCCGTTGCATCTGAGCGCGTTCATAGCGGGGATACAGGTGGCTGACACTGCGGATCAGTTCGTAGCGGCTCAGGCTGATGGCCGCAAAACGTTCGGGAATGGGGCTGCGGATCATCTCGCCCATGGCACTGCCGTTGGCAGCACCGGTGGCCATGAGTTGGTCGAGCCAGCCCAGGTAATCACGCATTTGTGCGAAGGGTTGGGCATCGCTGGCCACCGGGCCGTGGCCGGGCACGATCAGTTTCCAGGGCAGGCCTTGCAGGGTGGCGATATCCGCCAGCCATACCGCCAGACCCGGGGTGTTGGGGGTGGTCAGGGCGCGCTGGTAAAACACCAGATCACCGGCAAACAGCACGCCGGTGGTTTCGTCGAAAATCGCCAGGTCGGCGCCGGTATGGCCGCTCAGGCTCAACAATCGCAAAGCGTGGCCGCCGACGGTCTGCACTCCGGGGCTCAACGTCTGGCTGGGCAGCAGCACTTCGGTGCCGCGCATCCAGTCGCCGACCATGCGGTACAGGTTTTCCGCCATGCCATCGCCCTGTTCACGCAGCAGCGTGGTGGTGCCTGCCAGCGCAGCGATCGGCACATCCTTGAACGCCTGGTTGCCCAGCACATGGTCGGGGTGATGATGGGTCAACAAGACCTGGATCACTGGCTTGTCGGTGACCGTGGCAATCGCCTGGCGCAATGCTTCGCCGTAACGCCGGGACGGCCCGGTGTCGATCACCACCACCCCGGCATGGGTCACGATAAACCCGGTATTGACGATGTTGCCGCCGTTGGCCCTGGCGAAATTATCCGTGCTGCCTTCCAGCAGCCAGGTGTCGGCGGCGATCTGCCGGGGCTTGAGGGCGTAGTCGAGGTCGGCCAGCGCGGGCAGGCCCAGGCCGAGTAACAGCAGTAATAGCCACTTCATGGGATGGCCCCGGCGAATTCACTACCGCTGGTATCGCGCAACAGCAGGCGCACCGGCCCGGCGCCTTGCAGGTCAAACGCCAGGTCGGGGTTCTCGCTGACCGCCGCGAACAGCTCCAGGCGCGCCAACACCCGGTCCTGGGCGTCGCGCAGTTCGGCGTGGTTGATGTAGAACTCAGGGATGCCGCTGACCATGCCATTGTCCATCGGGTGTGCTACCTGCAGGCGCAGTCGGCTGAAATCCTCGCGGGGGTAACGACCGCCCAACACTTCCCCCAGGTGTTCTTCCCAGCCCGGCTGGCTGCGCACCACGCTGGGCGCGGTACAGCCGCCGCCGGCGGCGTCGATCAGGGTCGACCCCACATGCCACAGGCCATCCGTGGTCAACACGGCGGCGCGCAACGGCGTGGCCTGCTCGATCCGGACGCGGATCGCCAGCCACGGCAACACGCCCTCGCCCGGCTGGAAGTCGACGATTTTCGGCAGTGGATTGAGTTCGGCCCAGGCGATGATTTTCACCACCTGGCCCTTGAAGGCGCGGGCGTCGATTTCCAGGGGCACCTGCCGCGCATCTTCGGCAAATGGCGGCGCCAGCAGCTTGACCCGTTCATCAAAGACAAACGGCGCATTGCCGAGGAACTGCTGGTGGAAATAGCTCCACATCACCGATGGCACCGGGTCTTTGCCGGGGTCCATCCCGTAGGCGGCCACTGGCAACCAGCAAGCCAACAGCCAACGTGCGCGCCAGCCCATGGCTTACTCCTCGACGTGCACGCTATCAAGATAAGTGCGTACCGCCCACAAGGCTTCCTGGCTCAAGTAGTCAGCCATTTTCGGCATGTACACCCGACCATCGCGCACGGCGCCGTGGCGCACCCGTTCGACGAACCATTCGTCCCCGGCATCGCCCTCATCGAGCATGCGCAGGTCGGGGGCGATCCCGCCGGACTTGGCTTCCAGACCGTGGCACGCGGCGCAGTTCTGGTTATAGGCCGAGGCCCCCACTTCGACGGCCTTGGCGTGTTCCGGCGACTGGCGATACGGGTTCACAGCCGCCCAGCCATCGGCATCCAGCGGTACGCCGGCGTCCTTGATCGGGGTCAGGCCTTGGGTTTCCACGGCAGTTGGCGTCACGTTGCCGTGAGCCCAGACGGAGCCTGCACCGATCACCCCGGCCAACAGGCCGGCAACCAGCAAGGCGTTGCGTTTTGTTGTCATTATTGTCCCCTCAGGATTGCACGCAAAACCTCTCTACAGAGGCTATGGCAACCATCATAGGAACGCCTCGCCAGGGCCCGTATGCTGCTTTGGTGGCCGGGCTCTACTCCCTTCGTAGTAAGGCTTGCGGGCCCCTGCTAAATCAGATGCGGTTCGGGAAATTGTCCCGGCCACACCGGGATATTTTCCGTATCCGCGGGCACCATCCAGCCAGCAACCTGTGCAGGCCAAAACCTCCACTGGGAACTGCAACCATGACAATAAGATCGCTACCCGCCCTCTCGCCGCTGAGCCTTGCCGTGCAGGCTTTCCTGCTGGTCGGCAGCCTGTCCTTGAGTGCGGCGAGCTTCGCCGCTGCCGAACCTGCAAAGCAGACGCGCAACGTCACCTGGGAAGACATTGCCAACGACCACCTGACCACCAAGGACGTGCTGCAATACGGCATGGGCACCAACGCCCAGCGCTGGAGCCCCCTGGCCCAGGTCAACGACAAGAACGTGTTCAAGCTCACCCCGGCCTGGTCGTACTCGTTCGGTGACGAGAAGCAGCGCGGCCAGGAGTCCCAGGCCATCGTCAACGACGGCGTGGTGTATGTCACCGGCTCCTACTCCCGGGTGTTCGCCCTCGACGCCAAGACCGGCAAGCGCCTGTGGACCTACAACCACCGCCTGCCCGACAACATTCGCCCGTGCTGTGACGTGGTCAACCGCGGGGCGGCGATTTTTGGCGACAAGATCTACTTCGGCACCCTCGATGCGCGCCTGATCGCCCTCGATAAAAACACCGGCAAAGTGGTGTGGAACAAGAAATTCGGCGACCACGCCGCCGGCTACACCATGACCGGCGCCCCGGTGCTGATCAAAGACAAGGTCACCGGCAAGGTCCTGCTGATCCACGGCAGCTCCGGCGATGAATTCGGCGTGGTCGGCCAGCTGTTTGCCCGCGACCCGGACACCGGCGAAGAAGTGTGGATGCGCCCGTTCGTCGAAGGCCACATGGGCCGCCTGAATGGCAAGGACAGCACCACCACCGGCGATGTGAAAGCACCGTCCTGGCCGGATGATCCGACCACCGAAACCGGCAAGGTCGAGGCCTGGAGCCACGGCGGCGGTGCCCCTTGGCAGAGCGCCAGTTTCGATGCCGAGACCAACACCATCATCGTCGGCGCCGGCAACCCCGGCCCGTGGAACACCTGGGCGCGTACTTCCAAGGATGGCAACCCTCACGACTTCGACAGCCTCTATACCTCAGGCCAAGTGGGTGTCGACCCAAGCACCGGCGAAGTGAAGTGGTTCTACCAGCACACGCCAAACGATGCCTGGGACTTCTCCGGCAACAACGAGCTGGTACTGTTCGACTACAAGGACAAGGACGGCAAAGTGGTCAAGGCCACCGGCCACGCTGACCGCAACGGCTTCTTCTACGTGGTGGACCGTAACAACGGCAAGCTGCAGAACGCCTTCCCGTTCGTCGACAACATCACCTGGGCCAGTCATATCGACCTGAAGACCGGCCGCCCCGTGGAAAACGAAGGCCAGCGTCCGGCCAAGCCGCTGCCGGGTGAAACCAAGGGCAAGCCGGTGGAAGTCTCGCCGCCGTTCCTCGGTGGCAAGAACTGGAACCCCATGGCCTACAGCCAGGACACCGGCCTGTTCTACATCCCCGGCAACCAGTGGAAAGAGGAATACTGGACCGAAGAGGTCAACTACAAGAAGGGCTCGGCGTACCTGGGCATGGGCTTCCGTATCAAGCGCATGTATGACGACCACGTCGGCACCCTGCGCGCGATGAACCCGACCACCGGCAAGGTGGTGTGGGAGCACAAGGAGGCCCTGCCATTGTGGGCCGGCGTGCTGGCGACCAAGGGCAACCTGGTGTTCACCGGCACCGGCGACGGTTTCTTCAAAGCCTTCGACGCAAAAACCGGCAAGGAGCTGTGGAAGTTCCAGACCGGCAGCGGCATCGTCTCCCCACCGATCACCTGGGAACAGGATGGCGAGCAATACATCGGCGTGACCGTTGGCTACGGCGGCGCGGTGCCGTTGTGGGGCGGCGACATGGCCGAGCTGACCAAACCGGTGGCACAGGGCGGGTCGTTCTGGGTGTTCAAAATCCCGAGTTGGGATAACAAAACCGCACAAAAATAACCCCCCGTTGATGATCGTTCCCACGCTCTGCGTGGGAATGCCTCCCAGGGCGCTCCGCGCCCCAACGGCCACCACGAGGTCCCTGCCATGAACTACCTGCCCCTGTTACTCCTGCTCTCCCTCCCCCTGGCCTACGCCGACGACGGCGACGACCAACCCCTGGTCATCAACGGCTGCACCCTCGCCCCCCACAGCCAATGCCCCGGCGCCAACCTCAAGGGCGCCAACCTGCGCAACCAGGATTTGAGCAAAATGAACCTGGCCGGGGCCGATCTGCGCGAGGCCGACCTGCGCCACGCGAACCTCGACCTGGCCAACCTGGAAAAAGCCCAACTGCAAGGCGCCAACCTGACCCGCGCCAGCCTGCAGCAAGCCAACCTGCGCCTGGCAGATTTCAGCGGGGCCACTTTGATGGCCGTGCAAGGCTGGGGCATGTTTGCCCAGGGCGCGCAATTTGAAAACGCCAACCTCAGCGCGGCTTACCTGCAATTTGCGCGGTTGTCGGGGGCCAAGCTGCACAAGGCCAACCTGCGTGCAGCGGACCTGGAAATGACCTGGCTGAGCAAAGCTGACCTGCAAGGTGCGGACCTGAGCGACGCCAACCTGCAAGAGGCCAAGTTCGGTGAAAGCAACCTGGAACAGGCCACCCTCACCGGCACCCGCCAGCACTATGCAAACTTCCAGGACGCGAATATGGAGGGCTGCAAGGATTGCCCCACCACCTGGGACCGTTAACTTTTGCAGGCGCGGGCTTGCCGGCTCCTGCAGAGGAGCGACTTATCCCGCCGCCCGCACCACGCCCATATCAATCCCCACATGCACCAGCTCCGCATGGGAGCTGACCTGCAATTTGCTCTTGAGCAAGGTCAGGTGATTGGACACGGTCTTGCTGCTGATACTCAGTTGATCGGCAATGGCCCGGGTGGGTGTGCCCTTGGCCAGCATCAGGAAAATCTCCAGCTCACGGGCTGTCATGCCCTGCAGGCGATGATCGACCGGGTGGTAGGCCAGCTCGGTGGCCAGGGCCTGTTCGATATAGGTGTGGCCGTCGAGGATGCGCTGCACCGCTTCATTCATCACCGCAGGCGTCGCGCCCTTGGTGATATAGCCCGACGCACCGGCCTCCAGGGCCTGGCGTACCAGGGGCAGCTCCTGATGCTGGCTGAAAAACAGCACGCGCAATTGCGGCAGGCGCTGGCGCAGGCGGCGGGTGGTCTCCAGGCCACTGATGCCCGGCAGGCCAAAACCGGTGATCACCAGGTTCGGCACCGCCTCCTGCACCCGCGCCAGCGCCTCTTCGCCAGTGCCCGCCTCGCGCACCTCCACGCCCGGTAGCAGCGCCCGCAACAGGCTGCTGTAACCCAGGCGCACCACGGCGTGCTTGTCTACCAACAGGATATTCATGAGGCATGCGCCGGCGTCACCAACAACGGCGCCGGTCGCGGGCCGTGGAGCTTGTCCACGCCGATCAGGCTGACAATCAGCAAAAACGGCAAGAGCAGCGCCTTGAGAATTCGCATGATCGTACAACTCCTGAGGATGACCGGTACTTTCATGCTAGAGCCCTCAAGCGCCGGCTGATTTACTACTTTGGTACTGGTTTTGCTGTCTATCGTCGCATTCCCAAGGCAGCGCGACTGGCATGTAATAGACGCATAACTATAAGGATCGTACCTGCCATGCTGCCCGCCCGACTGACTCTGGCTGCCGTGCTGTCGCTGACCCCGCTGCTGGCTGCTGCCCAGCCGCCAACCGCGCTGTTTTCCCGCGACGGCTACCGCATCAACCTCTATCGCAGCCCCACCCCCGAACACCTGCCGGGCGCGACCATCGTCGATACCCAGGCCCTGCAAACCCTGCTGGCGCAACAGCCGCGCCCGGTGCTGATCGACGTCTACCGCCGGCAATGGCTGCACGGCCAGTTCATCGAAGACCAGCCCCACGCCAACCTGCCCGGCAGCCACTGGCTGGCCAATACCGGCGATGGCGAGCTGACGCCCGAGTGGCAGAGCTACTTTGCCCGCCACCTGTACACCTACACCGACGGTCACCTTGCCCACCCCTTGGTGTTCTACTGCCGCGCCGATTGCTGGTTGAGTTGGAACGCGGTAAAACGGGCCAAAGCCTTGGGCTATAACACTGTGTATTGGTATCGCGATGGCCTGGACGCATGGGAGGCCGCCAAGCTGCCCGTCGCCGCGGCACACCCTGAGCCCTTTGAGCTTGCCCCCTGAAACATCACAATAAAAAGGTGAACGGCCATGTATAAAATTCTGATTGCCGACGATCACCCGCTGTTTCGCGAAGCGATCCATAACGTCATCAGCGACGGTTTTGCCGGCAGCGAAGTGATGGAAACTGCCGACCTGGACAGCGCCCTGGCCCTGACCCAGGAGCACGACGACCTCGACCTGATCCTGCTGGACCTGAACATGCCCGGCATGCACGGCCTCAACGGCCTGATCAACCTGCGCAACGAAGCGCCGACCATACCGGTGGTGATCGTCTCGGCCGAACAGGACAAGCAGATCGTGCTGCAAGCCATCACCTATGGCGCGGTGGGCTTTATCACTAAATCCTCGCCACGGGCGCAGATGACCGAAGCCATCCAGCAGATCCTCAATGGCAACGTATACCTGCCGCCCGACATCATCCGCACCCAGAAAAACCCCGGCCAGCGGCGCATGCACGACAACCCGGCCTTCGCCCCGGAACTGCTGCAGGCCCTTACACGCAAGCAGTTGCTGGTGTTGGAGCGGATGACCAAGGGCGAGTCGAACAAGCAGATTGCCTACACCCTGGAAATTGCCGAGACCACGGTGAAGGCCCATGTGTCGGCGATTCTGCGCAAGTTGAACGTACATAACCGGGTGCAGGCGATCCTTAGCGCTGGAGATATCGACTTCGGCTCCTACCTGCGGCGCTGATTTTCCTTACAACTAAGCTCCCACAGGGGTACGCGTACGATTCGAAGATCAGGTCGGCTTTAAGGCCGCCTCGCTTTGCTTTTGATCTTGATCTTGATCTGAGGCGCCCCGTTAAACCACGCTGGCCGTCATCCGATATTGATTTGGGGGGTAACCCGGCAGGACGCCGGGTTAGCCGCGCTGGGCCATGGATGGCCCATCGCGGCGGCCCCCCAAATCAATGTCGGATGACGGGCACACCGAGCCTAGGCGAGGTGCCGAGTGGTGGGGCAAGAGCCCTTTTGGTTACTTTTGGGGCTCTTTTCCAAAAGTGACCCGCCGTAAGGGCGGAACCAATAGCAGCCGTGACCCCAGCAACGGATATGTACACAACCCCAGAAAAGACCTGTGTAGATACCTACGCCACGATAACGGTGTGTCATTCAGCATTTATTTGCCTGACCCACCGCTATCGCGGGCAAGCCCGCTCCCACATTTTGATCGAGGGTATGTCAGGGACGGCCCAAGAGGTGGCTCATGGCAGTCTTGAGTTTCATCGGCCGCACCGGCTTGTGCATCAGGGTATGCCCCAGCTCGCGGATTTGCAGTTTCAGTTCGTTGCTGTAATTGGCGGTGATCATCATCGCCGGAATGGCACTGGCCCGCCGCGCATTGATCCTGGCCACCGCGTCCACGCCGTTCTGTTCGTCATCCAGGTGGTAATCAGCAATCAGCAAGTCCGCCTGGGCATGGTAGTTGTCCACCTGGCGTGCCAGGTCCTGTTCGGACAAGGCGGTAATCACCTGGCAGCCCCAGCCTTCAAGCAAGGTACGCATACCGGCACAGATCGCCGCGTCGTTATCCAGCACCCACACCCGGGCGCCCTGCAAACGCTCCAGCATCGGCTCACTCATCACCGGCATAGGCAAGACCCTGGGTGCGGTGCTGCTCAACGGCACCTCCACACTGAACATCGAGCCCCGTCCCGGCCAGGAGCGCACGCTGATCCGGTGCCCGAGGATCCGCGCGATTTTTTCCACGATCGCCAACCCCAGGCCCAACCCACGATCCTGGTCCGGGCGTTGCACATCGCCGCGCTTGAACTCCTGGAAAATCTCCTCCAGGCGCTCCTCGGCGATGCCCATGCCGGTGTCCCAGACCTGGATCGACAACCGCTGATGCTCACGCCGACAACCCAGCACCACGCGCCCGCCGTAGGTGTAGCGGATGGCATTGCTCAACAGGTTGCGCAAGATTCTGGCGAGCAACTGGATATCGCTGCGCACCAGGGCCGAGCAGCCAATAAAATGCAGCTGCAAGCCTTCGCTGCGCGCCACTTGGGTGTATTCGGCGGCGAGGTTGTCCAGCAGTTCGCTCAAGGCAAACGGTGCGATATCGGCCTTGATCACCCCGGCGTCGAGCTTGGAAATATCCACCAGGGTGCCCAGCAGGTTTTCCACGTCTTCCAGGGAATTGCTGACGTTGCGCACCAGGGTCTCGTTGGCCACCGGGTCACGCCGCTCCAGCAAGGCCCCAGTAAACAAGCGGGCGGCATTCAGCGGTTGCAGCAGGTCATGGCTGACCGCCGCCAGAAACTTGGTTTTCGACAGGTTGGCCTGCTCGGCTTCCAGCTTGGCTTCGCGCAGGCGCGACTCCACGCGGCGGCGCTCGTCGATTTCCTGCAGCAGTTGGTCGTTGAGCGAAGTCAGTTCGGCGGTGCGCTCGCGCACTCGCAGTTCCAGGTTCTGATAAGCCTGGTGCAGGGCCTCGGCGGTGCGCCGGCGTTCGGTGATGTCGCGGATCAGCACAAAGATCCCCACCACCTCGCCACTGGCCAGGCGGTTGGGCACATAGGAACGCAGCATGTAGCGCTCCTGATGGTTGATATTGGTTTCGGCGAACTCGAAGGTCACGCTCTCCCCCGCCAGCGCCTGCGCCACGTAGGCTTCCAGGCGCTGGTAATGCTGTTCGCTGTGGGCCTGGCGCAGGCTTTTGCCGAGCATCGCGCCCTGCGCCCAGCAATACCATTGCTCGTAGACCTTGTTGGTGAACTCGTAGACCAGATCGGCATTGAGGTAGGCAATCAACGCCGGCACATGGTCGGTGATCAGGCGGATCCAGCGTTCGCTTTCCTGGGATTTCTGCGCGACGGCCTGTTCACGGCGCAGGGTTTCCGCCAGTTTGACGTCAGTGATGTCGGTAAACAGAATCACCCGCCCACCGTCCTGGGTCGGCCGCTCGCTGACTTGCAGCCAACGGCCGTTATCCAGACGGTAAAACAGGGTTTCATCAGCGTGCCCGTGGGCCTCTTCGGTGAACAGGCCGTTGACCGTCATCAGCCGTTTGACCTCACGCAGGCCCATGCCCGCGACAATCTGCACCGGGCTGTTGCTCCAGAACCCCTGGAAGCGGCTGTTGAACAACACAATATGTTGGTGCTGGTCGAACAGCACAAAGGCATCGGAAATGCTCTCGATGGCATCAATCAAATGCTGGTGGGCGGTTTCCGCGCGCAGCCGTGCATCGCGCAGCAGATGGTTGCTGGCCTTGAGTTCGGCCATCGCCTGGTTGAGCGCGTCGGTACGTTCGCGCACCTGCTCGGCCAGCACCACCGAATGCTGGAACGCCGCATAAGGGTCGTTGCCACGGGTCGCGCCGGACTCGACGCGCTCGATCAGCGCGGCGTTGATCCGCGCCAGCTTGCGATTGTCCTGCTGCAGGGCGCGGATCTGCGCGTGCAGTTCAGCGCTGTCCAGAGCTTCGACCACGGGCAATGGCGACCCCGGTAAAGGTCTGGTTGATGTGCATGCCATTGAACTGTTCTCCGTAGGTGTTGAACCCCATCACCCGTTGCTCACGCAAAAAGGCGCCGATCGGCTCCAGGGTGCCGTGCTCTTCGAGCTCCAGGCGCCGCAGGAAACAGTCGCAGCCGATGGTCAGCAGCAGGTCGCCGAGACGCGCTTGCAGGCCGTCGAACAGGGTCTGCAGGTTGGGCAGGATCGGCCCCGGGGTCATTGCGGTGAGGACGATGCCGTTTTCCACCGCGCAGTAGAAACTCAGGCTCAAGTCATCGTGGACCTGCTGGATCGCCCGCACGTAGTACTGCTCGTTGATACGCACCGCCAACGGATGGGCGGCGAAGATCCGGTGATCCAACTGTGCAACGGCCACGCCGATATGCCGTGCGTACTCCTCGGCGGCAGGTTCGGCATTCAACTCAAAGACCCGCCGCGACGCGCTGTCCGCGCCTGTCACCACCAGTTTGTGTGCCAAGGGCAGGATGTGGTGGGTGGTGAACACCTCGAAGTCCAGCCAGGTATTGACCAGCACCACGACAGCCGCGCCGCTGTGGAAGGCGCCGTCGAAATACACGTGGGTGTGGGTCAGGTGGTTGTCATCGCCAGCCGAACCGCCGAAATGCGGGATATCGCCGAGCGCTGCGCTCAGGGCGGCGAGGACCATTTCTTCGCGGCTGGACAGGCCGTCGAGCAGGGTCAAGGCAAAGCTGTTGCCCTTGATCGGGGCCAGGGTGTTGCTGCGACAGCCACCCACCAGGCGTTCGACCATTTGTTGCGCGTCGATCAGGCTGAAGTGCTCGACCTGGTCGATCAGTTCGGTGGCAATGGAAAAGTGCGCATGGTCAAACCCCACCGCCGTCACGCAATTGCGCCCGTAACCCTGGGGCGTGATCTCGCCGGCGCTGGTGCAACCCACCACGCGGACACCACCGAAACTGTGTTGCAGGGCCTGGCCGAGGGCCTGCAGGTCATAGGTGGCAGAGCAGAAGAACAGCACGAACCCCAGGTACGGGTGCAACAACTGGCACGCCAGCTCATCGGCCACCTGCTGCGCATCGCTGGCCTGGGACATGGCTGTGACTACGCCTTCGCTGTGCACCTGTTGCATGGTCATCTCCCCGTTGAAGCTCAAGTGTACGAACGCACGGGGTGGCGACCTATGCTACTTGGGTACTGGGTCGGGGCTTCGATGGGATGAGAGCCACCGGGCAACAGATGAATCTCTGTGGGGACTGGCTTTGTGTGGGAGCTGGCTTGCCTGCGATTGCATCACCGCGGTGTAACTGACCCACCGAGTCGCAAGCATCGCAGGCAAGCTGGCTCCCACATAAGCCAGCTCCCACACGTTTGACCGTGTTCCAGGTCATTACCAGGTCAGCACCGCACCTACGGCAAAGGTATCGGTGTCTTCATTCTGCGCACTGGTGTCGTGGCCGTTGATCTCGAACTGGTTGTACTCGGCCACCAGCTTCAGGTTGTCGTTGATGTCATGGAACAGGGCAATGCCCCGGGTTTCGTAGTCGGCGCCGCTGCCGACCACGCCGTTGCCGTCGTCCTTGGTCTTGCCGTAGGACAGCGCCAGGCGGTTCTTGCCCAGTTTGTAGGAGCCCTGCAGCAGGTAGCCATTGCTGTCGACATTACGCAAGGTGGCCTCCCCGGCGTTGTTGGTGAAGAACGGGTTGATGCCCTTGGCCTGGAAGCCGGAGCCGGTGAGCGACAAGCCGCCCATCTTCGCCTGCACCCCATAGCCCAGGCCCTTGGAGGTCACCGATTCGACGGTAGAGTCGGTGTTGTCCGAGGTCTGGTAGCTGCCGTTGAGCCAGCTGTAGATCTTCGCCCCGCCCACGTCGAACTGGTAGGTGATCTCGCTCTCGGTACGTGGGTTCTTCTGGTAGGCCTTGCCCAGCGGGCTGCTGTCGTTGGTGTCGACCGGGTCCATGATGCCCACGGCCACCCGCAGGCCGTCCATTACCGGGGTGCGGTAGGTGATTTGCGAGGTGGGGAACGGGTATGGGTAGCCACTGCCGATATTGCCGAACGAGACCCCGCCGCCGTCCACCAGGCCCAGGCTGTCGCTGACCTGGCCATAGCCGGCGAGCAGTTCGTCGAGCAGGATGTTGGAACGGGCGAACAGGCCGAAGTCCTTGCCGATCAGCACTTCGCCCCACTCGGGGTTGGCCACGGTGCCGTAGAACTGGCGCACGTCGATGGCGGTGTCGGTGCCGTTGGTTTCACTGTCGTTGATGGTCACCCAGAACGAGGCACGGGCGCCGAGCTTGAGGTCATCGACCTGCTTGCCCATGTTGAAGCCCAGGTAGTTGGGCAAAAAGCCCATTTTTACCCGCGACTGGCGCCGGTCGTATTGCTCGCCGGCACGGTCCACATCACTGTTGACGTAGAAGGCGTTGACGTAGCCATCGGTGGAGAAGGTGGTTTGGTCCTTGTCGTACAGCACGATCTCGGCCTGGGCCACCGAGCTCAAACCGAGGCTGGCGATAAAGGCTGGCAACAAACGACGGGGGAAGTTCTTATTGTTATGCATGGCGCGCTCCGCGACGGGGGTCTGGGTGTCGGAGGCGATTATCGAAAGCAAGGCAGCGCGGTTAAACGCTGCCTTGGAGGGAAATGCGCGGTGCTTTGGAGGGCGCCGAGGGCCCGCCACTTAAGGCTTACACCGGTAGGCGCGGGGTTGGGGTCAAAGGGCGTTGAACAACATCCCGCCTGCCACCACGATACACAGGCTGGCAAAGCCGATTTGCAAGGCCCGCGCCGGAATCAGCGAGCCCAGGCGCCGGCCGATGAGCATGCCGACGATGCTGGCACCAATAAACACCCAGCCGAGGGTGTCGATCACCACCCCGGCATGGAACGCGCCGACCACACCAATCAGCGAAATCAGGCTGATCACCATCAGCGAGGTGGCGACAATCCCGCGCATCTGCACATCGGTCAGTTGCTTGAACGCCGGCACGATCAGAAAACCGCCGCCCACCCCCAGCAGGCCCGATACCGCACCGGTCACCGCACCAAGGGCGGCCAGGGTCGCGGTGCATTTGGCGGTCCAGGAAAACCGCCCGGTCTGCTGATCGAGCATGCAGTTCTTCTGCCCCCAGGACGCGGCGCCATGGTCGCTGGGGCCGGCCTCGAGCTTTTCGCGCCTCAACATGCGCCACGCCACCAGCACCATCAGCGCGCTGAACAGGCCCATCAGGATCTTGTCCGGCAACTGATGGGCGAAGAACACCCCCAGCGGCGAAAACAGGGCGCCAAGCAAGGCAATCAGCAACGCCGCGCGGTACCGCACCAGGCCATGGCGCAAGCCATCAATCGCCCCCACCGCCGCCGCCGCCCCCACGGCGAACAATGACACCGGGGCCGCTTGGGTCATGGTCAAGCCCAGCCCCAGCACCAACGCCGGCACCCCCAGGATCCCGCCCCCGGCCCCGGTCAGGCCCATCACCAGCCCCATGAACACGCCAAAAAAACTTGCCAGCAGCATAGGGTTCTCTCACTCCACCTTGGCCAGACGGGTCAGCCATTCGCGGCCCTTGAGCATGCCGTTCCAGTAGAACCACGGCAGCAGCGTCGCCTTCAAAAACCACGCCGAGCGCCGCGCCACCGTCGGGTCGAGGGGAAAGGTCGGCAGCAGCCGGCCGCCATAACCGAACTCGGCCAGCACCACCTTGCCCTTCTCCACCGTCAACGGGCAGGAGCCATAACCGTCGTACTTGAGCGGCAACGGCGCCTGTCTGCGCAGGGCCAGCAAGTTCTCGGCGACCACCACGATTTGCTTGCGCACCGCCGCCGCCGTCTTGGCATTGCTGGTGGAGCACACATCGCCCAGGGCGAAGATGTGCGGGTAACGCACCTGTTGCAGGCTGTGGGGGTCGACCTCGCACCAGCCAGCGGCGTCGGCCAGTGGGCTGTGGCGGATAAAGTCCGGGGCCACTTGCGGCGGGACGACGTGCAGCATGTCGAAGGATTTTTCCTCGACGCTGATATTGCCTTCGGCGTCCTTGACCTCGAACCAGGCCTTGCGCGCCGGGCCATCGACCTTGATCAGGTTGGAGTTGAAGGCCAACTGCACGCCATATTTCTCGACATAGTTCATCAACGGCGGCACAAAGGTTGCCACGCCAAACAGCGCGGCGCCGGCCAGGTTGAATTCGACGTCGATGGTGTTCAGGTCACCTTGCTTGAGCCAATGATCGCAAGACAGGTACATGGCCTTTTGCGGCGCCCCTGCGCATTTGATCGGCATGGCTGGCTGGGTATAGATCGCCTTGCCACCCTTGAGCTGCTGCACCAGTTGCCAGGTGTAGGGTGCGTGCTGGTAGCTGTAGTTGGACGTAACGCCGTTGTGGCCCAGGGTCTGCTCCAGGCCTTGGATTTTCTCCCAGGCCAGGCGCAGGCCGGGGCAGACGATGAGGTTATTCCAGGTCACACGCTGGCCGCTGTCGAGCACCAGGGCCTGCTCGTCGGGCAGCAACTGACTGACCGCCGCCTGTACCCAGGTCACGCCGTCGGGCAATACCCGGGCCATGGGGCGCATGGTCTTGCGGATGTCATGGGCGCCGCCGCCCACCAGGGTCCAGGCGGGTTGGTAGTAATGTTCGGCGCTGGGTTCAATCAGGATGATATTGAGCTGCGGGTCGCGCTTGAGCAGGCTGGCCAGCAGGCCAATGCCTGCCGAGCCGCCGCCGATGACCACGATGTCGCCACTGATGGTCGGTCCCCAGTGTTGGTCGTTCATAGTCCTGGCCTTTCTTATTTCAACAATGCACACAAGGGTCGTTGCCGTATGGCGTCACGCCCAGCTTTTTATCACCGCCCCGCAGTACAGCCCGGAGAGGGTTTTCATCACTTGAATCACTTCGTGGCTGGCCAACCCGTAAAAGATGTACTTGCCTTCACGACGGGTCGCCACCAGCCCTTCGTCGCGCAGGATTCCCAGTTGCTGGGACAACGTCGGC
This sequence comes from Pseudomonas sp. WS 5412, assembly GCF_012985615.1. Classification (NCBI taxonomy): domain Bacteria; kingdom Pseudomonadati; phylum Pseudomonadota; class Gammaproteobacteria; order Pseudomonadales; family Pseudomonadaceae; genus Pseudomonas; species Pseudomonas sp. WS 5412. The sequence continues at coordinate 115,164 of NZ_JAARMB010000016.1, forward strand.
TGGCGCACGCCGGTCATGGTTTCCAGCTCACCCACATTGCGCTCGCCCTGGGTCAACTGGCAGAGGATCAGTAGCCGGTCCTCATTGGCCAGGGCCTTGAGCAAGGTACAGGCCTTGGACGCAGACGCACGCAACTGGGCGACTTCACCTTCACTCAGACTGGATTCCATTTGCTTCGGTCCTTTCTCTCACTTAAGCTCAAAACATTATGTTTAAACATAAAGTGAATATCACGCCTTTTTTTAGCCATCAGGGACAACCGTCATGCCTGCGCTGATTCAACCCTTCCTGGACGAGGCCTCGTCGACCTGGACCTACATCGTCTATGAAGCGGACGGTGGACCCTGTGCCATTGTCGACTCGGTGCTCAACTACGACCCCGCGTCCGGACGCACCGACACGCGCCAGGCCGACCACGTCGTGGCGTTCGTCCAGGCCCATGGCTTGCAGGTGCAATGGCTGCTGGAAACCCACGCCCACGCCGACCACCTGTCCGCCGCGCCGTACCTGCGCCGTGTCTTGGGCGGCAAAATCGCCATTGGCCAGTCCATCAGCCAGGTGCAGGGCGTGTTCAAGCACCTGTTCAACCTGGAGCCGGCGTTTCGCGTTGACGGTTCGCAGTTCGACCATCTGTTCGCCCCCGACGAGGTGTTCCACATCGGCAACCTCAAGGCCCAGGCCCTGCACGTGCCCGGCCATACCCCGGCAGACATGGCCTACCTGATCGACGACCAGTTGATCCTGGTGGGCGACACCCTGTTCATGCCCGACGTGGGCACCGCCCGCTGTGACTTCCCTGGCGGCGATGCGCGCCAGTTGTATGCCTCGATGCGCAAGTTGCTGGCCTTCCCCGGCGACACCCGGCTGTACGTGTGCCATGACTATCCACCCGAGGGCCGCGAGGCCAAATGCCTGACCAGCGTGGCTGAACAGCGAGCGAGCAATATCCATGTGCATGACGGGGTGGATGAAGCGGCATTTGTGCAAATGCGCACCACCCGTGATGCCGGACTGGGCATGCCGACGCTGTTGCTGCCGGCGATCCAGGTGAATGTACGAGCGGGGAATATGCCGCCGGCGGAAGACAATGGCGTGGTGTACCTGAAAATCCCGATCAACCAGCTGTGACACGGCACATCGGGCTCAACTGAAGTAAGAGCCCTTGGGCTTGGGCAAGCCTGACCAAAGCTCGTCGATATGCTTGAAGCCCCAGTCCTCGATGCTCTCGCGAGCGACAATCTTGTCGCGCTGCTCGGCCAGGTTCACCACCACCTGGATAATGGGCAAGCGGGAGCGCGCCGAAAAGAACACTTTGACCCGTGGCGTGAGCAACGACTTCTGGCTTTGCTCAATCACCACACCGATACGCCCGCTCCCCAGGCGCACCAAGGCGCCCACCGGGTAAATCCCCATGCACCGGACAAACGCCTGGAACACCCGCTCATCGAAATGGCCTTTCCACTCGGCCATTTTCTGAATGGCATCGGCCGGCCCCCAGCCTTGTTTATAAGGCCGCTCTGAGGTCACCGCATCGTACACATCACACACCGCGCCCATGTGTGCAAACAAGCTGATCTGATCCTGGCGCAGGCCGTGGGGATAACCCTCGCCGTTGCACTTTTCATGGTGATGCAAGCACACATCCAATACCAGGGCGCTGATATGCGGGCTGTTGCGCAACATGTTCACCCCCTCCTGGGGATGGCTGCGCACAATCTCGAACTCCGCCTCAGTCAGCTTGCCGGCCTTGCTTAAAATGCCCTCCGGGATGGCCATTTTCCCCACGTCATGGAACAACCCTGCCAGCCCTGCCTCCTGGACCAATGCCGGCGACAGCCCCAACTGCCTGGCCAACGCGATCATCAAGCCACTGACCGCGACCGAATGCATATAGGTGTATTCATCGGCCCGCTTCAACCGGGCCAGGCTGATCAGGGCATGGGGGTGGCGCAAAATCGACTGGGAAATTTCATCCACCAGGCTAACCACGCGAGTAGGGTCGATCGCGCCCCCCATGCGCAAGTCACTGAACATTTCGACGACGGCACTCTTGGCCCGCGCGCACACCTTGACGGCACGCGCCACCTCGACCTTCATATCAACACGCGGGGGCACCGCAGATTGCGCCAGTGCAGCGACCGTTGAGGTAACAGCTGGCGAACGCGGCAGCTCGTCCGGCAGCACGTCGTCCCCCTTCTCGGTATCAATCCAGAGGCTCTGCACCTGTGACTGACGCAAACGCTGCAGGTCTTGCAGACGGGTCAGCAAAAAACTGTTTTTCCAAAAACCATGGTCAGTCCAGGCGCCGTTGAGCTTGTGGACGTACATACCCAACCTGACTTGCGAAGCAGGAATGCATTTCAACATAGGCATTACCTCACAGTTCAAGATCAAACAACCTGCCCGACTCGGCTCAGTTCACCGAGAACCTCGAAACAATCTGTTTGAGATCAATCGCCAGCTTCGACAGTTCATTACTGGCGATCGAGGTTTGACTGGCGGCCGACGAGCTCTGGATAGACAGGTCACGAATGCTGATGAGGTTCTGGTCGACAGAGCGTGCGACATGGGCCTGCTCTTCCGACGCGGTGGCGATCAGCAGGTTTCGCTCGTTGATATCCTCGATCGCGTGGGTGATTTGAGTAATGGCCGCACCCGCTTCATGGGCGATCTTCAACGAATCCACGGCTTCAGTTCGGTTCAGCCCCATCGAGAGCACCGCCTCACTGGAACAGCTCTGGATCTTCGCGATCATCTGTTCGATTTCCTGGGTCGAGGTCTGCGTTCTATGGGCCAACGCCCTGACCTCGTCGGCCACCACCGCAAAGCCGCGCCCCTGCTCGCCGGCCCGGGCCGCTTCGATGGCCGCATTCAGGGCCAGCAGGTTGGTTTGCTCGGCAATGGAGCGGATGACTTCCACCACCCTTGCAATGTCCTGGGCCTGTTTGGCCAGCCCCTCTACTTCGACCCCGGTTTGCTGGACGGTGGCGCTCAATTTTTCAATCGAAGCGATGGTCTGGGTCACCCGCTCCTGGCCGACTTTTGCCGAGCGTTGGGAGTCCTGGGTCGACTGGGAGGCCGACACCGCATTACGCGCCACTTCTTCTACCGCGGCAGTCATCTCATTGACCGCCGTGGCGGCCTGATCGGTCTCCATACTTTGTCGTTCAATACCGGCACTGGACTCCTTGGTGATCGAACTCATCTCTTCAGCAGCCGATGCCAGTTGGCCGGATGCTTCGGATATATGCTGCAAAGTACTTTTCAAACTCATCTGCATGGCTGCAGTGGACTGTTGCAGGTCGGTCAGTTCGTCCTTGCCGCTGATCTGGATGGCGACACGCAAGTCTCCCTGGGCAATCTTCGCCGTCGCGGCCAACAGTTCGCCAACCGGCGTGATGATACTTTTGGTGAACAGTCGGGCGACCACAATGGTCAACAGCACCGACGCCACCATCAGGATCAATGTGAACAATCGGGCAGCATCATATTCATGGGCCGCAGTGGCCACTGCGGCCTGCCCACCCGTTTCGTTGATAGCCAACAATTCCCCAATCATGGACTGCAGCTTAACGGCCAGAGGGCTGGTGTAATCTCTAAAAAACACACTCAAGTCAGCAGCCGAATGTGAACTGTCCATGGCCAGCAACTCATCAACTTTCAGGTTATAGGCCTGTATATCCCGTATGACTTGATCATATTTATTCTTTTCTTCGGGACTGGATACAAACGAAGCATACTCATTGCTTACTTTAACCAGCGCACTACTCGCCTCTTTAACAGCACCGACCGAAGTTGAACTTAGCCGATTAGCATCCAGTGCAAACCTGCGCAACTCCAAGCGAAGTTTCAATAACGTACTTTCCATCTTTCCAGCCTGACGAATGCTGGGTAGCCAGTTAGTTTCTATTTGCACAGTGGACGAATAGACTTTGTCAACTTTCACCAGGGTCATCGCGCCTTGTATTAAAAGCAACAGGCACACCACGCCAAAACACAGGGTGGTACGGGAGTTCAATCTTATGGATCTCATTGACATGGCAATTCCCCTAGGCTTACTGGCTCAAGGACTTTTACAGCCTCGATGGCATCAGTGTGTGGAGCGTTCTGTGAAAAAAATGTAGGCCTATCGTTGTTTTATGGAGCCGACAAACAAAAAATCACGCAAACCACTACTTAGCTAACTACTCATATAAGTCAAGTAGACCAAGAATACGCCGCGACGATAACAGACGGGCGAGCACCCTTAGAGCCTTAAATAGCCAGATGGACTAGTTTCTCATTCTCTATGACTCGCTCTTCCGAATAAGACATGAGCTTAGCAGATACCTTACTGCCCATAAGGACAAGCGTTTTTTATAATAATGGCTTGCTCACCAGACACTTCCAGATGATCGCTATCAGTCACATCGCCTCGTATGAATAGAAACAATTGCGTATTACCGACGTTACGAGAGGAAGATCTATACACCACATTCTGCTGCCTCCCCCACGGATACTCCAGGAACCCACATTCTATGGAGCATCTGAAACATGGACATCCGACGTAACCACCGCGACCTGACCGGGGAGCAGAAACGAGCCTTTGTCACCGCCATTCTGCGGCTCAAGAACGACGTTCCAAGTGTCCTGCGCCCCGGCCTGCAGAGCCGCTATGACGATTTCGTGCAGGTCCATCGCAACTCTATGGGCGGGCCCAACCCACTGGTCCCCAACCCCCACCAAAGCCCGCTGTTCTATCCCTGGCACCGGATCCTGATTCGGCAGTTCGAACTGGCGCTCAAAACCGCCGCAAATGATCCGTCTATCACCCTGCCCTATTGGGATTGGCAGCTAGAGGGTCGCAGCAACCCCTTCACCGCCGATTTCATGGGGGGCAACGGCGACAACATGCAAAACCAACGTGTCACCACCGGCCCATTTTCCGTGTTCAACGGCGCATTCGAACTCAAGGTGTGGGACGACAATTCGGGTGATCAGGGTCTGCGTCGCGACCTGGGGGCAAATCCCGAGCAGCCCTTGCCAGGCCCCCTGGAAGTGATTTCAACGTTGGCGCGCACCCCGTACTGGCAAGTCCCCGTGGCTGAAGCCTCCGGCGGTTGGGAAAATGTCAGTGAAGACCGATTGCACAACAGGGTTCATGCCTGGATCGGCGGCGATATGACCACCGCCTCCTCTTCCAATGACCCGCTGTTTTTCCTGCACCATTGCCATCTGGACTTTCTGTGGGAGCAGTGGCGCCAGCAGCATCCGATCAGCGAGCCGTTCCAGCCCAGGGCTGAAGCCCCCAACGGCGTGCTGGACTCAAGCCTGGTGTTCAACCCGCCAAACGAACCGGCACCCTGGCCAGAGCGCTGGACCGTCAGGCAGACCCTGGACCTTGAGCAACTTGACTACCGTTATGAATAAGTCAGCTGCCTAGGTTCAAACCATTGGCCGGCAGCGGCAGCGCGGTCTTGTAGCGCACCTGCTTGAGTGCAAAGCTCGAGCGGATGTTCGCCACACCCGGCACCTTGGTCAGAAAATCCATCATAAAGCGTTCCAGCGACTGGATGGTCGGCACCAGCACCCGGATCAGGTAGTCCGGGTCGCCGGCCATCAGGTAGCACTCCATCACCTCCGGCCGGTCGGAAATCGCCCCCTCGAATTGCTGCAGGGCTTCCTCGTTCTGCTTTTCCAGGCTGACGTGGATAAACACATTGACGTGCAGCCCCAGCAAATCGGCGTCCAGCAGCGTGACCTGGTCACGGATCAAGCCCAATTCTTCCATCGCCTTGACCCGGTTGAAACACGGCGTGGGCGACAGGTTGACCGAACGTGCGAGGTCGGCGTTGGTGATGCGGGCATTCTCCTGAAGGCTGTTGAGAATCCCGATATCAATACGGTCCAGCTTGCGCATGAGACAAAACCACCTGTTTATTATGTTTATGCAGATTTTTTATCCTCAAATGATCTCAGGCGCAACCAAACAGAGATAAATATTCTCCACGCCCCGGCCTATGATTGTTGTAGGACAAGATTTCTCCTACCCGGGGACTGACTGTCAGCTAAGCGCGCCCACTACAAGAAATTCACAAGATCGAGCGTAGAAAGCCATGACCCAGCAATACGAACCGCTGCGCCTGCACGTTCCCGAGCCTTCTGGCCGTCCAGGTTGCAAGACCGACTTTACCTACCTGCATCTGACCGATGCGGGTACGGTGCGCAAACCCGCAATTGACGTAGAAGCCGCCGACACCGCCGACCTGGCCAAGGGCCTGATCCGCGTGCTCGACGACCAGGGCCAGGCCCTGGGCCCATGGGCCGAAGGTGTCCCGGTAGACATTTTGCGCCGCGGCATGCGTGCCATGCTCAAGACGCGGATCTTCGACAACCGCATGGTGGTCGCCCAGCGTCAGAAAAAGATGTCGTTCTATATGCAAAGCCTTGGCGAAGAAGCCATCGGCAGCGCCCAGGCCCTGGCCTTGAACATCGACGACATGTGCTTCCCCACCTACCGCCAGCAAAGCATCCTGATGGCCCGTGAAGTGCCACTGGTAGACCTGATCTGCCAACTGCTGTCCAACGAGCGCGATCCGCTCAAGGGCCGCCAGTTGCCGATCATGTACTCGGTAAAAGACTTCGGTTTCTTCTCCATTTCCGGCAACCTCGCCACCCAGTTCGTACAGGGCGTGGGCTGGGGCATGGCCTCGGCGATCAAGGGCGATACCAAGATTGCCTCGGCATGGATCGGCGATGGTGCCACCGCCGAATCGGACTTCCACACCGCCCTGACCTTCGCCCACGTGTACCGCGCGCCGGTGATTCTCAACGTGGTCAACAACCAGTGGGCGATCTCCACCTTCCAGGCCATCGCCGGTGGTGAAGCCACCACCTTCGCCGGACGCGGCGTGGGTTGTGGCATCGCCTCCCTGCGGGTGGACGGCAACGACTTTATCGCGGTGTACGCCGCCTCTGCCTGGGCCGCCGAACGCGCGCGCCGCAACCTCGGCCCGACCCTGATCGAATGGGTCACCTACCGCGCCGGCCCGCACTCCACCTCCGATGACCCCTCCAAGTACCGGCCTGCCGACGACTGGAGCCACTTCCCGCTGGGCGACCCGATTGCCCGCCTCAAGCAGCACCTGATCAAGATTGGCCAGTGGTCCGAAGAGGAACACGCCACGGTCAGTGCGCAGCTGGAGGCCGAAGTGATCAGCGCGCAGAAAGAAGCCGAACAGTACGGCACCCTGGCCGGTGGCCAGATTCCAAGCGCCGCGAGCATGTTCGAAGACGTTTATAAAGAGATGCCGGAGCACTTGAAGCGCCAGCGTCAAGAGTTGGGGATCTGACATGAACGATCACAACAATAAAATCGAGCTGGAAACCGCCATGACCACGACCACCATGACCATGATCCAGGCCCTGCGCTCGGCCATGGATGTGATGCTTGAGCGCGACGACAATGTGGTGGTATTCGGCCAGGACGTCGGTTACTTCGGCGGCGTGTTCCGTTGCACCGAAGGCTTGCAGAGCAAGTACGGCACCTCGCGGGTGTTTGATGCGCCGATCTCCGAAAGCGGCATCATCGGCGTGGCCGTGGGCATGGGTGCCTATGGCCTGCGCCCGGTGGCTGAAATTCAGTTCGCCGACTACGTGTACCCGGCCACCGACCAGATCATCTCGGAAGCGGCGCGCCTGCGTTATCGCTCGGCCGGCCAGTTCACTGCACCGCTGACCATGCGCATGCCCTGCGGCGGCGGCATCTACGGCGGCCAGACCCACAGCCAGAGTATCGAAGCGGTGTTCACCCAGGTCTGCGGCCTGCGCACGGTGATGCCGTCCAACCCCTATGACGCCAAGGGCCTGCTGATCGCCTCCATCGAAAACGATGACCCGGTGATCTTCCTCGAGCCCAAGCGCCTGTACAACGGCCCGTTCGACGGCCACCACGACCGCCCGGTGACGCCGTGGTCCAAACACCCGCAAGCCCAGGTGCCGGACGGCTACTACACGGTGCCGCTGGATGTGGCTGCCATCGTGCGTCCAGGCTCGGCCGTCACGGTGCTGACTTACGGCACCACCGTGTACGTATCGCAAGTGGCCGCCGAAGAAACCGGCATCGATGCCGAAGTCATCGACCTGCGCAGCCTGTGGCCGCTGGACCTGGAAACCATCGTCAAGTCGGTGAAAAAGACCGGCCGTTGCATGGTGGTGCATGAAGCCACTCGGACCTGCGGTTTTGGTGCCGAGCTGGTGTCGTTGGTGCAAGAACACTGCTTCCACTACCTGGAAGCGCCTATCGAGCGTGTGACCGGCTGGGACACCCCCTACCCCCACGCGCAAGAGTGGGCGTATTTCCCTGGCCCGACCCGTGTGGGCGCGGCTTTGCAACGGGTCATGGAGGTCTGAATGGGCACGCACGTTATCAAGATGCCGGACATTGGCGAAGGCATCGCAGAGGTTGAGTTGTCGGTATGGCACGTCAAGGTCGGCGATATGGTCGTGGAAGACCAGGTGCTGGCGGATGTGATGACCGACAAGGCGATGGTGGATATTCCCTCGCCGGTCCATGGCAAGGTGATATCACTGGGCGGCGAGCCGGGTGAAGTCATGGCCGTGGGCAGTATCCTGATCAGCATTGAAGTCGAAGGCGCGGGCAATACCCGGGAGTCGGCGTTGTCGGCGGTGGTTGAAGGAGCCGCGCCGGCCCCAAAAGCCGAAATCAAGGCTCCTGCGGTTGAAAGCAAACCGGCCGCCAAGCCGGTGGTGGCCGCCCAGGCCCCGGTGGCCCGCGACGCCAATGAGCGCCCGCTGGCCTCGCCCGCCGTGCGCAAGCATGCGCTGGACGCCGGGATCCAACTGCGCCTGGTCCAGGGCTCGGGCCCGGCCGGGCGTATTCTGCATGAAGACCTCGACGCCTATCTGCAACAGGGCAGCACCCGCGCCTCGGCCGGCGCCAACCCGTATGCCGAGCGTAACGACGAAGAGCAGATTCCGGTGATCGGCATGCGCCGCAAGATCGCCCAGCGCATGCAGGACGCCACGCGCCGCGCCGCACATTTCAGCTACGTCGAAGAGATCGACGTGACGGCCCTCGACGACTTGCGCGTACACCTCAATGAAAAACACGGCGCCAGCCGCGGCAAGCTGACGTTGTTGCCATTCCTGGTGCGCGCGATGGTTGTGGCCTTGCGCGATTTCCCGCAGATCAACGCGCGTTATGACGACGAAGCCCAAGTCATCACCCGCCTTGGCGCGGTGCATGTGGGCGTCGCCACCCAGAGCGATGTCGGCCTGATGGTGCCCGTGGTGCGTCACGCCGAGGCGCGCAGCCTGTGGGGCACCGCCGAAGAAATCACCCGCCTGGCCAACGCCGCGCGCAATGGCAAGGCCAGCCGTGACGAACTGTCGGGCTCGACCATCACCCTGACCAGCCTCGGCGCGTTGGGCGGGATTGTCAGCACCCCGGTGCTGAACCTGCCGGAAGTGGCGATTGTCGGCGTCAACCGCATCGTCGAGCGACCAATGGTGATCAAGGGGCAGATCGTGATCCGCAAGATGATGAACCTCTCCAGCTCCTTCGATCACCGGGTGGTCGATGGCATGGACGCGGCGCAATTCATCCAGGCCATCCGTGGCCTGCTCGAACAACCCGCCAGCCTGTTCCTGGAGTAAGGGCATGACTCAGACTTTGCATACCACGCTGCTGATTATCGGCGGCGGCCCGGGCGGCTATGTGGCGGCGATTCGCGCCGGCCAACTGGGCATCCCGACCATTCTGGTAGAAGGCCAGGCGTTGGGCGGTACCTGCCTGAATATCGGCTGCATTCCGTCCAAGGCCCTGATCCACGTTGCCGAGCAGTTCCAGCAAACCGTGCACCACAGCCAGGGTTCGGCCCTGGGCATCGAAGTGGATGTGCCGACCCTGGACATCCGCAAGAGCGTCGAGTGGAAGGACGGCATTGTCGACCGCCTGACCACCGGGGTTGCCGCGCTGCTGAAAAAGCACAAAGTGCAGGTAATCCACGGCTGGGCCAAGATCGTCGACGGCAAGACCGTGGACGTGGATGGCCAACGCATCCAGTGCGAGCACCTGCTGCTGGCCACCGGTTCGAAAAGCGTCAACCTGCCAATGCTGCCGATTGGCGGGCCGATCATTTCGTCCACCGAAGCCTTGGCGCCGAGCAGTGTGCCAAAACGCTTGATCGTGGTGGGTGGCGGTTATATCGGCCTGGAACTGGGGATTGCCTATCGCAAACTCGGGGCCGAAGTCAGCGTGGTCGAAGCCCAGGACCGCATCCTGCCGGCCTACGACGCCGAGCTGACGCAGCCGGTCGCCGAATCCCTCAAGCAGTTGGGGGTCAAGCTGTACCTCAAGCACAGCGTGACGGGTTTTGAAGGTGGCAGCCTACAAGTGCGCGATCCGAATGGCGAGACCCTGGCCCTCGACACCGACCAGGTGCTGGTTGCCGTCGGTCGCAAACCCAACACCCAGGGCTGGAACCTGGAAGCCTTGAACCTGACGATGAACGGCGCGGCAATCCAGATCGACAGTCGTTGCCAGACCAGCATGCGCAATGTGTGGGCCATTGGCGACCTGAGCGGCGAACCGATGCTGGCGCACCGGGCCATGGCCCAGGGCGAAATGGTCGCGGAGCTGATCAGCGGTAAATCCCGCGAGTTCAACCCGGCGGCGATCCCGGCGGTGTGCTTTACCGACCCGGAACTGGTGGTGGTCGGCAAGACCCCGGACGAAGCCAAGGCTGCGGGCCTGGACTGCATTGTCTCGAGCTTCCCGTTTGCGGCCAATGGCCGGGCCATGACCCTGGAGTCCAAGACCGGCTTCGTGCGGGTGGTGGCACGCCGCGACAATCACCTGATTGTTGGCTGGCAGGCCGTGGGGGTTGGCGTGTCCGAACTGTCCACGGCCTTTGGCCTGAGCCTGGAAATGGGCGCGCGCCTGGAGGATGTGGCAGGCACCATTCATGCCCACCCGACCCTCGGTGAAGCCGTGCAGGAAGCGGCGCTGCGGGCGCTGGGGCATGCCCTGCACCTCTGACCAACTCTGGGAGCGGGCTTGCCCGCGATAGCAATGTGTCAGTGTCAGAGGCGTTAACTGACCCACCGCTCTCGTGAGCAAGCCCGCTCCCACACAGGCCAAGAATGAAGTATTGTTGCGCCCATCCAGAAATAAACCAAAAGCCTGCCTTCGACCAGGCGGTTGAAAAGAGATAGAGGGTGTCATGGGTAACGAAAGCATCAATTGGGACAAATTGGGTTTTGACTACATCAAGACCGACAAGCGTTTTCTCCAGACCTGGAAAGACGGCGCCTGGCAAGAAGGCACCCTGACCGAAGACAACGTGCTGCACATCAGCGAGGGCTCCACCGCCCTGCACTATGGCCAGCAGTGCTTTGAGGGCCTGAAGGCCTATCGCTGCAAGGACGGTTCGATCAACCTGTTCCGCCCGGACCAGAACGCCGCCCGCATGCAACGCAGCTGCGCCCGCCTGCTGATGCCGCAGGTGCCGACCGAAGCCTTCATCGAGGCATGCAAGGCAGTGGTCCGCGCCAACGAGCGGTTCATCCCGCCGTACGGCACTGGCGGCGCGCTGTACCTGCGCCCGTTCGTGATCGGCACCGGTGACAACATCGGCGTGCGTACCGCGCCCGAGTTCATCTTCTCGATCTTCTGCATCCCGGTCGGCGCCTACTTCAAGGGCGGCCTGACCCCGCACAACTTCCTGATCTCCGGCTACGACCGCGCCGCGCCGAACGGCACCGGCGCCGCCAAGGTCGGTGGCAACTACGCAGCCAGCCTGATGCCCGGCTCCCTGGCGAAAAAAGCCAACTTTGCCGACTGCATCTACCTGGACCCGGCCACCCACTCGAAAATCGAAGAAGTCGGTTCGGCCAACTTCTTCGGGATCACCCACGACAACAAGTTCGTCACCCCGAACTCGCCGTCGGTGCTGCCAGGCATCACCCGCCTGTCGCTGATCGAACTGGCCAAGACCCGCCTGGGCCTGGACGTGGTCGAAGGCGACGTGCTGATCGACAAGCTGGCAGACTTCAAGGAAGCCGGCGCCTGCGGTACGGCGGCAGTGATCACGCCTATCGGCGGGATCGAGTACAAAGACAAGCTGCACGTGTTCTACAGCGAAAAAGAAGTCGGCCCAGTGACCCAGAAGCTCTACAAAGAGCTGACCGGTGTGCAGTCCGGCGACGTTGAAGCGCCGGCTGGCTGGATCGTCAAGGTCTAAGCCCCGCTGCGCAACAAAATGTGGGAGCGGGCTTGCTCGCGAAAGCGGTGGATCAGTCAACGTCATCAGTGACTGACCCACCGCTTTCGCGAGCAAGCCCGCTCCCACATTTGCTTACAGGTGGTTTCAGGATTTTGGCAGGTTCTGCGCAATCTTCTTGCCCATGCTGATCCTCGGCTCCACGCCATACCCCAGTGCTTCGTAGAAACCCACCACCGTATCGTTGCCCAGATTGATCTGCAGGTTGATCTTCAGGCAGCCCAGGGCGATCAACGCCTGTTCCCCATGGCGCACCAACGACGCGCCCAGGCCTTGCCGGCGATAGTCCGGATGCACGGCCACCGAATACAACCAACCCCGATGCCCGTCGTAACCTGCCATCAAGGTGCCGATCACGGCCTTGCCGTGGGTGGCGACAAAGAACAGCCCGTCCTCCACCGCAAGCTTTCTATCAATCGCCAGTTCCGGCCGGTTATGCGGGGTGTCATAACCAAACACCGTCTGCCATAACGCCGCGACCTGGGCCCGATGCAAACGGTCGCGATACACGCCGATGGGGTGGCGGGACGACAATACTTTCTCCATCACCAGGGTGCGCTCGTTGCCGTGGTACACATCCCGCACGGTCTGGAACCCCAGCTTGGTATAAAACGGCTCGGCGGTGAGGGACGACGGTACGCTCAATACCGTGACCCCAGCCTCACGGGCCCGCTGTTCGATATCGACCATCAGTTGGCGGCCGATGCCCTGCCCTTGCAGCACCGGGTTGACGAACACCGAACGCACCACATTGACGTCCAAGGCGGCGGTCGCGACGATTTCTTGATCCTGGAGTGCAACCAGCACGGTACGCCGCGTGAGCAATTGCAGCACCGCCTCCGGCGTGAAGTTGCTCGCCACCCGCGCAATCACATCCGCCGGGTAGTCACGGGCGTTGCTGCTGCGCAGGGCCGCCAGGATGACCTGGCTGATGCCTTCGGCATCGGTGGGTTGGGCGAGGCGGACGGCGGTAGACATGACTCCTCCTGACGGGTGACGTAATGACAGCCACCACAATACACATGTGTGGGCTTGTGTGGGAGCCGGGCTTGCCCGCGATGCAGGCACCTCGGTGTGTCCGCCACACCGCGGTGATGCTATCGCAGGCAAGCCAGCTCCCACACAAGTCGGCTCCTACAGGTTTGAGCGCCCCCTGACAGCCGATTCGGCTGCCACACCCCTCTTTTCAGCTTTCCCGGCTGGGCCGCCCCCCTGTTTCAGCCGGGATTCTGCGGCCAGAGCGCACAAAATAGCCTCAATGCCCAACCCCATGGACTCGTGCCCCCATGCAAACCACCAATACCGTCCTGATGATCCGCCCGGCGCACTTTGCCTTTAACCCGGACACCGCGATCAACAACCGCTTTCAGCGCGCGCCCGTCGATCCGGTGGCCGCACAGCACAAAGCGCTGGAAGAGTTCGACGGTTATGTCGACACCCTGCGCCAGCATGGTGTGGAAGTGTTGGTGGTGCAGGACACACCCGCGCCCCATACCCCGGATTCGATCTTCCCCAATAACTGGTGGAGCAGCCATGCCGACGGCAGCCTGGTGCTGTACCCGATGGAAGGCCAGAACCGCCGCCTGGAGCGCGATAAAGGCGTGCTGCAAGTACTGGAGCAGCGCTTCGCAATCAAAGACACCATCGACTTCAGCCACCTGGAACAACAGAACATGTTCCTCGAAGGCACTGGCAGCATGGTCCTCGACCGCCAGCACCGCATCAGCTACGCCTGCCACTCCGGGCGCACCCATCACGATGCCCTGCGCCAGTTTGCCGAGCGCCTGGACTATCAGGTCTGCGCCTTCCACGCCGTCGACCGCCATCAAGCACCGATCTACCACAGCAACGTGATGATGAGCGTCGGCCGCGACCTGTCGGTGGTGTGCCTGGACGCGCTGCCCGAGACCCACGAACGCCAGGGCCTGGAACGCTCCCTGCGCGACACCGGCAAAGACATCCTGGCCCTGGACTTCGACCAACTGGAAGCCTTCGCCGGCAACATGCTGGAACTCCACGACCGCGACGGCCAGCCGCTGCTGGTGATGTCGGCCAGCGCCTGGCGCTCGCTCAAGCCGGCGCAGCGCCTGCATGTGGAACGCCACACCCACCCAGTCGTGGTGAATATCGACAACATCGAACGCATCGGCGGCGGCAGTGCCCGCTGCATGTTGGCCGAAGTGCATCTTCCGGCCCGCGCCTCATTCCAATAAGGAGTTTTCCCATGACCCGTTATATCGACGTCAACGACCTCAGCTACCTGGTATCGCAAAAAGGCCTGCAAACCTGCATCACCGAGATGGCCGAGTACATCCGCGCCGACTACCTGCGCTGGAATGAATTCGAAAAATGCGCGCGCCTGGCCAACCACTCGCCCGAGGGCGTGATCGAACTGATGCCGGTCTCGGATGCTTCGCTGTATGCCTTCAAATACGTCAACGGCCACCCGAAAAATACCCAGAGCGGCATGCTCACGGTCATGGCATTCGGCGCCCTGGGGGATGTGGATACCGGCAAACCGGTGCTGCTCAGCGAGATGACCCTGACCACGGCGATCCGCACTGCCGCCACTTCGGCCCTGGTTGCACGCTACCTGGCACGGGACAACAGCCGCAGCATGGCGCTGATCGGCAATGGCTCGCAAAGTGAGTTTCAGGCCCTGGCGTTCCACACCTTGCTGGGCATCAATGAGATCCGCCTGTTCGATATAGATACCCAGGCCATGCACAAGCTGGCGAACAACCTCAAGGCCTTCCCGACGATCAAGCTGACCCTCGCGGGTAGCGTCGCCGAAGCGGTGAAAGGCGCCGATATCGTCACCACCGTCACCGCCGACAAGGCCTACGCCACCATCCTTACCGACGACATGATCGAGCCCGGCATGCACCTCAATGCCGTGGGCGGCGACTGCCCCGGCAAGACCGAACTGGACCGGCGCATCGTCGAGCGCGCGCGGGTGATCGTCGAGTACGAACCACAAAGCCGTATCGAAGGCGAAATCCAGCATATGCCTGAGGATTCGCCGGTCATCGAGCTGTGGCAAGTGATCAACGGCCAGAAGCCGGGCCGGGAAAATGCGCGCCAGGTCACCCTGTTTGACTCGGTAGGTTTTGCCCTCGAAGACTATTCGGCCCTGCGTTATGTACTGGATGTGGCCAAGGCCCTGGACGTGGGCAGCGAGCTGGAGCTGGTACCGGACCTGGCCGACCCCAAGGACCTGTTCGCCCGCCTGGCCCAGCGACCAACCGCACAGCATAAAAAGCGCGCCTGAAACCGCTCTGGCCTGCCGCTTTGCGCAAGCGGCGGGCCCTAAACCGCGGTTTGAAAAGCCGATATACAGGGTGCCGCAGCCGATTCTGCTGCAATCCGCGTTTTAACAGCGTATTCCGCATGCGAAGGACTAGGTAAACGACACAAAAAACGCACCATCATGAAGCATTCTGAGCGCGACCAAAGAGTCAGCAAATGAATGCATGCCGCACCCTTTCTACTGCCCTGACATCAATTACAAAATATAGGGAAAACACCATGACTCCGCTCCGATCACTCGTCGCCGCGCTGCTCCTGCCTTTGTGCGCCACCGCCGTCCAGGCCCAGGAATGGAAAGAAATCCGTTTCGGCGTGTTCCCCGAGTACCCACCCTTTGAATCCGTGGCCGCCGACGGCAGCCTGCAAGGTTTCGACATTGAGCTGGGCAACGCTATCTGCGCCAAGCTTGAAGTCAAGTGCACCTGGGTCCACAACGAGTTCGACGGCATGATCCCGGCGCTGCGTGCGCGCAAGTTCGACGCCATCATGTCCTCCATGGCCGTGACCCCGGCCCGGCAAAAACAGATCGACTTCAGCGATCGCCTGTTCCTCAGCCCCACCTCGGTGATCACCCGCAAGGGCGCAGGTTTCGGCGACACCCCCGAATCCCTCAAGGGCAAACAGGTCGGCGTGCTCCAGGGCTCGCTGCAGGAAGCCTATGCCCGCGCCCACCTGGCCAAGCTCGGTGCCCAGGTCAAGGCATACCAGTCCCAGGACCAGAACTATGCCGACCTGCAAAACGGCCGCCTCGACGCGACGCTGACCGACAAGCTCGAAGCCCAGCTCAACTTCCTGTCCAAGCCTGAAGGCGCCGACTACCAATCCGGCCCGGCCTTCAAGGACCCGACCTTGCCGCTGGACATTGCCATGGGCCTGCGCAAGAACGACCAGGAACTGCTGGCGCTGATCAACAAGGGCATCGCAGCCATCCAGGCCGATGGCACTTACGCGCTGATCCAGAAGAAGTACTTCGGTGACGAAGATATCTATCACGAGTAATCCCCCGCCCTATCCCCTGTAGGAGCCGGCTTGCCAGCGCTGGCGGTGCGATAAACACCGCCATTTGCGGCAGGTTCCTACCGGTTCTATCGAGACTTTCCCGTGAATGAACTCCTCAACCTGCAAGGCTTCGGCCCGCTGTTGGCCCAGGGTGCCTGGATGACCATCAAGCTGGCGTTCCTCGCGCTGGTCCTAAGCCTGAGCCTGGGCCTGATCGCCGCCGGTGCCAAGCTGTCCAGCCATAAACTGTTGCGCATCCCCGCCACCCTCTACACCACCTTGATCCGCAGCGTGCCGGACCTGGTGCTGATCCTGCTGATCTTCTACAGCCTGCAACTGTGGCTCAATGACTTGACCGAGATGCTTGGCTGGAACTACTTCGAAATTGATCCCTTCACCGCCGGTGTGATCACCCTGGGTTTTATCTACGGTGCGTATTTCACCGAAAACTTTCGCGGCGCGATGCTCAGTGTGCCGGTGGGCCAACTGGAAGCAGCGACCGCCTACGGTTTGAGCCGCTGGCAGCGGTTTCGGCTGGTGATGTTCCCGCAATTGATGCGGTTTGCGTTGCCGGGGCTGGGCAATAACTGGCTGGTACTGCTCAAGTCCACGGCGCTGGTGTCGATCATCGGCCTGGCGGACCTGGTCAAGGCCGCGCAGAACGCCGGCAAGACCACCAATGACCCGTTGTACTTCCTGATCCTTGCGGGCCTGGTGTACCTGGTGATCACCACCCTCTCCAACCGCATCTTCAAACGCCTGGAACGGCGCTACAACGTCGGCATCAAAGGGGTGGCGCGATGATCGAACTGATCCAGCAATATGGCCTGGCGTACCTGTGGACCGATGGCTCGGGTTTTTCCGGGGTGGCCATGACCTTGTGGCTGTTTATCGTGTCGGTGATCCTCGGGTTTTTCCTGTCCATCCCCCTGGCAATCGCCCGCGTCAGCGAGCACTTCTGGCTACGCTGGCCGGTGGAGGTGTACACCTACCTGTTTCGCGGCACGCCGCTGTATATCCAGTTGCTGATTTGCTACACCGGCCTGTACAGCCTGGAAGTGGTGCAGGACAACGCCCTGCTCAATCAGTTTTTCCGCAATGCCTTGAACTGCACGCTGCTGGCCTTTGTGCTCAACACCTGCGCCTACACCGTGGAAATCTTCGCCGGGGCCATTCGCAATATTCCCCATGGCGAAATTGAAGCCGCGCGGGCCTACGGCCTGCACGGCTGGCGGATGAACCTGTTCGTGGTGATCCCCGCCGCGCTGCGCCGCGCATTGCCGGCCTACAGCAACGAAATGATCCTGATGCTGCACGCCACGTCCCTGGCATTTACCGCAACCATCGCCGACATCCTCAAGGTGGCCCGTGACGCCAATGCCGAAACGTTCCTCACGTTCCAGGCCTTCGGCATTGCTGCGCTGCTGTACATGCTGCTGTCCTTCGCATTGGTGGGCCTGTTCCGACTGGCCGAACGACGCTGGATGCGCTTTCTTGTCCCGACCCGAGGCTAACCCATGAATCAGTCCGCACAGGCCCTGGCCGCTCATCCCACACACACTGCCGCGCCCCGCCCGAACGTGGTGGCGGCCGGCGCCAACGTCAAACTCAAGGTCGAAGACCTGCATAAAAGCTACGGCGACCACGAAGTGCTCAAGGGGGTTTCGCTCAACGCCAGCAAGGGCGATGTGATCAGCCTGATCGGCGCCAGCGGCTCCGGCAAAAGCACCATGCTGCGCTGCATCAATTTCCTCGAACAGCCCGACGCCGGGGTAATCACCCTGGACGGCATCAGCATTGAAATGCGCCAGGGTCGCGCCGGGGTGCAGGCGCCGCACCAGGCACAACTGCAGAACCTGCGCACGCGCCTGGCCATGGTGTTCCAGCACTTCAACCTGTGGAGCCACATGACCGTGCTGGAAAACATCTGCATGGCGCCACGCCGGGTGTTGGGCGTCAGTGCCGCCGAAGCGGAGAAACGCGCGCGGATGTACCTGGATAAAGTCGGCCTGCCGGGCCGGGTCGCCGATCAATACCCGGCGTTTCTCTCCGGTGGCCAGCAACAGCGCGTGGCCATCGCCCGGGCCCTGGCCATGGAGCCGGAGATTATCCTGTTCGATGAACCGACCTCGGCGCTGGATCCGGAGCTTGTAGGAGAAGTCCTCAAAGTCATACAGACGTTGGCCGAGGAAGGTCGTACCATGCTTATGGTCACCCACGAAATGGGCTTTGCCCGGCAAGTCTCCAGCCAGGTGCTGTTCCTGCACCAGGGCCGCGTAGAAGAACAAGGCAGCGCCG
The DNA here is from genome assembly GCF_012985615.1 of Pseudomonas sp. WS 5412. Taxonomy (NCBI): domain Bacteria; kingdom Pseudomonadati; phylum Pseudomonadota; class Gammaproteobacteria; order Pseudomonadales; family Pseudomonadaceae; genus Pseudomonas; species Pseudomonas sp. WS 5412. The sequence goes on from NZ_JAARMB010000016.1 coordinate 134,054, forward strand.
AGATCCTCGACCACCCGACCAGCGAACGCTTGCAGCAATTTCTCTCCAACCGCTTGAAGTGAACACAGAATCGACCATGGATACCAAGGCCAACGGACCCCATTCCACCCCAGTGCTGGATCGCATTGATGAAGCCATCATTGATGTCTTGCGCCATCAGGGGCGTATCACCTACGAAAAGCTGTCTTCGCTGGTGCACCTGACGCCCAGGCCCTGCCTGGAGCGGGTGCGCAAGCTGGAGCGGCGCGGGGTGATTCGCGGCTACGGCGCGATCATTGATGTGCAAATGGTCTCGCCGGGGTTGTCCTTGCTGGTACTGGTGGCCTTGTCGAACCAGAGCGGGCGCTCGGCGCAAAAAGCCTTCGAAGCCTGCGTCAAAGCCTGCCCACAGGTGTTCGAGTGCCAATTGATCAGCGGCCCCTTCGACTACAGCCTGCGCATGCGCTGCCGGGACATGGAGCACTACCGCGTGCTGACGGAAACCTGGTTGAACAATGATGAGCTGCACATCGACAAACTAGTGGCCCATCCGGAGCTGGCGGTGGTGAAAAACACCGCGACTGAGTTGGCCTGAACCCCATCGCCTCACACGATGCAGATTAGATGTGGGGGGTGGACTTGTGTGGGCTTGCCTGTGTGGGAGCTGGCTTGCCTGCGATGCAGACGCCTCGGTCTATCAGCTATACCGAGGTGATGCTATCGCAGGCAAGCCAGCTCCCACACAAGCCAGCCCGCTATATGCTTCCCATATGTTTCCCACATGTTTTAACCGTGCCCGCCTGAAATCCGCTTGCCGGGGCGCTCACCAATCAGCTTCGCCTGCCCATCCCGCTGCTTCCCCGTCCGCGCCTCGCTGATCAACCCCGGTATCAACTTACCCTCCGGCAAATTCTTCCAGAACCGGCTCGGCAGGTGCCCCTCCATGACCTTGGGATTCAACCGCGCCGGGTTGAAGATATGGCTGTAATAGGTCAGCCACATGGCACTGTGTGGATCTTCGACATTCTGCGCCAACTGCTGCCATTGCTCCGGGCACTGGCGTTGATGAATCAACTGCTCACCGTCGTAATACACCCCATCCAGGGGCGTCGCGATCATCCAGCGATGACGGCCCATGCGCCCGACAAAATGCTGGCTGGCACTGTGCAAAATATCGTGGGCCGGTTCGTGCCAGGCCACGTACTCCGGCAACTCCGGCCCCGCCGCCGCCGGCAGCGCGATAAAACGCACAAACGCATGCAGATGGTGGGCCTCACGCCTTACCTGCTTGATCCGCCGTTGCAACTCGCTGCCCAGTTGATCCCCCGCCATCATCGCCGTGCGGTCACCATGGCTGACGCGCCACAGCACTTCATACAACAGGCTCCAGCGCTGCTCACCGTGGTAACAGGCGGCACTTTCCAGCAGCTCCAGCAGCGCCTTGGGAATGCGTGCCTGGAACGGGCCATTGTGCGTGGGGTAGTGTTCATCGGTGGCAAACAGGTCCGCCACTTCCACTTCGCCCCAACTGACATGGCTGGGGTCGATCTGATGGCTGAGCAGCCAGCGCGCCTGCTCGCGCCAGGTACTGAACAGGTTGTCGCATTCCAGGCTGATCATCCCCATAACCCCATCTGTTGCGGTTGCGGGCGGTCGCGCAGTTGCTCGCGCAGCAGCACGCTGGTGCTTTCCGCCTGCTGGGGGTGGTAGTCGCTGGTGATGAAGAACGGCTTGGCCTTGGTCAACACGCAGCGCATACGCGCCAGGTCTTCAAAACGGATCTTGCGTTGCCGGCGCAGCTCCACCAGGCGTTCGGTGGTACGCAGGCCAATCCCCGGGATACGCGCGATCAACGTCGCCTCGGCACGGTTCAGGTCCAGCGGGAACACCTCGCGATGCTCCAGGGCCCAGGCCAGCTTCGGGTCGATATCCAGCGCCAGATCCCCCGGCCCCGCGAACAGTTCGTTGGCGCGAAAGCCATAACTGCGCAGCAGGAAATCGGCCTGGTACAAACGGTGCTCGCGCATCAGCGGCGGCGCCGCCAGGGGCACGCTTTTCGGGCTATTGGGAATCGGGCTGAACGCCGAGTAGTACACCCGGCGCAACTTGAAGTTGCCATACAGCGCCTCGGCACCGTGCAGGATGGTGCTGTCGTCGGTGTCATCGGCGCCGACAATCATCTGCGTGCTTTGCCCGGCCGGGGCGAACCGCGGTGCCCGGGGCTCGTTGAGCACGGTTTGCTCGCCGGTGAAAATCGTCTGCATCGCCTGCTTGATCGAACCGATCTGCTTCTCCGGCGCGAGGATCTGCAGGCTTTTATCGGTGGGCAACTCAATGTTCACGCTCAAGCGATCGGCATACCGCCCGGCCTCGGCAATCAATGCAGGATCCGCTTCGGGGATGGTCTTGAGGTGGATATAACCGCGAAAGTCATGCTCCTCACGCAGCAACTTGGCGACCCGCACCAGTTGCTCCATGGTGTAGTCCGCCGAACGAATGATCCCCGAACTGAGAAACAGCCCGCTGACGCAATTACGCCGGTAAAAGTCCAGGGTCAGGCTCACCACCTCCTCCGGGTTGAACCGCGCACGGGGCACGTCACTGGAGCGGCGGTTGACACAGTATTGGCAGTCGTAGAGGCAGAAATTGGTCAGCAGCACCTTGAGCAACGACACACAGCGCCCATCGGGTGTGTAGCTGTGGCAGATGCCCATGCCATCGCTCGAACCCAGCCCGACCTTGCCCTCGGAGGTGCGCTTGGGCGCCCCGCTGCTGGCGCAGGACGCGTCGTACTTGGCCGCATCGGCGAGGATGCTGAGTTTTTCGATCAACTGCATGGCGGGCTACCGGATACTGTATTTTTGTACAGTATCAGCAGCGATACCCGGCATTCAAGGAGAGATCGGCGAACGGTAGAACAAATAGTTGTGGGAGCTGCCGACGTTTTTTCAAACATATCAAGAACAGTTGAGCGACCCCGAACCTTCAATCATCGCGCGTCAGCACTTCCAGCAACTCAATCTCGAAATGCAGATTGCTATGGGGCTGGATATGCGCGCCCATCGCCCGCTCGCCATACGCCAGATGCGCCGGCACAAACAGCTTGCGCACGCCGCCGACCTTCATCCCCATCAAGCCCCGGTCCCACCCCTTGATCACACGCCCGGTGCCAATCACACACTGGAACGGCTTGCCCCGCTCCCAGGACGAATCAAACACCGTACCGTCTTCCAGGGTGCCGGTGTATTGAGTGGTGATCAGCGCCCCCTTGACCACGGCTTTACCGTCGCCTTGGCGGATGTCGGTGATTTGCAGTTCTTCGTTGCTCATGGGGGATCTCGTTGGGTTCACACTGGCTGGCTTTTTCCCAGAATCAAGCGCCTTTGGCAAGTGCACTCTTAAGGATCCAGACTACGCCTCAGCCAGAAGCGCCTGACTTAACCTCAGCCATCTTTTCCCCTCTTATAAAAAATCAACCACCCCGGTTGCACAACAATAAGAGGTCACACCCCAATGAGCCAACCAACAAGCCCTGTCCGCGTCGCTGTCGTGCAGTTCGACCCCCAGGTCGGCCTGGATAACCGCGAAAGCAATCTGCATCGCAGCCTGGCCTTGGCTGCCGAGGCGGTCAATGGTGGGGCTAACCTGATCGTACTGCCCGAGTTGTCGAACTGCGGTTACTTCTTCAGCAGCCGCCAGGACGCATTCGAGCATGCCGAGCCCGTTCCCGGCGGGGCCAGTGTGCAAGCCTGGATGGCGTTTGCCGCCACCCATCAGGTGTATCTGGTGGCGGGCCTGAATGAGATCGAGGGTCGGCAGTTATTCAATACTGCGGTATTGCTGGGGCCGGATGGGTTGATCGGTAAGTACCGCAAGGCCCACCTATGGAACCTCGAGAAGCTCTGGTTCACCCCTGGCAACCTGGGCTTTCCGGTGTTTGAAACGCCTATCGGGCGCATTGGCCTGTTGATCTGCTGGGACATCTGGTTCCCGGAAGTACCACGCATCCTCAGCCAGCAAGGCGCCGATATTATTTGTAGCCTCAACAACTGGGTGTGGACACCGCCGCCGCTGTTCGACGAGGCCGGTAAATGCATGGCGTCGTACCTGACCATGACCGCCGCCCACGTCAATAATGTGTTTATCGCCGCCGCCAGCCGGATCGGTGAGGAGCGTGATGCACGCTACCTGGGGTGTTCGTTGATTGCCGGGACCAATGGCTGGCCTATCGGCAAAGTGGCGTCGGCTAACCGCCAGGAAATCCTCTTCGCCGATATCGACCTGACCAGCGCCCGCAGTGCGCCGATCTGGAACAGTCTCAACGACCTGCACCGTGACCGGCGCGATGATCTGTACGATCAGATGCTCGGGTATTGCCAGCACCCCGCCCTGCCGCGCTAAAGGGAGGGCGAGTCATGGAAAATTTATTCATGAAACCTGGGAACGAGCGATCTCGGGTCGATAAGGCGATCATCGCATTGGGGCTCATCAGCATCTCGCTGATTGTCTGGACGGTCCTCACGCACCAAGGCTCCTGGCCTAGCTACGGCGATATGGTGGCAGCATTTCCCGACCCCATCGCCTGGCTACGCTGGGTACTGGGAGATGTCAGCGAAGTGGCCTTCTACAAGCATGAGCTGGCCTCCCTCGGGTTGTTGGCCGGTGCATACCTGGCCTGGTGGGCCAGCCGCACCGGCAAGCGCTGGCAAGGCTTTGCGATTTGCTACGGCAGTGGGCTGTGGCCGTGGTTGGTGACCAGTTCCCTGCTGGGCCTGCTGCTGAGCAACCTGTTATGGGGTTGGACGGTCACCGCCGAGACCTGGCAACCCACCTTCGCCGCGTTTGTTTCACTGCCGGCAGCAATGGTGCTGATGTTTGGGGGCGGTTGGAAAGTCACCCTCAATGGCGCGTTGTTGGGGGCGCTGCTGGTCACGCCGATGTGCTTGCTGATCGTCAATTTTGTCTGTGTACCGCTGGATTTGCCGGTGGTGATTGGTAACGTGCTGGGCATGGCGGCGGGCAGCGTGATTGCCTTTGTCATCTGTCGCCGCGTGCCGATTCTGGTGCACTCGGACTATATCGCCGCAGACAAACCATTGCCGCTCAAACCGCCAACCTATGGCCTGGGCTGGAGCTTGCGCAGGGTCTTGGCCGATTTTTCCGAAGCGCCGTTCTTCGGCAATGAGTGGGCCAGCCTTGGCCTGCTGGCGGGAGTCCTGCTGGCGTATGCCTTGAACCCGTTGAGTGCCGCCTATGGGTCGGGACTGGTGCTGCAACTGATCGGTGCACAGGCGCTGACATCGGCTCTGGGTGTGCTGATCTGGCGCAGTCAGTGGATCAAGCGCGGTTGGTATCCCACCTACGTGCCGCTGGTCTCGGTCGTACCGGCAGCGGTGCTGACCCATGGCGGGAGTTGGATGGTGATTGGATCGAGTGCGTTGCTTGGCGCGTTGATCGCGCCGCCGCTGGCCTGTGCCATTGCCGGGCGGCTGCCGACACACGTTCATCCCTATATCGGTAATGTGATCTCGATGGCGTTGAGCACCTTGCTGATTGTGCCCGTCGTTGGAAGATTGATCGCGTAAACAACCGGGTAAGGCTCTTGAGCCTTACCCGCTCCCAGCCTTACAGCCACCGCCAGAACCGCCCCCAGAACCCCCGCTCCAGATCCGCCTTGCACCCTGCATACTGGCGCGCATACAGATCGGAACGGGCCTTGACCTTGCCGGCTACCGGCAACAGCCACGCCTTGCTGGCATAGGTGCGGTTACGGTAGCCGCCCCACCCTTCGTGGTAGTTGAGGTACTGGCCATAGGCGTCGTATTTGTATACGCCGTTGATGCTGGCGGTCTTGTCCATGTACCAGCCGACAAAGTCGATCGCGTCGTCGAAGTCCTGGCGGCTGGCCCAGTTGCGGCCGGTGCTTTTCTGGTAGTCGCCCCACACTTCATCCTTGGCCTGGGCGTAGCCGGCAGCGGTGCTGACGCGGCCCCAGGGGATGATCCACAGCAGGTATTTGCGCGGAGTCTTGGCGTTCTGCCGGAAGCCCGATTCCTGATACATGATGGCGAACGGCACCTGGATCGGCACACCCCAGCGCTTCTGGGTGACTTTGGCTGCGTCGTACCAGTCGTCCTTTTCGCGGAAGATGCCGCAGATGTCGTCAGGGGTGCGTGGCGGCGAGGTACCGCACGCCGCCAACAGGGTGGTGAATAGCAGGAGGGCTGTGGTTTTTACCGGGGTCAAAAGCATACCTTTGCGTGAGCGCGAAAAAAGCAGACAGTTTACGCGCTCACGCAAGGTGTTGCGGTTACGAATCAATGGGCCTTGATCAAGCCACGGGCACTTTGCGGGTCGAAATGGCCAGGCGACCGATGCCAAAGCTCAATGCGGCACCCAGTACCAACATCAACAAGGTGCTCCACGCCGCGCGGGACAGTTGCTTGGCCGCCACTTCACCGGCCTCGCGGGCCTTTTGTTCGGCCTGGGCCTTGAGTTCTTCGACTTTCTGCACGGCCTGCTGATAGGCCTGGGCATAGTTCTCGACAATCTGGCTGGCCTCGGCCTGGCTCTTGCCAGTACGGGCGGCGACGATGTTCACCAGCGCCTCTTTGTCGGCCGCATTCAACGCCGGCTCACCAGAGGCTTTGACGCGCTCGAACCATTGCTTGAGTTCGCTCGCGGCCTGGGCCGGGTTGGTGGCGGCATCAGTGGCCGATTGCTGACCGTCTGCCGCTGCCTGGTTAGCTGTTTGCTCGACGTTAGCCGGATCCAGTTCAGCCTTGCCGCTTTGCTTGAGCAAGGTGTCGAGTTCGCCCTGCAGGCTATCCCAATCCAGGCTGATGCCCTTTTCGTCCAACTGCTGCTTGACGCTGTCGCTGATGCCGGGGGCCACGGCGGCAATGCCGCTACCGGCCGCCGACAGGCCTTTGCCTACGACATTGCCCGCGGCGCCGACCACGCTGGTGGCCAATGCCGCCAGCAGCCACGTGGTGAGCAAGGTGGTGATGGTCCAGCTCAGGACACCATGCAAGCCGCCACGATCCGGGGCTGTGCGGCCGGCGACAAAGGCGCCCACGCCAATCGCCAACAGCGTGGAGACAAACAGCCAGATCCCGGCGCCAGTGCCAAAACCGCTCAACGGGTTGCCAGCCGCCATGGGGTCGACCGCACTGGCGCCGATGGCGGTGCCCAGTACGCTGAGTACCAGGTAGGTCACCAGGGCAATTGCACTGCCGGCCAGTACCGAGCCCCAGGACACACGAAAAGGCGAGCGATGGGTTTCATAGAGGGGGGTCATAATCGTTCCTTGGGCAAATGAGTAGACCTTCAGTTTGTCCAGGCCGACGCCTGCGGTCTCGGCACAAATGCACTAGGACGACTGGTGCATTCGCACCCCGTCAAGCTGAATCGGTCTGCACTATGCTCAAGGCCAGTTGTCGTACTCCACACAAGCCAGACATGCCCTGTTGCAGGCGCCGATGTCGTTATGTAGCCATTTTGGAGAAACCATGAGCCAGGCCGTTCTCGCCCAAGAAACCAATCGCCGCCAATTGCAGCAGATCATTTCCGGACTGTCCGATGGGGTGATTCTCGCCGAGATCGACCAGAGCATTCTCTGGGCCAACGAAGCCGCGCTGGCCATGCATGGCCTGGATGACATTGCCGGGCTCGGCGCCAACACCGCCGAATACGCCGAGCGCTTTGCCCTGCGCTACCGCAACAATCACCCGCTGCCCCTGGAAGCCTATCCGCTGAGCCGGGTGGCCAACGGCGAAGAGTTCAGTGATGTGGTGGTCGAAGTCACGCCCAGCGCCGACACCGACCGCACCTGGGTCCACCGCCTGCGCAGCCTGGCGCTCACCGACAGCGCCGGCAAGCCGGAACTGCTGGTGCTGATTTTGAGCGATGCCACCGAATGGGCCAGCGCCGAGCAGCGCTTTGAAAAGACCTTCAACGCCAACCCGGCGCCGGCGGTGATCTGCCGCTTGAGCGATCTGCGCTATATCAAGGTCAACCAGGGCTTCCTGGAGATGACTGGCTACAACCGCGACCAGGTGATCGGCCGTTCGGTGTACGAGCTGGACGTGCTGGAACAGGCCGAGCGCAAGGAACTGGCAATCCAGCGCCTGGGCGAAGGCGCGACCATCCCGCAGATGCAAGCCGAGCTGAAACTGCCCGAAGGCGGCAGCAAGCTGGTAATTGTCGCCGGCCAGCCGCTGGATATGAACGATGAGGAATGCATGCTGTTTTCCTTCACTGACCTAGAGCCCCGGCGCAAGGCCGAAACCGCCCTGCGCCAGAGCGAGGAGCGGTTTGCCAAGTCCTTCCGCCTGACGCCGGTGCCGACCCTGGTGTGCGACGCGGACAATCAGCAGGTGGTGGACGTCAACGACGCGTTCATGAGCGTCACGGGCTACACCAGCGAAGAGTTGATTGGGAAGTCCATCAGCGATATCGACTTCATCGACAGCAAGGAGGCCTGCACGCAGTTGTTCGCCACCCTGGAAAAAGCCGGCAACCTCGACGGCCAGGACCTGAAAATCCGCAAAAAAGGCAATGAGGTGATTGATTGCGTGGTGTCGGCCGACACCGTGAGCATCCAGGACACGACCTGTTACCTGCTGGTGATGATGAATATCACCGAGCGCAAACGCTCGGAGCTGGAGTTGGTGTCGGCTATCGAGGAAGTGATGAAAGACGCGTCCTGGTTCAGCCAGACCCTGATCGAAAAACTGGCCAACGCCAAGAGCGTCAACAGCCCCAACCTGACGACCATCGCCTTTACCGACCTGACCGCCCGCGAGCGGGATGTGCTGGGGCTGATTTGCGAAGGCCTGGCCGACAAGGAAATCGCCTCGCGCTTGAAGCTGGCACCCAATACCGTGCGCAATCATGTGGCCACGGTGTACTCCAAGCTCAACGTGCACAGCCGCAGCGCCGCCATCGTCTGGGCCAGGGAACGCGGGTTGTTTGCCGGGGAACGGCGGGCAAAAAGTGCGAAATAAGGTGCAAATGCACTAGGGCGACCAGTGCAAATTCGCCTTATTGCCGGGCGATGGGCTGCTTAACCTTGAAGGGTAGGCACAGGGTTTGATGCCCTGTGTCATGGCGAGTTTTTTGCCCTTGAAGGAGGCAGCATGAACAGTGAACAAGTCACCGGCCGCGTGAAAAAAGCCGTGGGCAAGGCTCAGGACTTTCTCGGCGAAATGACCGACGACGAACAACTGCAGGCCCAGGGCGTAGCGCGCCAGGCGGCCGGCCAACTGCAACAGACCTATGGCGATGCGCTGGACACTGTTGGTGACTTTGCCCAGCGCAAGCCCCTGGCCACCGTGGCGATCGTCGCTGGCGTGGGCCTGGTACTGGGCCTGTTGCTGCGTCGTCGTTGATGGGGGCTGGCATGTTTACCCTGGCCCAACTGCGTAATTGCATCGAAGAAGCCCTGTTGCCGCTGACCTGCGAATTCACCCTATGCCGCGACTCGTCACTGACTTTGAAAGTGTTTGACGCCCAGAGCGGCCGCGTGGACCTGGTGGTCACCGGGATCAGCGTCAACAAACTCAAGACCCCGCAGGACGTCGCAACGATGGTCGAGGAACTGCGCTACGAATTGCACAGCAACACCGTGGGCGGCGCGCTCTCCATCTGACAACACCCCTTCTGTAGGGACGCCTACCCCTGTGGGAGCGGGCTTGCCCGCGATGGCGGTGAGACAGCCAACAGTGACTTGACTAACCCACCGCCATCGCGAGCAAGCTCGCTCCCACAGGGGCGCAGCTCCGCTGCTTTGGCCTTGTCTACAACGGGCGTGGCTTCAACGATGCCCCTATAAAGTAGAACAGCCCCCCGGCCACGATAAACCCCGCCAACATGTAGAACATGTAGTGCGCCGGCAGGCTGGCCAGCACCAGGCCGCACAACACCGGCCCCAGTGCGGCGCCGAGGTTGGAGAGGTTTTGCGCACCGTAGTACATGCCGCGCAGGTGGTCAGGGGCGATGCGGTCGATAAACATGTATTCGGCGGGAAACACGATGATCTCCCCCACGGTGAAGATCGCCATCGACACCACCCACCACCACACGCTGGTGGACAGCGCAAAACCCATCACCCCGAGCATGAACATTCCCAGCCCGAAGATCAGCCAGCGGCTCAGGTGACGGTGGCTGATCTGCCGACCGATCACGTATTGCAGGGCGATGACCAGCAGGGCGTTGGTGGTCAGGATGGCGCTGATCACGGTGTAGGTGTATTCGGCGTCCGAGGTGGTCACCAGGTACTGCGACAGGTAGGCGGTGAACTGCCCGAATACCACGGCACTGAGCAGGCCGCCGAGGGTGAAGCACACCAGGCGATGATCGCGCAGCAATACCCGGCCCACCGCCAGGAACGGCACCGGTTTTTGCGCGGCGTCCACCGTGGCCAGGCTGCGGTCGCCCCAGCGCCAGTACAGCAGGAAGAAACCCATCCCCAGCAGCACCGACAAGACAAACGGCAAGCTCATATCGACCTTGGCCACCATCGCCCCCAGAAACGGCCCTACCGCGTAGCCGATATTGGTCAGGGTGTACTTGATGGAAAACACTTCGCTGCGCGCGTCGACGGGCAACAGGCTGGCAAAGCCGGCCTTGACCGCGACGTCGATCACCGCATACGCCAGGTTGATCAGGATCAGGCAACTGTAGAAAAGCCACAGCTCGCGAGCCAGCAAGGTGCCGACGAATCCCAGGACGAACAGCAGGCTCAGGCCCAGCAACAGCCGGTAGCTATTGACCCGGTCCACGAGGAAACCGCCGTACACGCTCAACAGGGAACCGACGATCAACGAGCTGCCGATCACCAGGCCCACTTGGCTGATGCCCAGGGCGAAGTGACTGGACAGGTAGATCACCATGTACGGAAAGGTGATCGCCTTGGCCAGGGTCAATACCAGCGTGGCCGATAGCAGCAGGTTTACGCTGCGGGGGTAGTTTTTTATTGTTTTCAGCATCCTGCTCTCGTTTCCTGAAAAGAGTCGTAGCACACGCCATGACGGGCGCATTGCGCAGCTACCTTACCTCAGGATGAGCAGCAAAAAAGGCTGTTTTATGCATTCGTGCATGCGATTTTTAAATGCGCGCAGCGAAGGGGGGGAAAAGCGGCATCAGCCCGTTTCCCCCCACACCCGTTATTTGGCAGGGGTGATGTCGAGGATGGTGCCATTGGTGATTTTCACCAGCACATAACGATCATTGATCCGCGCCCACTGGCTGTCGTCGTGGGGCGGTTTCAGGCCGCGCTTTTTCCAGTCGCCCAGGGCCGACTCCCTGCGCACCAGGATATCCGGCGCACGGTCTCCGACCTTCAAGTCTCGGGTGTTGATGTTCGAAGGCTCCACGGTTTTCTGCGGATTGTCCTCGGCTTGCACGGTAACGCTGGCGGTGGACAGGCTGGCGGCAACCAGCAGGCTGGCAATCAGGGACGTTGCTTTCATGGGTATTCCTTCAGTAAATAATGCGTACCCAGGTTCCGACAGCAGGGCCCTGCAATCATTCACCGGCAATACAGCCACGGGTATCGGTGCCTGCTAATCTTGCGCCAGCCCTCCATCGAGTCCGAGAACAATGAAAACAGCCCTGACCCGAACCAAACTGCTGGCCAGCGCCCTGATCGTGATCGCCGTGATTGGCGGTGCCACTTATTACTTGCTGGACCGCCGCGCCACCCACGGCCTGCTTGACGGTCCCGAATACAGCGAAGCGCAACTCAATGAGGGCGGTGTGGATGGCATCCGGGACCTACCGTTGCCAGAAGCAAAAAAACGCCTGAATTACCTGATCCTCGATATGCGCGACGGCATCAACCGCATCGCCATGCTCGAAAGCATGCGCCTGGAAATCGGCCCGGCCACCGCTACACCAGGCGAACAGAAAGAGCTGAACTATGAGGAGCCGTTCGTGCCCTTCCCCGCCGCCGAACTGAAGGCGGCATTGACCGACCTCAAGCGCACACCGGGGCAGTTCCAGCAGTTGTTCTTCGACAATGCATCCGGGCTGAAACTGGAAGTCGAGGCGATTCGCGAGGTGCTCAAGCGCGGGGCCCTGCCCGATCAGCAAACCGAAGCCAGCTATCGCATCCAGACCCTGTACTTTCGCGACGGCTCGCAGCAGCCGTTCGCCGAGGTGGCGATCAAGGATGAGGACAGTGAGGAGCAAGACCAGGACACCACCCAGGCCGAACTCAAGCTCAACAAGCCCCTGGAACGCATCAGCCTGGCCCTGACGTATCAGGCCTACCCCGGCTTCAATAAAATCGTCCTGGACCGGGCCCACCCGAAAGCCACCGCCGAGGGTGGCGAGGTGTACCAACTGACCCATCTGGGCGACGCCAGCGCCTCCTTGCAACTGGCAACGCCGAAAAACAAATCCTATGTGATCCAAGGCCTGACGGCCGATGGCAAGACCCTGTACAGCGGCGGCAACAGCTCCAATTCCTCGCCCACCGCCGAACAAAAGGCCAACCTGCGGGCCTATTACAACGAACTGCTGCGTATGGAAGACAACTTCGCCGACTTCAAGAGTGCCGCGGCGGTGCAGGATCATCTGGAACAGTTCGCCAGCAACCTGCCCAGCTCCGACAGCGAGCTGAGTAACGTGCAGGCCACCTACCAATTCGAAGACACCCCCGCCAGTATCGTGATTTACGTGCTGGACCCGCTCCAACCCCAAACCCTTGATTGGGACATGCACAACAGCACCACCCCTCGCGAGCGCTACATCGCCTACGACAGCGCCAGCGAAAGCAGCGGTTTTATCGACAGCAAGGGGCAATGGGTGGTCAAGCCGCGCTTCAAGCGCATTGATACCACCGAGATGCCCGGCGTGTACCACATCATGGTCGGCGAAAAATCCTCCGGCGAGGGCTGGAGCGAATTGCAGTTCAAGTACTTTGCCTTTGTACCCGGTACGCAAACGTTGAAAGAACTGCCCTTCGAAATCATCGACAGCGCGGTCAACGACGACCTAATGATTGTCGAGCGTGAAACCAACGGCCCCTATGGGGTCTACGACGTGAAGAAGCTACAGGTCGTGGTGCCCATGAAGTACGTCAACCCCAGTGTGATCGGCAACGTGTTCATCGCCCGCCCTGGCGAGACCACCTATGGCTCGAACTCGTTGTACGGCGCCTGGAGCCTGAGCGGCAAGGAGCTGTTGGCACCGCGCTACTCCGCAATCAACGGCAGCGGCGAGTTTATCTACGCCACCTCCGCCGACCAGAAACAGACCGACGTCTACAACCTGCAGATGAAGAAACTCAACCCACCCGGCGCGACCGTCTTCGGCCAGTTTGTCCAGGGCCAGCCCCTGCTGATCCAGGACCGTGGCAGCCGCAAATACAGCTTTATCAACGAACAGGGCAAGGCGCTGCCTTTGAGCCTGCCATTCGATGACGTCAACCCGTTCTCCAACGGCATGGCGGTGGTGCAAAAGGGCAGCCGCTATGGCGCCATTGATGTACACGGCAAACTGCGCGTGCCCGTGACCTACAGCAAACTCAACCCCTTCCAGAAGAACCTCGCCTCGGCAGAAATGGATGGGTTTGAAGGCTTGGTATTGATCGACAAAAACAACCGCGTGGTGAAAAAACTGGGGTCGTATACCCAGTACAGCTTCCCGTACAACAGTAACGACGCGACCTATAGCATCTGGGATGTGAAAGACGAGAACCGGGTGAATGTGTTTGATGCTGACGGGGTGCAGGTGGACTCCTACCAGCGCGAGTAAGCCATATCTTTCTGACAAGGCAGCTCGATACGGGCGACATCCGCTATGATCAGCGCCTTTAATCCTACAGATAAGGAAATCCAATGTTCGGCGCCGTTTTCTGGGTCATCTTGATCGGTTCTCTAAGTGTGATCGCGCTTTACTTGATCGGTCTCTACAACTCGCTAGTCACTTTGCGAAATCGATTCAAGAACGCGTTCAGCCAGATCGAAGTGCAACTCAAACGGCGCCATGACCTGATCCCCAATCTTGTGGAGACCGCCAAGGCTTACATGAACCATGAGCGCGGCACGCTAGTGGCCGTCACCGAGGCCCGCAACGTCGCCGCCGCCTGCCTCAAGCTCGCGGCAGCAGAACCGGGCAGTGCCCGGTCAATCGTGCAGTTAGGCAAAGATGAGGGGCGACTTAACACTGCAATGGATAACCTGAATGTTTCGCTTGAGGAATATCCTGACCTGCAAGCATCAGAAATAATGATGCAACTGAACGATGAAATGACCAGTACCGAAGACCGCATCGCGTATGCACGGCAGTTTTTCAACGACGCGGTGATGGAATACAACATCTTCCGCCAGCAATTCCCGACGATCTTGATGGCCGATGCCGTCGGACATGGCTCGGACGCTACCTTGCTGGTGTTTGAAGACAGCAAGCAGATTCAAAACGCCCCAACCGTATCCTTTACCTGATTCCAGCCACGGATGGCCGCATGAATTTTTTTGCGCACCAGGATCGAGCTCGGCGCGGTTCCAGGTATTACACGCTGCTGACCTCGGTCATCGTGCTCGGCCCGGCACTGCTATGGGGCCTATCGACCGAGACGATCGACGACGTGGGCTGGGCCGAAATCTGTGTGGCGATGCTTCTCTTCATCTCGGTAAGTTACTGGTTCCTAAACCGCAAGCTGAAGGACGGCGGCAGCGCCATTGCCGAACAATACGGCGGGTATCTGATCAGCCTGGATCCCCATGAGAATGATCGCTGGCTGTTGGATATTGTCGAGGAAATGGCCATCGCCTCCGGCAGCCCGGTGCCCATGGTTTACCTGCTTGATGCCGATGGCATCAACGCCTTTGCCGCCGGACGCACCCCGCAGGACTCGGTCATGGGTGTGACCTATGGCGCCGCAGCCATTCTCGACCGTGAAGAAATGCAAGGCGTTATCGCCCATTTGTTCAGCGCGATTCACAGCAACGACATGCGTCTTGATACACGGATGAAAGGGGTACACTTAGGTTCCGGCCTGTTGGTTTTAATCATCGGTTTGAGCTCCGCATCCTTGCTCCCCGTTGGTCTGGGCTGGATCTTCCTTATGTTCCTTGCCATGTCCCGCGTCCGTCGCCAGCGAAAGTACCTGGCCGACGCCGCCGCTGCGCAATTCACACGTAACCCGCAGAGCGTAGCAAGCGCCCTGAGGAAAATTGGCGGGCATGAATACGGCGCACTCATTGGATATCGTGACAAGGAAGATTGCCCTCAGATGTTTTTCGCAACGCCGTTCAAAAATCTCGAACAACGCCTGGACTCACCTTACCCTCCTCTGGAAAAGCGCATCTGGCGCCTTGATCCCGACTGGGATGGCGAATACCCCGAGGTTCCATGATTGGAATCCCCGAGGTGAGATGCAGGATGCCGGAAGGGCTTGAAACACCCGCGCTTTAAACTGACGGGGTTCCACCATTGCCGGCGTGAAATATTTCCTGTAAGTTTTCATGAAATTTCTCGACATAAATTTCATGACACCACAAGAAGAACTTGCCGCCCTGGCGACCCTGATCCACGATCTGCGCAAGCATAAGAAACTCACCCTCACTCAATTGGCACAAAAGATCGAGCGTTCGGTAGGTTTCCTGTCCCAGGTCGAGCGGGGTCTGTCGCGACCTACCGTGGCGGA
Organism: Pseudomonas sp. WS 5412; assembly: GCF_012985615.1. NCBI lineage: Bacteria > Pseudomonadati > Pseudomonadota > Gammaproteobacteria > Pseudomonadales > Pseudomonadaceae > Pseudomonas > Pseudomonas sp. WS 5412. Next base: position 149,691 of record NZ_JAARMB010000016.1, read on the forward strand.
CCTGACTGCCATCAGCCATGCCCTCGATGTGCCCACCACTTATTTCTACAGCGTGCCCAAACCCAAGGCGGTGGATTGGGTCACCCGCCCCAACGAGCGGCGCACGGTGTATTACGCCAACGGCATCACCGACATCCTCGTCTCCCCCAGCATGCAGGGGGCGTTTTCGATCCTCGACAGCCTGCTCGAACCCGGCGCCAACAGTGGCGAGCAGACCATGAGCGACCGCGCCGAGCAGGCCGGTTATGTACTCGAAGGCCACCTGACCCTGTGGGTCGAAGGCGAGGCCGACGCGGTGACTCTCGGCCCGGGCGACAGCTTTCACCTCGCCAGTTTTGCCCACTGCCGCTACGGCAACCTGACCGACCTGCCGGCACGCGTGCTGTGGGTCTACAACTAAGGCACACCAAGGAGCGTCACCCGTGAAAAGCCATTCCTCCACGTTACTGGCCGAAGTACGGACCTTTCGCCAGAACCATCCGGATGTACGTTATGTCGACCTGATCGCCCTGGATATCCCAGGGCGTTTCTACGGCAAGCGCTACCCGATTGAAATGTTGGAAAAAGTCGCCGCCGGCAGCCCCCTGAAGTTGCCGCAGAACGCCGTGCTGCTGGGCGCCCAGGGCGGTCTGTTCAAGATTGGCGACTACTGCTTCCATGACGGCGACCCCGACGCCAACCGCCGCCTGGTGCCCGGCACGCTCAAGCCGGTGAGCTGGGAAGCCCAGCCTCTGGGGCAAATGCTGATCACCTCCGACGGCACCGAGGCCCCCATCGAATTCGAACCCCGTGAAGTCCTGGCCAAAGTCCTCGAGCGCCTGCACCGCAAGGGCATTCACCCGGTGGTGGCGTTTGAGCTGGAGTTCTACCTGTTCGATAAAAAGCTCAACGACGGCCTGCCGCAATTTGCCCGGGACCCGTTGAGCGACGACCCCGATGACCAACCGACCCTGCATATCGAGCGGCTGTCGCGTTTTGCGCCGGTGCTCGATGATATGGTGCAGACCGCCCAGGCCCAGGGGATCGACATTACGGTGATCACTGCCGAACTGGGCCCCGGCCAGTTTGAAATCAACTTTGGTCACCTCGACGATGGCCTCCGCGCCGCCGACTGGGCCGCCCTGTTCTGCCGCAGTACCCGTGGCGTGGCGCTCAAGCATGGCTATCGCGCCAGTTTCATGGCCAAGCCCTACCTGCAACATCCGGGCAGTGGCATGCATGTGCATGTGAGCCTGTATGACGCCGCCGGCAACAACCTGCTGGCGGCGCACCAGCAACAGCCGTTGCGCCACGCGGTGGCGGGTTGCCTGGCACTGCTGCCGCACTGCATGCCGATTTTCTCGCCCAACCACAACGCCTTCCGCCGCCTGGGCGGCACGGTCAATGCGGCCACCAAGGCCTGCTGGGGTTATGAGGACCGTGACGCCTGCGTGCGCATTCCCGAGTCCGACCCGCGCAACCTGCGGATCGAACATCGGTTGGCCAGTGCCGACGCCAACCCGTACCTGGTGCTGGCGGCGATCCTGGTCGGGCTGGAGCACGGCCTGGACGCCGCACAGGAGCCTATCGCACCGCTGAACGAAGACCGCACCAGCGGCCATGACTTCCCCCTGGAAATGCTCGAGGCGGTGCGCGCCATGCAGCAACAACCGATCCTGCGCGAGGGCTTGGGGGCGGAGTTTGTCGACGTCTATTGCGAAAACAAACGCCAGGATCACCTGGCCTTCCAGCAGGAGATCAATGCGCGGGAATATCGCTGGTACCTGTAGATACCGAGCACCCTGCATATTCCTTGTGGGAGCTGGCTCCCACATTTTGAGCTTCGCGGCCTTGAGTAAGGTGCTACTTTGAAAAAGCCCGACCATCGCCCTCTCCTGCGGACTGCCCATGACCGACCAAAGCGCCCCTGCCCTCAAGGAAATCTTCAACGTCGAACGCCTGCAACACATCGCCGATGAGATGAGCGCGGTGTACCCGCCCTTCGATGCCCAGGGCTTTCTCAAGCACGCCAAGCGTGACCTGGCCGGGTTGTCGGTCATGCAGCGCATGGCTCGGGTCAGTGAAAGCCTGCACGCGGTGATGCCCCTGGACTACCCGCAAACCCTCGAACATTTGTATGCCCTGGCCCCGCGCCTGAACAGTGGTTTTGTCAGCCTGTTCCTCGGGCATTATGTGGCCAGCTATGGCCTGGATGATTTCCAGCGCTCAATGGCGGCGCTCAAGTACTTCACCACATTTGGCTCTGCCGAATTTGCTGTGCGGGCCTTTCTGCTCAAGGATTTCGAACGCACCCTGGCGGTGATGCAGCAGTGGTCGCTGGATGACAACGAGCACGTACGCCGCCTCGCCAGCGAGGGCTCGCGGCCGAGGTTGCCATGGTCGTTTCGCCTGGCCCAGGTGCAGGCTGATCCGCGCCTGTGCGCGTCGATCCTGGAGAACCTCAAGGCCGACAGCAGTCTGTATGTACGCAAGTCTGTGGCCAACCACCTCAATGACATCACCAAGGACCATCCGGATTGGGTGCTGGATGTCATCGAAAGCTGGTCCCTGGACAACCCCCACACCGCCTGGATCGCCCGCCACGCCCTGCGCAGCCTGATCAAACAAGGCAACACCCGCGCGCTGACGATCATGGGGGCCGGGGCGCGGGCCGAGGTGAAAATCCACCAGTTCAAGGTCGAGCCCCCGGTGATTCGCCTGGGTGAGCGGATCAACCTGTCGTTCAGCCTCGAATCCACCACCAGCGCCCCACAAAAACTGGTGGTGGACTACGCCATCGACTATGTAAAAAGCGCAGGCCATAGCGCCGCCAAAGTGTTCAAGCTCAAGGCTTTTACCCTCGGCGCGGGTGAACGGCATACCCTGCTGCGTGGCCAACATATCCGCGATATGACCACGCGCAAGCACTACCCCGGCCGGCATACGGTGCATGTGCTGGTGAACGGCGAACGCCTGGCCAGCAGCGACTTCGAGCTGCTCGACTGACCACCTTTACCAAGACGAAGGCTCTATCTCGGGCCTTTCAGCGATATTTATTGTCCGACAATACTGGTTTTTGGTGTTGCGATCCATTATCATCTGCCGCCTTCTTGGTACCCGCCAGGGTATCTGTGTCAATGTTCCACCTGAGGCGCCCATGCACCGTTTCTCGTTTTACTGCCCTTTGATTTGCGCCAGTCTGGGGCTTGTTTCGCACACTGCTCATGCCGCGTTGCAACCCATGGCCGAAGCTGCACTCGCCAACGAATCCGAGCTGCACTGCCACTTCAACCGTGATGCCAGCACCGATTGCACCACCACCTACCGCTACACCATTCTCAAGCCCAGCGGCCGGGAAATTTTGTCGCGAATCGACTTCAACTATGCCGAAGGCGATAGTTTTGAAGTGCTGCACGCCGAATCCACCCAGCCCGGCGGCAAGCCACAGCTGCTCGGCGAAGCACAGATCGACACGCGCACTGCGCCCAACCCTGACCAGGGGTTTTCCAGGCTGAAGCAAACGTCCCTGGCCTTCCCCAACCTGCGGGTCGGCACGCAGATCCGCTACACCGTGCGCGAACATCACCCCGCCAAGCCGCTGATGACCGAGTTCCACTACGCCCTGCAGTTCGGCCCCAGCAATGCGCGGCGCGACCGGCTCAAGGCGCGCTTCACCGCAGAACGGCCGATCGAGTGGCGCGCCGAGTTGATGGACGGCTTCACCATTACCCCCTCGGTCAATCGCAAGACCCTGGATATCGAGCAAAAGACGCCGACCTATCTCAACTACATCAACGAATCGGGCCACGCCTATATCCGCCTGATCCCACGGATCGAAGTGGGCAGCAGCCTCGATGTGCAAAAACATTTCGGCGGTTTTGCCCAGCGCTACAACCAGATCCTCGCGGCCAAGCTGCCGGCTGACAGTGCCGCCGCCGTAGCTGCGGTGAAGGGCTTGGACCCGGCGCAGCAAGTGGCCGGCCTGATGCAGCACATCAACGACCATTACCGTTACCTGGGTGACTGGCGTGCCACCGATCGCGGCTATGTGCCGTTTAACCTGGAGGAGATCGAACAGCACGGTTATGGCGACTGCAAGGACCTGTCCATCCTCCTCACCGCCATGCTCAAGGCCAGCGGGATCAAGGCCGAGACTGCCTGGGTCAGCCGTGGGGATGTGGTGGATTCGCTGCTGGTGCCGGGCACCGGTGCGCCCAACCATGCCATCGTGCGCGCCGAAGTGGCCGGCCAGGTGTGGTGGCTGGACCCGACCAACCCGGTGTTCGCTCCAGGCCAGACCCTGCCCGATATCCAGGACCGCTGGGTACTGGTCAACGATGCCCAGGGCCGGGTGCGTGAGGAACATATCCCCCTGGCACGCCCTGACACCAGCATCCGCCTGGACAAGCAGGTGCATTACGACAAACAGGGCAATGGCACGACCCGCGCCAGCGTCACCTTCAGCCGCCTGCCCCTGATGCAACTGAGCATGGCTGATCGCGAACAGGGGGCTACCGCCACCGACCAGAACATCTGCGACAACTTTGGCCGCGAGATCAGCGATTGCCAGGTCACCCGCCAGCCCACCGGGTTCGTGCAGCCCGACAGCTACACGGTCAAGGCCAGCATGACCGACCTGGGCGCCCTGGAAAAACTCGACGAAGGCTACGTCTACACCGACCAGTCGCTCAAAGAGAAATGGGACGGCCTGCTCAACTACCGCCGCAACGGGCAACGGGGCGACCTGTACATGGGCAACCCGGACACCGTCGACTACACCTTTACCTTGACCGGCGGGAAGATGGACAAGCCGGTTCAAGGCTGCAAGATCCACTCGCCGTGGTATGACCTGGAACTCGATGGCGAACAGCTCAAGGATGGCTTGCGCTACCACTACCGGTTGACCCAGAAAGTGCGCTGGTTGAGCCATGATGAAATCGTCAGCGCGCCGTTTGAAAAGATGATCAACGATGCTCGTGCGTGTGGTGAACAGGTACACCAGACAGTAAAACTCTAAGCCCACACACAGTCCCATGTGGGAGCTGTCTCGCCCTGCGAGGCTGCTATGGCGGCAGGTCAGTCAACATCAATGCTGGCAGTACCGCCGCCATCGCAGCCTCGCTAGGGCTCGACAGCTCCCACATTTGATCTCTGTAGATCCCCCTTGCCCTTCGCTACGCGCCCAACAGCAGCCCCTGCTCCTTGGCACACAACTCCACCACGTAATCCCACAACACCCGCAACCGTACCGACTTGTGCAATTCGCGTCGGGAGCTGATCCAGTAGCTGCGCTGGATGCCCTCTTCCGGCAATAGCGGCACCAGGTCCGGGTCCCCAGCGGCGACAAAACACGGCAACACGGCAATCCCCAACCCCGAGCGCGCCGCCTGGTGCTGGGCGATGACGCTGGTGCTGTGGAATACCACCCGGGGGTTGCGGCAAAAGCTGCTGAGGAGTTTCAGTTCCTGGCTGAATAGCAGGTCGTCGACGTAGTCGATCCACGCGTGGGCGGCCAGGTCTTCGCGTTTCTCGATGGCTGGCGTGCGCGCCAGGTAGCTGCGGCTGGCATAGAGGGCCAGGCGGTAGTCGGTGAGTTTGCGCGTGACCAGTTGATCGACGCTGGGGCGCTCCAGGTGGATGCTGATCTCCGCCTCGCGGTTGAGGATGCTGACAAAACGCGGCACCGCCACCAGTTCCACTTCCAGCCCCGGATAACGCTCGAACAGGCCGCCCATGCGGCTGGCAAGGAACATCACCCCCAAGCCTTCGGCGACCCCCAGGCGAATCTTGCCCAGGGGCGCGGCGGAGTGGGTCAGCTCTTCTTCGGCGAGCAGTGCAACGTTCTCCATGGCTTCGGCATGCTTGAGCAGTGCTTCGCCCGACGGCGTCAGTTCGTACCCCTGGGCATGCTGCACAAACAGCGCGGTGCCGAGGCTTTTCTCGATGGCCTCGATATGCCGGGCCACAGTGGCATGCGTGGTTTTCAGGCGCTGGGCGGCGATGAGCAGGCGCCCGCTGCGCTGCAACTCAAGAAAATACCGCAGGTCATTCCAGTCGAACATGTCACCCCCCTCTCGGCCATGAGCGCAGCGCTGTTTAAAAACGCACAGCAGCTGGGTAAAAACTAACATTTTTAAGACGAAAACTAACAACTAGGATGGAGCCAATAAGAAAAACAAGCGAGACCCCAGATGACTATTGCACCTGCGCAATACGATTACGTGGTAGTAGGCGCCGGCCCTGCGGGCTGCCTGCTGGCCAATCGACTGTCCGCCAACCCTGCCCATCGTGTGCTGCTGCTTGAAGCGGGCGGGCGCGACAACTACCCCTGGATCCATATCCCCGTCGGCTACCTGTTCTGCATCGGCAACCCGCGCACCGACTGGTGCTTCAAGACCGAAACCCAACCCGGCCTGCAAGGTCGTGCCCTGAGCTATCCACGGGGCAAGGTGCTGGGCGGCTGCTCGTCGATCAACGGCATGATCTACATGCGCGGCCAGGCCAACGACTACGATGGCTGGGCCGCCGAAGGCAACCCCGGCTGGGCCTGGGACGATGTATTACCGCTGTTCAAGCAAAGCGAAAACCATTTTGCCGGCGCCTCGCCCCTACATGGCGACAGCGGCGAGTGGCGCGTGGAGCAACAGCGCCTGCACTGGCCGATCCTCGACGCCTTCCGCGAAGCCGCCAAGCAAAGTGGCATCGCCAGCATCGACGACTTCAACCAGGGCGATAACGAAGGGTGTGGCTACTTCCAGGTCAACCAGAAAGGCGGCGTACGCTGGAATGCGGCCAAGGCGTTTCTCAAGCCCATCCGCCAGCGCGCCAACCTCACGGTGCTCACCGGCGTGGAAGTCGACCGTGTACTCCTGGAAAACGGCCGTGCCAGTGCGGTGGTGGGCCGCCAGCTAGGGCAAGGGGTGACCTGGAAAGCCCATAAGGAAATCATCCTGTGCGCCGGGGCGGTGGGTTCGCCCGGCATCCTGCAGCGCTCCGGGATAGGGCCTTCGAGCATCCTCAAGCCCTTGGGCATCGAGGTCCTGCACGAACTGCCAGGGGTCGGTGGCAATCTGCAGGACCACCTGCAACTGCGGCTGATCTACAAGCTGGAAAACGCCCGCACCCTGAACCAGATCGCCGGCTCCGTGTGGGGCAAGATGGGCATGGGCCTGCAATACCTGTATGACCGCAGCGGCCCGCTGTCCATGGCGCCCAGCCAGCTCGGCGCCTTCGCCCGCTCGGGGCCGGAACAGACTTCGGCCAACCTCGAATACCACGTGCAACCACTGTCGCTGGAACGCTTTGGCGAACCGCTGCACGCGTTCCCGGCATTTACTGCGTCGGTTTGCGACTTGCGCCCGCAGAGCCGCGGACGCATTGATATCCGCTCGGCCGATCCCGCGACGCCGCCATTGATCCAGCCCAACTACCTGAGCCATCCCGAAGACTTGCGCGTGGCCGCCGATGCCATCCGCCTGACCCGGCGCATTGTCGGCGCCCAGGCCCTGCGCCCCTTCAACCCGGTGGAATACCTGCCCGGTGAGGCCTTGCAAAGCGATGAACAATTGCAAGAGGCGGCGGCGCGGATCGGCACCACGATTTTTCACCCGGTCGGCACCTGCCGCATGGGCCCGGATAAAGACGCGGTGGTCGATGCCCAGTTGCGCGTGCACGGCGTGCCCGGCCTGCGCATCGCCGATGCCTCGATCATGCCGCGCATCACCTCCGGCAATACCTGCTCACCCACCCTGATGATCGCGGAAAAAGCCGCGCAACTGATTCTGTCCCCTCAAACAAGGAACCTCACCCCCGAAAGAGAACAGACAACACCGGCATGACCTGTAGGCGCGAGTTTGCTCGCACCTACAGGACAAGAGCGGCGCTGAAGTTGGCGCCGACAGTGGAACAACAATAAATAATCACTGTGAGGGCTACCCCATGTCAGAACGTGCTCAACCCCTGGACGCCATGCCTGGCGCCACTGTCAGCAGCAAGGAGTCGCAAAAGGTCATCTTCGCCTCGTCCCTGGGGACGGTGTTCGAGTGGTATGACTTTTTCCTCTATGGCGCCCTCGCGGCGGTGATCAGCAAGCAATTTTTTGCCGGGGTCAACGACACCACGGCCTTTATCTTCGCCCTGATGGCCTTTGCCGCCGGCTTTGTGGTGCGGCCGTTCGGCGCGCTGGTGTTCGGCCGCCTGGGGGACATGATCGGACGCAAGTACACCTTCCTCGCCACCATCGTCCTGATGGGCGTGGCGACCTTCTGTGTGGGCCTGTTGCCCACCTACGCCAGCATTGGTATAGCCGCGCCGATCATCCTGGTAGTGCTGCGCATGCTCCAGGGCCTGGCCCTGGGCGGTGAATACGGCGGCGCCGCGACCTATGTCGCCGAGCACGCCCCCGCCGGCAAACGCGGCTTCCACACCAGCTGGATTCAATCCACCGCGACCCTCGGCCTGTTGCTGTCGTTGCTGGTGGTACTGGCTTGCCGTTATTTCACGGGCGATCAGTTTGAAGTCTGGGGCTGGCGCCTGCCGTTCCTGCTGTCCATCGTGCTGCTGGGGATTTCCACCTGGATCCGCTTGAGCCTGCACGAATCCCCCGCGTTCCTGAAAATGAAAGAGGAAGGCAAGGCCAGCAAAGCCCCGATCCGCGAGTCGTTCGGTAACTGGCAAAACCTCAAGGTGGTGTTGATTGCGCTGTTCAGTATCAACGCCGGCCAGGCCGTGACCTTCTACGCCGCGCAATTCTATGTACTGTTCTTCCTCACCCAGTTCCTGAAGATGGACCCGGCCCTGGCCAATATGCTGCTGATCATCAGCGTGGTGATTGGCGCGCCGTTCTTTATCTTCTTCGGCTGGCTCTCGGACAAATGGGGGCGCAAGCCAGTACTGATGGTCGGCCTGCTGCTGGCCACCGCGCTGTACTTCCCGATCTTCAAGGGCCTGGCCCACTACACCAACCCGGCGATGGACCAGGCTAGCCGCCAGGCCCCGATCACCGTGCTGGCAGACCCGGCCACCTGCACCTTCCAGTTCGACCCGGTGGGCAAGGCGCGGTTTGACAGCCCATGCGACAAGGTCAAGACCTTCCTGGTCAAACAGGGCCTGCCCTACAGCAGCGAAGCCGCACCTGCCGGCAGCGCGGTGCAAGTCAGCATCGGCGATGTGCGCATCGACGACTACGACGAAGACGCCCTGCGCGGCGCCGTGACCCTGGCCGGCTACCCGAAATCGGCAGACGTGGCCCAGGTCAACAAAACCATGGTGGTGGTGCTGATCGTCGCGCTGATCCTGATCGCCGCAATGTGCTACGGCCCACTCGCCGCACTGATGGTGGAACTGTTCCCGACGCGGATCCGCTACACCTCCATGTCCCTGCCCTACCACATCGGTAACGGCTGGTTTGGCGGGTTCCTGCCGACCGTGTCGTTTGCCTTGGTGGTGTACACCGGCGATATCTTCTACGGGCTGTGGTACCCGGTGGTGATTACCGGGGTGAGCCTGATCGTCGGGCTGCTGTGCCTGAAGGAAACCAAGAACGTGGATCTGGATAAAAACTAATATCCCGCAAACCCTGTAAATCCCTTGTGGGAGCGGGCTTGCCCGCGATAGCGGTGGGTCAGTCAATGAATGTACTGACTGGCCCCCCCCCTATCGCGGGCAAGCCCGCTCCCACATTGGTTTCCCGCCGCCCACACAAATTGCTGTATATCCATCCAGATAAAGGTTGCTCAATTGCCTTCTTTTGCCCATCCTTCGCCCATTCAACTGTGTAACGAATGGGCTGAGCATGCGGCTGTTCCTCTGTGAAAAACCCTCCCAGGCCAAGGATATCGCGGCCGTGCTCGGCGCCCGGCGCCGGGGCGACGGTTGCTGGCTGGGCACGGACGTCACCGTCACCTGGTGCATCGGCCACCTGTTGGAAACCGCCCCGCCCGATGCCTACGACGCCAAGTACAAGCGCTGGGTGCTGGCCGACCTGCCCATCGTCCCGGAAAAATGGAAGATGACGGTCAAGCCCAAGACCGCCAGCCAGTACAAGGCGGTCAAGCGCCTGCTGGGGGAAGCCCGAGAACTGGTGATCGCCACCGATGCCGACCGCGAGGGGGAGATGATCGCCCGCGAACTGGTGGAGCATTGCCGCTATCGCGGGCCGATCCAGCGCCTGTGGCTGTCGGCGCTCGACGATGCCTCGATCCGCAAGGCCCTGGCATCGTTGAAGCCTGGCGCAGACACCTTCAGCCTCTACCATTCGGCCCTGGGCCGCTCCCGCGCCGACTGGCTGATCGGCATGAACATGAGCCGCCTGTTTACCCTGCTCGGCCGTCAGTCCGGCTATCAAGGTGTATTGCCCGTTGGGCGGGTGCAAACCCCGACCCTGCGCCTGGTGGTGGACCGCGACCGCAGCATTGCCGACTTCGTCCCGGTGGCTTACTGGGCCATTGATGTTGAGTTGCTGCACCAGCAGATGCGTTTTATCGCGCAATGGCGCGCCGCCGACGATATCTGTGACGACCAGGGCCGTTGCCTCAACCCGGAGCGGGCACAACACGCGGCGACGGCGATGAGCAACGCGGCCAGCGCACGCCTGGTGAAGCTGCGCACCGAACGCATGCGCGAAGTGGCGCCCCTGCCCTTTGACCTGGGCACCCTGCAGGAAATCTGCTCGAAGAAACTCGGGCTCGGCGCCCAGGAAACCCTGGATATCGCCCAATCCCTCTACGAAACCCATAAGGTCATCACCTACCCGCGCAGCGACTGCGGTTACCTGCCCGTGAGCCAGCATGGCGACGCGGCGACGATTCTCGCGGCACTGGGCCGTGCCGACCCGGCGGTGAGCGCGTTGATGCCACACCTCGATGCGCAGCGCCGCTCCCGCGCCTGGAACGACGCCAAGGTCAGCGCCCACCACGGCATTATTCCTACCGGCGCCGGCAAAGATCTTGCGCAGTTGACCGGCAAACACCGCGCCGTCTACACCTTGGTCCGCGCCCGTTACCTGGCGCAGTTCCTGCCCAATCACGAATACGACCGCACCCAGGCGGACTTCGACTGTGCCGGCGAAGCCTTGCGCGCCGTAGGTAAAGTGGTGGTGGAGCCCGGCTGGAAGCGTGCGTTGCCCGAAGCGCTGGCCCCGAGCAAAGGTCGTGAGGCGCCGGCGCCGCAGCCTTTGCCGGCGCTGGTGCAAGGCCAGGATTACGCTGTGGCCAAGGTCAACCTCAAGGACCTGTGGACCCAGCCGCCCAAGCCCTTTACCGAAGGCGACCTGATCAAGGCGATGAAAAACGTCGCCAAACTGGTGCAAGACCCGCTGCTCAAACAAAAGCTCAAGGACACCACCGGCATCGGTACCGAGGCGACTCGGGCCGGGATCATCCAGGGCCTGCTGGACCGTGGTTACCTGATAAAAAACGGCAAGGCGCTGTCTGCCACACCGGCGGCCTTCAGCCTGATTGACGCGGTACCCAGGGCGATTGCCGATCCCGGCACCACCGCCATCTGGGAGCAGGCCCTGGACATGGTGCAGAGCGGTGAGATGAGCCTGGAAGAGTTTGTCGCCAAACAGGCCGCCTGGATGAGCAAGCAAGTGGCCCGCTGCAATGGTATGCAAATGACCATCAGCGGCCAGGCCAGCCCGGCAGGTCGTGGTGCCACCCCCTGGAAAAACAAACGCAAGCCGGCCAAGCGCAAGACCGCCGCCAGCCCGAAACGGGCGGTAAAACCGGCAAACAAGGGCTGAAATTGCAAAAAAAGTCAGGTAATGACGCTTTTCAAGCGGATATACGCCGCTTTGGCTCTTGCCCTGGCGCCAGCGGTCGAGGATTCTGTAGGCACTGCCTAATAACAAAACCGGGGTGGACACCATGAAGACCGTCGCACAACTGCTCAAGTCCAAGGACCAGAAGAATCAGGAAGTCCATACCATCCAGTGGAATCACACCGTGTTTGAAGCGTTGGTGGTGATGGCAGCGAAGAACGTCGGCGCCTTGCCGGTGGTCAAGGACGGCAAGGTCGTCGGCATCATCAGTGAGCGCGACTACGCGCGCAAACTGATTCTCCATGGACTGTCCTCGACGACCACCCAGGTCCACCAGGTGATGAGTTCCCCGGCAATCACCGTGGACACCCACAAAAGCGTCGAAGATTGCATGGGCATCATGACTGATGGCCACCTGCGCCACCTGCCAGTGGTGGAAGACGGAGAACTGCTGGGCCTGCTGTCCATCGGCGACCTGGTCAAGGAAGCCATCGCCGAGCAGGCGGCACTGATCCAGCAACTGGAACAGTACATCCGCGGCGAATAGCATTCCCCTAAGCACCACAAATCCAATGTGGGAGCTGGCTTGCCAGCTCCCACAGCAGCGCAACCCCTCGACTCCCCGGCACAAAAAGTGACGCCCAAGTCACCTTTCCCCAGCCCCCCCTCTCTTCTGCAGAAAATATGTAGTGAGCAAAAATAATCACTACATAACCGTTGACGTAACCATTTTGAGCTTGCATGATTCAAGCGTCTCCCGGATCGGGAGCGTTGGTAACAAGCGTTTTGAACAAGCTCGTCTGACCGCCGAGCTGTTTTTCCGGATGTGCACTGCCCACAAGGCAGATTGATGAAGCTGACCGGCCCGAAAGGATCGGTACAAGAAGCTCAAATGCTGCTTGTCTTCGTTATGAAACCATTGCGTAGCAGTTCATCAGAAACACTACATGCATCAGGTTCAAGACCCTGCCCGTATTTGGCAGACCGTTTCTGACGCCCGGTTTTCATAGCCGGAGACAACTAACGTGAATTAACGAATCAACTGAAGATCGCCAACTGGTCAAGGGGCTTACACATGAATCTGAACAACCAACCAACTATTGATGAATTGGCTGAGATGTTCGCAGCGCAGAAAGACACACTCGACGACCATATCCTGTGGATTGGCAAATCGGGCGAAGTGCAAATTGACTGCCTGGCGCCCCATACCGAAGAAGCCGAGTTCGACCGCAATAACCGTGAACTGGCGGCGCGCCTGAAGATGTACCGCCGCGGCCAGGGTTATGTTGGTAAAAAAGCAGCTGCCGATCGCAACTTTATCGAGCAGGTCTTCGATACACTTAACAATGCCTGGGAGTCGTTCAAGGACAACTCGCAAGTTAAAGTGATTGACCGCTACTACTAAGAATAACTAGACCTTTGTGGGAGCTGGTTTGCCTGAGATAACCGTTTAACGATCAACCTAGTTGTTGAGTGTTAAATAGCTATCCCTGGCAAGCCAGCTTGTATGGTTAGACTTGTAGGGGTGGTGGGACTAAAAGCCAGCATCTGACTCTAGCCAGTACAGACCGTGGGAGACTTCGCCCCACCCCTTCACCAAAGCGCCGATAAGGAATGCATCGGCCATG
>NZ_JAARMB010000017.1:0-140543 GCF_012985615.1 Pseudomonas sp. WS 5412
GAGACATTAGCCAGTACCTGATGCATCACTACAACTGGATCCGACCTCATCAATTTAACGATGGATTGGCCCCAGCGAAAACGGAAGAAAAACTCAAAACCGTGTCCGGGATGAGTTGACCACTACATTGTGACCCCATTGGTAGCGCAAAACTCAACCTTCGAAGTGAAAGCGTTGAAAAGCGCTTGCCTGGCTCCGTTCCAACTCGGGCCCTCTAATCCGATATAGAGACCGACGATCATGCCGGAAAAGCTATCAATGACGACGTACACAACCGGCCGTCCAATGAGCATTCGCCTGGAGTATCCGTTCACGAGATAAATGTCCGCAATGGTGGCATCGATCTCAAACTGATGGCAGGGGCCACGAAGCCAGTCACGGACGGTTCCAGAAAGGGGGCGGCAATCTTTTAGCCACTTACGCATTCCCTTACGGCCACGTTCAGTTTCAACCTCGTCGAAATATTGCTTTCCCCAATAATCGAACTGTCTAAAGGAAGGAATTTCCGATTCGGGTAGCAAACGACCGCCTGATTCTGGATTTTTCGACAGGTCTTTCGCGGTATAGAACCTCCTGAGCATCTCAACATAGGCGTTGGTTATCGTAGAAGTCTTATCCCCGACAAATAACGAGTAGCCGATACGGATACAGCGCTTATCCACTGCATCGATAACCTTGGTCGGTGAAACGGCAATACCTTGATACCTTGGCTTCCTACCCGGGGGCTTTGCGGGATCATACTTGCGCTCAGGAACTCCGACGCCCGCATAGTTTTTCAAGAGCGCATTTCGAACTTGGCCGTTGATCCAGTAACGGTACAGAAGCCGATAGATGCTCTTGCGCTGTATACCGAGCTCAACAGCTCTAGCGCCGACCATTTGACCCATCTCACCAGGAGCGAATATCTGACCTGGATAACCTGAGTCGATCAGGGGTGCGATGATGTTCCACTTTTCATCCCTTTCCCGCTTCTTTTTCTCATCCAAGTCATCCTCTAACACTAAGAGAAACTCAGGCGTAACGACCTTGGCTAGCTTCGTATCACCTGCAATGACGGATCCGCGAAGCTCCTCCAGGCCTAAACCAATCGGTTGGCGGGGCGGATCCGTTAATTGGATCAAAACGACCGCATCGTATCGCTCATTGAGGTACAAGACCCTAACGAAGCCCGGCACGACGGAAAACTCAGTAAGCGGTTCGAAACAATCATTGACTTGGACTTTCATGATAGGCCCTCCGCCGTCAGTGAAATTTTCATTGGTTTCTCAATGATTTCAAATGTTGGTAGTGGTGCAGTCATTTGAATGGGAGTACCAACCAAATCTACCTTGATCGACTTAGCCCATATCAGGTGATGATATAAAGCCCGAGAGTCTTGATAGGAGATAAATAAACGTGCGGCAATCTTTCGCAGAGATTCAGCAGTACTCCACGGGTAGGGACGACAGCTCGCTAAGTGCCCCAGAAAATCTGTGTGTAATGATGGCTCTGCCAAGGCGCGCGGCAGTTGAGCGAACCTCCTGAGTAAGCCTAAATTTTTGATCAAATCGGGGCTGAACATTTCTTCGGTGACAATGGCCCAATCAACGTGTTGGCCAGTCCAGAAACGCTTTTCGATCTCAAATTTTTCCAACGTCCTCCTGGCTTTTTTGCCTTCGAGGTCACTGCGGTATTTGATTGTTCTGGCTACGGATTTAAAGCTGCCATCGGGCTTTTTTATCGTTAATAAAAAATCCGTGGTCATAACGTAAGGAAGCACTGTCTTCGGATACTTCGGGTATCGCACTCCCATAGAGCTCGCGATTGCTTGAGCACTTTCTCGCGGTAGCAGTGGATACTGTTCGCGTATATCCACAACATTTTCCGAAAATTCACATACCAAAAAATAAGCGCGTTCGAGGTCAGAAAAGAGGTGGTGGAGACGATCGATCTTCACACCTTGGATCTTGTGGGAGCGTCCTCTGGAAGGCACGTCTTGGACGCGCAGCCACGGCAGATAACTGGCACCAGCTCCGCTACCGAATCCATTCGAAATATGCCGCTGAATATCTGTCTCAGACGAAAACCTACGACCGCGCAATGCTACCTCCTTCGTCCGCCGGGACCGCCTCTCCTCGCCCTGAAAAATAGTTATAGGAAAAAATCGCCCACCACCTGTTCATGGTACAGCCCTCTTTAGCCTACTCCCGGAGCGTGGCGAAGCGGAGAATCTAGACCGATGGCTCAGCCAAAAAATGGAAACCCCCGTAAATACGGGGGTTTCGGCCTTGTGTCAATCTATGTTACGGCGTGTCAATCTTTATTGTTAAGTGTCAATCTTTATTGTTAGAAGCCACACCCTTTCTCGTTACCGCTAAACATTACTCAACCGTCACCGACTTGGCCAAGTTACGCGGCTGGTCAACGTCCGTGCCCTTGAGCACCGCCACGTAGTACGACAGCAACTGCAGCGGGATGGTGTAGAGGATCGGCGACAGGGTGTCGTGGATGTGCGGCATGTTGATCACGTGGGTGCCTTCGCCGTTGGTCATGCCGGCCTTTTCGTCGGCAAACACGATCAGTTGACCACCACGAGCGCGTACTTCCTGCAGGTTGGACTTGAGCTTTTCCAGCAGTTCATTGTTCGGCGCCACGGTGACCACAGGCATGTCGTCGTCCACCAGGGCCAATGGGCCGTGCTTCAGCTCGCCGGCAGGGTAGGCTTCGGCGTGGATATAGGAGATTTCCTTGAGTTTCAGGGAGCCTTCCATTGCCACTGGGTATTGCGCGCCACGGCCGAGGAACAGGGTGTGGTTCTTGTCGGCAAACAGTTCGGCGACTTTCTCTACGGTGCTGTCCATGGCCAGTGCTTCGCCCAGGCGGGTGGGCAGGCGGCGCAGTTCTTCTACCAGGGTGGCTTCTACACCTGCGGCCAATGTGCCGCGCACCTGGCCAAGGGACAGGGTCAGCAGCAGCAGGCCCACCAATTGTGTGGTGAAGGCCTTGGTGGAGGCTACACCGATTTCGCGGCCGGCCTGGGTCAGCAGGGTCAGGTCGGACTCGCGCACCAGGGAGCTGATGCTGACGTTGCAGATCGCCAGGCTCGCCAGGTATCCCAGTTCCTTGGCATTGCGCAGGGCTGCCAGGGTGTCGGCGGTCTCGCCGGATTGGGAAATGGTGACGAACAGGGTGTCGGGCTGCACCACCACCTTGCGGTAGCGGAACTCACTGGCTACTTCGACCTGGCACGGGATGCCGGCCAGTTCTTCCAGCCAGTAACGGGCGACCATGCCGGCGTGGTAGCTGGTGCCACAGGCGACGATCTGCACATTGCGCACTTTGGCGAACAGCTCGGCGGCTTGCGGGCCGAAGGCGTTAACCAGGACTTGCTTGTCGCCAAGGCGGCCTTCCAGGGTGCGTTGCACCACGGCCGGTTGCTCGTGGATTTCCTTGAGCATGAAGTGGCGGAACTCACCCTTGTCGGCAGCTTCGGCGCCGTCGCGGTACTGCACGGCTTCGCGCTCGACGGAGTTGCCATCGACGTCCCAGATCGCCACGCTTTCACGGCGGATGTCGGCGATATCACCTTCTTCCAGGTACATGAAGCGGTCGGTGACCTGACGCAGGGCCAGTTGATCGGAAGCGAGGAAGTTCTCCCCCAGGCCCAGGCCAATCACCAATGGGCTGCCACTGCGAGCGGCAACCACACGGTCCGGTTGGCTGGCGCTGATCACGGCCAGACCGTAGGCGCCATGCAGTTCCTTGACCGTGGCCTTGAGGGCGGTGGTCAGGTCACTGTGGTCCTTGAGCTTGTGGTTGAGCAGGTGGGCGATGACTTCGGTGTCGGTGTCCGAGGTAAAGACGTAGCCCTGGCCCTTGAGTTGTTCACGCAGCACTTCGTGGTTTTCGATGATGCCGTTGTGCACCACCGCAATATCACCGGAGAAATGTGGGTGTGCATTGCGCTCGCACGGTGCACCGTGGGTCGCCCAGCGGGTGTGGGCGATGCCCAGACGGCCCGCCAGGGGCTCACCGGCCAGGGCCTGTTCCAGTTCGCTGACTTTGCCCGGGCGACGCATGCGCTCCAGCTTGCCCGCGTTGCTGAAGACCGCCACGCCGGCACTGTCGTAGCCACGGTATTCCAGGCGCTTGAGGCCTTCGAGCAAAATGGCGGTAACGTTTCGTTCAGCGACTGCGCCTACAATTCCACACATGGTTTCTCTCCTAGATGACTGCCGCGCAAATCAGCGTAATGCCGCGGGCTTGAATCTGGTCGCGGGCCTCAAGCGGCAGGCGATCATCGGTAATAAGGGTATGGACGCTGCTCCAGGGCAGTTCCAGGTTGGGGATCTTGCGGCCGATCTTGTCGGATTCGACCATCACCACCACTTCACGGGCGACTTCGGCCATCACTCGGCTCAAGCCCAGCAATTCATTGAAGGTGGTGGTACCGCGCTGCAGGTCGATACCGTCAGCGCCTATAAAGAGTTGGTCGAAGTCATAGGAACGCAGCACTTGTTCGGCGACCTGCCCCTGGAACGAGTCCGAGTGCGGGTCCCAGGTGCCGCCGGTCATCAACAGCACCGGCTCATGCTCCAACTCACTCAGGGCACTGGCCACATGCAGGGAGTTGGTCATCACCACCAGGCCGGGCTGATGGCCCAGCTCCGGGATCATCGCGGCGGTGGTGCTGCCGCTGTCGATAATGATCCGTGCGTGTTCACGCAAGCGCTTGACCGCCGCACGGGCGATGGCGCGCTTATGCACAGAAATCGGTTGGGCAGGATCGCCGACCAGTTCCTGGGGCATGGTGATGGCGCCACCGTAGCGACGCAGCAGCAAGCCGTTGCTTTCCAGCGCGGCCAGGTCCTTGCGGATGGTCACTTCGGAGGTTTCGAAACGTTTGGCCAATTCGTCCACGCTCACTTCGCCCTGCTCGTTGAGCAAGGTGAGGATGTTGTGACGTCGTTGTGGTGTATTTCGTTTCGACATGGTGATGATAAGTTTCGTTTCGAAAGATAACGAAGGCAATCAAAACCTATTGACGGGAAATCGTCAAGCGGCGGGTGCACTTTTTTGAAAACAACATAGATCCAATGTGGAAGCGGGCTTGCTCGCGAAGGCGGTGCATCAGATACACGTTCAGTGACTGAAACTCCGTCTTCGCGAGCAAGCCCGCTCCCACAATGGAATGGCGTTGCTAATGAGGTTGTGGATAACTCAGGTCTTTTTGATTTTGACCGGGCGTTTCCAGCCGTCGATGTTGCGTTGGCGGGCGCGGGCTACTGCCAATTGCGACTTATCCACATCCTGGTTGATGGTTGAGCCTGCCGCGGTGTTTGAACCATCGCCAATGGTGACGGGCGCAATCAGTGAATTGTTGGAGCCGATAAAGACGTCCTCACCAATCGTCGTCTGATACTTGTTGGCACCATCGTAATTGCAGGTAATGGCGCCGGCGCCAATGTTGCTGCGGGCCCCAATCACTGCATCGCCGAGGTAGGCCAGGTGCCCTGCCTTCGCATCGTCGCCCATCCGTGCGTTTTTCAGCTCAACAAAGTTACCCACATGGGCCCTGGCGCCCAGCACGCTGCCCGGGCGCAACCGCGCAAATGGCCCCGCATCGCTGGCCTCACCCATCACCGCACCGTCGATATGGCTGTTGGCCTTGACCACCACGCCTTTGCGCAGGGTGCTGTCCTTGATCACGCAGTTCGGGCCAATCACCACGTCGTCTTCGATGATCACGCGGCCCTCGAGGATCACGTTGATATCAATCAGCACGTCACGGCCCACGGTGACTTCGCCCCGTACGTCGAAACGCGCCGGGTCACGCAGCGTCACGCCCTGCGCCATCAGGCGGCGGCCTTCGCGCAGTTGGTAGTGCCGCTCCAGTTCTGCCAGTTGCTTGCGGTCGTTGGCGCCCTGCACTTCCATCGGGTCGTGGGGCTGCTCGGTGGCAACCACCAAGCCATCGCTGACGGCCATTTCAATCACGTCTGTCAGGTAATACTCGCCCTGAACATTGTTGTTCGACAGGCGGCCCATCCAGTCCGCCAGACGATCGGCCGGTACCGCAAGGATGCCGGTGTTGCCTTCAGTAATCGCCCGTTGTGCTTCGCTGGCATCTTTATGTTCGACGATGGCTGCAACCTTGCCGTCGGCATCGCGCACGATACGGCCATAACCGGTCGGGTCGTCCAGCTCGACGGTGAGCAGACCCATCTGGCCCGGTACCACGCGCTTGAGCAGGCGCTGCAGGGTTTCCACTTCGATCAGCGGCACATCCCCGTAGAGGATCAGCACGGTGTCGGCCTTGATGAACGGCACAGCTTGCGCGGTGGCATGACCAGTGCCCAGTTGCTTGTCCTGCAATACGAAATTCAAGTCGTCGGCTGCCAGACGTTCACGCACCGCATCGGCCCCGTGGCCAATCACGACGTGGATACGCTGTGGCTCCAGTTGCCGGGCGCTGTGGATAACATGGCCAAGCATGGAGTTACCCGCAACCGGGTGCAGCACTTTGGGCAGGGCAGAACGCATGCGGGTGCCCTGACCTGCGGCGAGAATGACGATTTCAAGAGACATGAATGGCTACCAATCCTGGGCGGTCCGGCTTCAGACCAAAGAAGTGTTTTGCAAAAAAAGAAAAAGGGTAGCCGAGGCTACCCTTTTTAATCAATCGCGCATGAAGCATGACGGCTTGGCCGCTTACTTCTTGCGGATCTGCTGGAGCGTGCGCAGCTGGGCTGCAGCCTCGGCCAGACGTACAGCAGCAGCGCTGTAGTCGAAGTCCGCACCTTTTTCGTGCAGAGCCTTCTCGGCAGCCTTGACGGCTTCCTGAGCGGAGGCTTCATCCAGGTCGCCAGCACGTTGCACGGTGTCGGCAAGAACCTTGACCATGTTCGGCTGAACTTCGAGGAAACCACCAGAGATGTAGAACACCTCCTTTTCCCCGCCCTGCTTGGTCAGAGTAATCGGACCGGGCTTCAAGCTGGTGATCAGCGGTGCGTGGCCCAAGGCAATACCCAGGTCACCCAACTCGCCGTGTGCAATTACCATCTCTACCAGACCGGAGAAGATTTCCCCTTCCGCGCTGACGATATCGCAATGGACTGTCATAGCCATCTGATTGCCTCAACCTGATGAGCGCCCGTTTCCGGGCGCCTGGATTACAGTTTCTTGGCTTTCTCGATCGCTTCTTCGATGCCACCGACCATGTAGAACGCTTGTTCTGGCAGGTGGTCGTAGTCACCGTTGAGGATGCCTTTGAAGCCAGCAATGGTGTCTTTCAGGGAAACGTATTTACCCGAGGCACCGGTGAAGACTTCAGCCACGAAGAACGGCTGCGACAAGAAGCGCTGGATCTTACGAGCGCGGGATACCAACTGCTTGTCGGTTTCCGACAGTTCGTCCATACCCAGGATCGCAATGATGTCCTTCAGCTCTTTGTAACGCTGCAGCACGTACTGAACGCCGCGAGCGGTGTCGTAGTGCTCCTGGCCGATCACGTTCGGGTCCAGCTGGCGCGAAGTCGAGTCGAGTGGATCGACCGCTGGGTAGATACCCAGGGAAGCGATGTCACGGGACAGTACGACGGTGGCGTCCAAGTGGGCGAAGGTGGTCGCTGGCGACGGGTCAGTCAAGTCATCCGCAGGTACGTATACCGCTTGGATCGACGTGATCGAACCTTCCTTGGTCGAAGTGATACGTTCTTGCAGAACGCCCATCTCTTCAGCCAGGGTCGGCTGGTAACCTACTGCCGAAGGCATACGGCCCAGCAGTGCGGATACTTCAGTACCGGCCAGGGTGTAACGGTAGATGTTGTCGACGAACAGCAGAACGTCGTTACCTTCGTCACGGAACTTCTCGGCCATGGTCAGGCCAGTCAGTGCTACGCGCAGACGGTTACCCGGCGGCTCGTTCATCTGACCGTAGACCAGTGCCACTTTGTCCAGAACGTTGGAGTCCTTCATCTCGTGGTAGAAGTCGTTACCCTCACGAGTACGCTCACCCACACCGGCGAACACGGAATAACCGCTGTGCTCGATGGCGATGTTACGGATCAGTTCCATCATGTTTACGGTCTTGCCTACACCGGCACCACCGAACAGACCGACTTTACCGCCTTTGGCGAACGGGCAAACCAGGTCGATAACCTTGATGCCGGTTTCCAGCAGGTCGTTGCCGCCAGCTTGCTCGGCGAACGAAGGTGCTGGGCGGTGAATGCCCCAACGCTCTTCGGTATCGATCGGGCCAGCTTCGTCAATCGGGTTGCCCAGTACGTCCATGATCCGGCCCAGGGTCGCTTTACCGACCGGTACGGAGATGGCAGCGCCAGTGTCGACAACGTCCAGACCGCGCTTCAAGCCTTCGGTGGAACCCATCGCAATGGTACGAACTACGCCGTCGCCCAGCTGCTGCTGAACTTCCAGAGTAGTTTCCGCGCCTTGTACTTTCAGCGCGTTGTAGATGCTCGGTACGCTGTCGCGTGGGAATTCCACGTCGATAACGGCGCCGATGATTTGAACGATACGTCCGCTACTCATAGCTGGATCCTCTGAATATTTGAACCGTTAAACCGCGGCAGCGCCGCCGACGATTTCCGAGATCTCTTGGGTGATCGCAGCCTGACGCGCCTTGTTGTAGATCAGCTGCAAATCGCTGATCAGATCACCGGCGTTGTCGGTAGCGTTTTTCATCGCGATCATCCGCGCCGCTTGTTCAGCTGCGTTGTTCTCGACCACCGCCTGGTACACCTGCGACTCCACGTAGCGCACCATCAAGCCGTCAAGCAGCTCTTTGGCGTCTGGTTCGTAGAGGTAGTCCCAGTGGTGCTTGAGTTCCTGATCCGGGGTCGCCACCAGTGGAATCAATTGCTCCACGGTTGGCTGCTGGGTCATGGTGTTGATGAACTTGTTGGATACCACGGACAGGCGGTCGATCCGGCCTTCCAGGTACGCATCCAGCATCACCTTCACACTGCCGATCAAGTCATTGATCGACGGCTCTTCACCCAGGTGGCTGATAGCTGCAACGACGTTACCGCCGAAGTTGCGGAAAAAGGCCGCACCCTTGCTACCAACAACACACAGATCAATCTCGACGCCGTTTTCGCGGTTTACCGCCATGTCCTTGACCAGGGCCTTGAACAGGTTGGTATTCAAACCACCGCACAAACCACGGTCACTGCTCACTACCACATAACCTGCACGCTTGACGGCGCGCTCGATCATGAACGGGTGGCGGTATTCCGGGTTGGCGTTGGCCAGATGCCCAATTACCTGGCGGATACGCTCCGCATAAGGACGGCTAGCCGACATGCGCATTTGTGCCTTGCGCATTTTGCTGACCGCCACTTTCTCCATGGCGCTGGTAATTTTTTGCGTGCTTTTGATGCTCGCAATCTTACTGCGAATCTCTTTTGCGCCTGCCATGTAACACCTATCAGGTTAGCAAGCGGGAGCCTTGCGGCTCCCGCTGCGGCTTACCAGGTTTGGGTGGCCTTGAACTTCTCGATACCGGCCTTCAGGCCAGCGTCGATTTCGTCATTGAAGTCACCCTTCACGTTGATCTTGGCCATCAAATCGGCATGATCTCGGTTGAAGTAAGCAATCAGCGCTTGTTCAAAGCTGCCGACCTTGGCGATTTCGACGTCAGTCAGGAACCCACGCTCAGCGGCATACAGCGACAGCGACATGTCAGCGATCGACATTGGCGCGTATTGCTTCTGCTTCATCAGCTCGGTAACGCGCTGACCATGCTCAAGTTGCTTACGGGTCGCTTCGTCCAGGTCAGAAGCGAACTGGGCGAATGCCGCCAGTTCACGGTACTGAGCCAGAGCGGTACGGATACCACCGGAGAGCTTCTTGATGATCTTGGTCTGAGCGGCACCACCCACACGGGATACCGAAACACCGGCGTTCACAGCAGGACGGATCCCGGAGTTGAACATGGCCGATTCCAGGAAGATCTGACCGTCGGTGATGGAAATCACGTTGGTCGGAACGAACGCGGAAACGTCGCCAGCCTGGGTTTCGATGATCGGCAGTGCGGTCAGGGAACCGGTTTTGCCGGTCACTGCGCCGTTGGTGAACTTCTCTACGTACTCTTCGGAAACGCGGGATGCGCGCTCCAGCAGACGGGAGTGGAGATAGAACACGTCGCCTGGGTAGGCTTCACGGCCTGGTGGACGGCGCAGCAGCAGGGAAATCTGGCGGTAAGCCACTGCTTGCTTGGACAGATCGTCATAAACGATCAGCGCGTCTTCACCGCGGTCGCGGAAGAATTCACCCATGGTGCAACCGGAGTACGGTGCCAGGAATTGCAGCGCAGGAGATTCCGAAGCACTGGCAGCCACGATGATCGTGTTGGCCAGGGCGCCGTTTTCTTCCAGCTTGCGAACCACGTTGGCGATGGTCGATTGTTTCTGACCGATCGCTACGTAGACGCAGAAAATGCCGCTGTCTTTCTGGTTGATGATCGCGTCGATCGCCAGAGCGGTCTTACCGATCTGACGGTCACCGATGATCAGCTCACGCTGGCCACGGCCGACTGGGATCATGGCATCGACAGCCTTGTAGCCAGTCTGTACAGGCTGGTCTACCGACTTACGCCAGATCACGCCTGGAGCAACTTTCTCGACCGCGTCGGTCTCGGTGTTGCCCAGTGGACCTTTACCGTCAACAGGGTTACCCAGTGCGTCGACAACGCGACCCAGCAGTTCCTTACCAACCGGAACTTCCAGGATGCGGCCTGTGCACTTGGCGCTCATGCCTTCGGCCAGACTGGTGTACGCGCCCAATACAACGGCACCTACGGAGTCTTGCTCCAGGTTGAGGGCCATACCGTAGACGCCGCCCGGAAACTCGATCATCTCGCCGTACATTACGTCGGCCAGACCGTGAATCCGCACGATGCCGTCAGATACGCTGACGACAGTGCCTTCGTTACGGGCTTGGGAGGTCACATCGAGCTTGTCGATGCGGCCCTTGATAATTTCACTTATTTCGGAAGGATTGAGTTGCTGCATTGCTCTGCTGCCCCTTCAAACTCAAGATTTCAATGCTTCGGCAAGATTCGCGAGTTTGCCGCGAATCGAGCCATCGATAACCAGGTCGCCGGCGCGGATGACAACACCCCCAATAAGGGATGGGTCTTCCGCAACTTGCAGGCGCACTTCCCGGTCGAGTCGTGCACTGAGAACCTTGGCGAGTTTGTCTTGCTGTTCTTGGTTCAATGCAAAAGCACTGGTCACTTCAACGTCTACCGACTTCTCTTGCTCGGCCTTGTACAGGTCGAACAGAGCGGCAATCTCCGGCAAAAGCGGGAGACGGTCGTTTTCGGCAACGACGTGGATGAAGTTCTGCACTTTCACATCAAACTTGTCGCCGCACACGTCAATAAACGTGGCGGCCTTGTCTGCGCTCGTCAGTCGCGGGGCCTTGAGCACGCGCTGCATGGTGTCGTCTTGCGACACTGCTGCAGCCAGGCCGAGCATGGCTGACCAAGAGGCCAGCTGCTGGTGGGCCTGGGCGTGCTCGAAGGCTGCCTTAGCGTAAGGTCGGGCCAACGTGGTCAATTCTGCCATGATCGCCCTCGCTTAAATTTCAGCAGCCAGTTTGTTTACCAGCTCCGCGTGCGCGTTTTGATCGATTGTGGCACCCAGGATCTTCTCAGCACCGCCGACGGCCAGAGCACCCAGTTGGGCACGCAGCGCATCTTTGACACCGTTCAATTCCTGTTCGATCTCGGCCTGAGCCTGAACCTTCACACGGTCAGCGTCGATACGGGCTTTTTCAACAGCCTCTTCAACAATCTGGTTACCGCGTTTCTTGGCTTGCTCAATGATTTCAGCTGCCTGAGCCTTCGCTTCGCGCAGTTGCTGACCCGCTTTATCTTGGGCCAACTCCAGGTCGCGAGCTGCTCGTGCGGCAGCGTCCAGTCCATCCGCGATCTTCTTCTGACGTTCGTGCAAAGCCGCGATGACCGGAGGCCATACGAACTTCATGCAGAAAACAACAAAAATCAAGAACGCTAAGGACTGACCAATAATGGTTGCATTAATGTTCACGCCAATACCTCGCTCGTTCGTTGCACAACACACCAATCACTCGAAAAAACGAGTGATTAACCGGCGAGTTGACCAACGAAGGGGTTCGCGAAGGTGAAGAACAGAGCGATACCAACACCGATCATGGTCACGGCGTCGAGCAGGCCGGCAACGATGAACATTTTAACCTGCAGCATTGGAACCATTTCTGGCTGACGCGCGGCGCCTTCCAGGAACTTGCCGCCCAACAGGCCGAAACCAATGGCAGTACCCAGGGCGCCCAGGCCGATCAACAGTGCAACAGCGATAGCGGTTAGACCAACTACAGTTTCCATCTTTCCTCCCGACTTTTACGTCGTATGGTTTAGGTTTTTTAGATTTTAAAGCGGTAAAACAAATCGTTTCATAGCCCTGGTGGGCCACCTTCCCGTTTCACCGGGAAGGACATCAGACTAGTCGAGACTGGTCTTAATGGTTCTCTTCGTGCGCCATCGACAGGTAGACGATGGTCAGCATCATGAAGATAAACGCCTGCAGGGTGATGATCAGGATGTGGAACACAGCCCACGCCCACTGCAGAACAATGCCCAGGCCGCTAAGCCAGAGCAGGCCGCTGCCGAACATCACAGCGATCAGGATGAACACCAGCTCGCCGGCATACATGTTGCCGAACAGTCGCAGAGCCAGGGAAATCGGCTTGGCGATCAGGGTGACAAATTCCAGCAGGAAGTTCACCGGGATCAGCAGGGCTTGAACGAAGATGTTCTTGCTGCCGAACGGGTGCAGGGTCAGTTCGCCGATGAAGCCGCCGATGCCCTTGATCTTGATGCTGTAGAAAATGATCAACGCGAATACCGACAGGGCCATGCCCAGGGTAGCGTTAGGGTCAGTGGTCGATACCGCGCGGAATGGGATGTGCGGGTCGCCGGAGATCAGGATGGCCAACTGAGGAATCCAGTCGACCGGGATCAGGTCAACGGCGTTCATCAGGAACACCCAGACGAAGATGGTCAGTGCCAGCGGTGCAATCACCGGGCTACGGCCATGGAAGCTGTCTTTCACGCTGCCATCGACGAATTCGACCAATACTTCAACGAAGTTCTGCAAAGCACCTGGCTGACCGGAAGTCGCCTTCTTTGCCGCCATGCGGAAAATCAGGACGAAGATCAGACCCAATGCGACCGACCAGCCCAGAGTATCCAGGTGGAAAGCCCAGAAGCCCATTTCTTTGGCCTCTGCTGCGGAGTGGGCAAAGCCCCAGCCGCCGTTGGGAAGCTGACCGAAGGTCAGGTTCTGCAAGTGGTGCTGGATATAGCCCGAAGCGGTTGTTTCTGCCATGGTTGCCTCAAACGCCCTAAGGTTTCGAAAGTCTTGTTTTCATCAGCAGGGGAGCGAACCAGCTGACCAGTTGGGTCAACACGAAGACGCCGAATACAGCTAGCGGCGCCAATGGCTTCACACCTGCAAAGGTCAGTGCAAACAGCACTGCCGTCAAAATCAGTTTCCCTGCCTCGCCGGCATAAAAGGACCGGACGATAGCCTGGGCTGCCCGGGCGCCGGAAAACCGAAAGGCCCTGTGAGCAAAATACATATTGGGCAGCAAGGCTATCAGGCCTCCGCAGAGTCCTGAATATCCGGCTACGACCCCATGCCAGTACCAAAGCGCCAATGCGGCGATCAGCAAAATGACAAATTGGGCCAATAAAACCGGAAAAACGGCCAAGCGATGGAACGGCAACGTGTTTGGCGTGCGGGTTTCCATCACTCTTGCTCCTCAATGGTCGGCTGCCGGAAATCAATAACTTGGCATAATTTGTGCCGACAAAATGCGCGCAGAGTATAGGGGCGGTTCTGCCCCTATTCAACTGCCAGGTAGTGATTTCCGACTGCGCGCTACATAAGCAAATGTTTCAGCGGATGTGGGAAAGAACGCCCTGAAGCTCATCAAGGGAGTTATATCCGATAACCAATTGCCCTTTACCCTTCTTGCCGTGGCGAATTTGCACCGCAGAGCCCAGCCGCTCGGCCAGGCGCTGCTCCAGGCGCGCGATATCCGGATCAGTTTTGGTGGGTTCGACCGGTGCAGGTTTACCACTGAGCCACTGCCGAACCAGAGCCTCGGTCTGACGAACGGTGAGACCTCGTGCGACAACGTGTCGCGCCCCTTCAACCTGTTGATTTTCCGGCAACCCGAGCAAAGCGCGGGCATGACCCATTTCCAGGTCGCCATGGGACAGCATGGTCTTGATCACTTCCGGAAGCGCGATCAGGCGCAGCAGGTTGGAAACCGTGACACGGGATTTACCCACCGCGTCGGCCACTTCCTGCTGGGTCAGCTTGAATTCCTGCTGCAAACGCTGCAGGGCAATGGCTTCCTCGATCGGATTGAGGTCCTCACGCTGGATATTCTCGATCAGTGCCATGGCGATGGCCGTTTCATCCGGCACATCGCGCACCATCGCCGGGATGGTTTCCTGGCCGGCCTGCTGGCTGGCGCGCCAGCGGCGTTCACCGGCGATGATTTCAAACCGACCGCCGCCAATGGGGCGTACGACAATCGGCTGCATCACGCCCTGGGCCTTGATCGAGTTCGCCAACTCCTCCAGCGCCTGCGGGTCCATGTCTCGGCGCGGCTGGTACTTGCCACGCTGGATCAGGTCCAGGGGCAGGTGCTGCAGCTCACGGGAGTCGGCCTGCACCGCCTGCTCTTCCAGCGAAGTGACAGTCGGACCACTCAGCAGTGCATCCAGTCCACGTCCGAGACCTCGTTTCTTGACGGCCATGGGGATTCCTTAAGTTGGCTGGGCTGCAGCGGTGCGTGAGTTGCGACGTTGGCGACGAACCATCTCGCCGGCCAGCGCCAGGTAGGCAATGGCACCACGCGATGACTTGTCGTACGCCAGCGCGGGCATGCCATAGCTTGGCGCTTCGGCCAGGCGGATGTTACGCGGGATCACTGTGTCGTAAAGCTGGTCGCCAAAGTGTTCCTTGAGTTGCGCCGACACGTCGTTCATCAGGCTCAGGCGCGGGTCATACATGGTCCGCAGCAGGCCTTCGACCTTCAGGTTCGGGTTGAGCAACTCAGCGATACGCTTGATGTTATCCACAAGGTCGCTCAAGCCTTCGAGGGCGAAGTACTCGCACTGCATGGGGATGATCACCCCATCGGCGGCAACCAGTGCGTTGAGCGTCAGCATCGACAGCGACGGCGGGCAGTCGATCAAAATGTAATCGTAATTCTCGCGGATCGGCGCCAGGGCGCTGCGCAGACGGCTTTCTTTCATCTGCATTTCCAGCAGCACCACTTCCGCCGCGGTCAAATCGCGGTTGGCCGGCAGCAACTGATAACCGCCGTGCTCGGAATAGTGCATGGCCTGGGCCAGGTCGCACTCGCCTATCAGCAAGTCGTAGACCGAGTTTTCCAGGCCGTGTTTATCCACACCGCTACCCATGGTGGCGTTGCCCTGTGGATCGAGGTCGATCAACAGCACCCGACGCTTGGTAGCGACCAGGGATGCTGCGAGGTTGATGCAGGTGGTGGTTTTACCCACGCCACCTTTCTGGTTCGCTATCGCGAATACCTTAGCCATTCTTGCTTGTGTTCCCAATCATGCCGTGCGGCGCAGTATCAGCAGATGGCGTTGGCCTTGGCAACCGGGTACGGCCAAGGCGTGTTCGCTATCGAGGTGGAAGTCTGCCGGCAATGCTAACAGCTCGTCGCTTGGATGAACGCCCTTCATTGCCAGCCAACGGGTGTTCAGGTCGCCCAAGTGGCGGGTCCAGTTGCTGAAGTTCTCCATGCTGCTGAAGGCCCTGGAAACAATTCCGTTGAAGGGCAGTTCAGGCGTGAAGGCTTCGACCCGGCTGTGGATAACTTGCAGGTTGTCCAGCTTGAGTTCGAGTTTGACCTGGGTCAGGAAACGGGTTTTCTTGCCGTTGCTGTCCAGGCAGGTCACTTGCGACTCGGGAAACAGGATCGCCAACGGGATGCCTGGCATGCCACCACCACTGCCGACGTCCAGCCAGCGGCCGTTTTCGATAAATGGCATCACGCTCAAGCTGTCGAGCAGATGCCGCGAAACCATTTCATCGGGATCGCGCACCGCAGTGAGGTTGTAGGCCTTGTTCCACTTGATCAACAGGGCCAGGTAGCCCAACAGCAATTCGTGCTGGGCTTCGGTCAAGTGCACACCCAACTGGCGTGCACCTGTGGATAACTCTTCGGCGTGTTGCGAGGTGACCAACGAACTCAAGCGCTTTGCTCCAACTGACGGCCCGCGCCGCGTTTTTTCAAATGAATCATCAACAGCGAAATGGCTGCCGGGGTGACTCCCGGGATACGGGAGGCCTGGCCCAGGGTCTCGGGGCGAGTTATCCCCAGCTTGCTTTGAATCTCTTTCGACAGCCCGGAAATACCGGTGTAGTCGATATCCACAGGCAGCTTGGTGTCTTCACTGGCGCGCAGCCGAGCGATCTCGTCCTGCTGGCGGTCAATGTAACCGGCATATTTGGTCTTGATTTCGACCTGCTCGGCCACCTGTGGATCTTCTGCGCCGCCGCCCGTCACTTCGACCAGACCAGCGTAGTCGATTTCCGGACGGGACAGCAGGTTCAGCAGGTTGTACTCGTGGGTCAGTGGCGTGCCGAATTTTTCGGCAATGGCATCGCCCTGCTCCGTGCCCGGGCGGACCCAGGTACTTTTCAGGCGCTGCTCTTCCAGTTCGATGCTTTCGCGTTTTTTGCAGAACGCTTCCCAGCGCGCGTCATCGACCAGGCCCAGCTCACGACCTTTTTCGGTCAGGCGCAAGTCGGCGTTGTCTTCGCGCAGGATCAGGCGATATTCGGCCCGGGAGGTGAACATCCGGTACGGTTCCTGGGTACCCAGGGTAATCAGGTCGTCGACCAACACCCCGATGTACGCTTCATCGCGACGCGGGCACCAGCTGTCTTTGCCCTGGGCGCGCAATGCGGCGTTGGTCCCGGCCAGCAAACCCTGGGCGCCGGCTTCTTCGTAACCGGTGGTGCCGTTGATTTGCCCGGCGAAGAACAGGCCGCCGATCACCTTGGTTTCCAGGCTGTATTTCAAGTCCCGTGGATCAAAGTAGTCGTACTCGATGGCGTAGCCCGGACGCACGATATGAGCGTTTTCCATGCCGCGAATCGACTGCACGATCTGGATTTGCACGTCGAACGGCAGGGAAGTGGAAATCCCGTTCGGGTACAGCTCGTGGGTCGTCAAACCTTCCGGCTCGATGAAGACCTGGTGGCTTTCCTTGTCGGCAAAGCGGTGGATCTTGTCTTCGATCGACGGGCAGTAACGCGGGCCGATACCTTCGATCACCCCGGAATACATCGGCGAACGATCGAGGTTGGCGGCGATGATTTCGTGGGTACGCGCATTGGTGTGGGTAATCCAGCAGCTCACCTGTTTGGGGTGCTGCTCCTTGGAACCCATGAACGACATTACCGGGATAGGCGTATCCCCGGCCTGTTCGGTCATCACCGAGAAATCCACAGAACGCCCGTCGATACGCGGCGGGGTCCCGGTTTTCAGGCGACCGACACGCAGTGGCAGTTCGCGAAGGCGATGAGCGAGGGCAATCGACGGCGGATCACCGGCGCGACCACCGGAATAGTTCTGCATTCCGATGTGGATAAGTCCACCGAGGAAGGTCCCCGTGGTCAGCACCACGGATTCTGCGAAGAAACGCAGACCCATCTGGGTGACAACACCGCGCACCTGGTCCTGCTCGACGATCAGATCATCCGCTGCCTGTTGAAATATCCACAGGTTGGGTTGGTTTTCCAGGGTTTCGCGTACCGCCGCCTTGTACAAAATGCGGTCGGCTTGTGCCCGAGTAGCACGCACGGCCGGGCCTTTGCGGCTGTTGAGCACGCGAAATTGAATACCACCTTTGTCGGTAGCCATGGCCATCACACCGCCAAGGGCGTCGATTTCCTTGACCAGGTGGCTCTTGCCGATCCCACCAATGGCGGGGTTGCAACTCATGGCACCGAGGGTTTCCACGTTGTGCGTCAGCAATAGGGTTTTGACCCCCATGCGGGCTGACGCCAGTGCTGCCTCGGTACCGGCATGACCGCCGCCGATGACGATCACTTCAAAACGGGAAGGGAAATCCACCACGCACCTCGTGCCTGCTTATGTAGGTAATTAGGAATTGATTGGTTGAGCTGGTTTTAGAGCTTTGGCGGCAAGTATAGGGACTTAGCCCTTCCTAAAGAACCCTTTGCACAAAATTTAACCAGCTGTGGATGAATCACAGACAATAGAAATTAAAAGAGAGAAATTTATTAAATCTTTGTTTTTATGTTTATTTCTACTGAGCCTACTTTCTGTGGATAGATTGCTACAGCCCGTTATTTACGATGTGTACAGAGATTCAAAAGTCTGTGGTTAGGTGGCAAGGAGGCCCTTGGATAAGTGCTTTAAGCCTGTGGATTAAACAGGTGGTTATCCACAGAGGGGTTTTTACTCAGGTTTAGAGCCCTGTTATCAACTGGGCACAGGGGCGGTTATTCACAGGGCTTAATCCACAGAAAAGCTTCAGCAGCGGTAAATTTCGCCCACGGCAAGGCCACCTCGGGGCGAGGTTATTGTCAGAAAATACGCGGGAGTGTCCTGAAACGGACAAAACAGACAGGCACGAATGGCCTGTCTGTGAACAACGAAGGGCTATTTACCGATGCAGAAACTGGAAAAGATCCTGCCGAGCAGGTCATCGGAACTGAATGCCCCGGTAATCTCCCCCAGAAGCTGCTGTGCCTGACGCAAATCCTCGGCCAGAAGCTCTCCTGCCCCTGCCAGGGTCAACTGCGCACGGCCGTGCTCAAGGGCGGCACTGGCATGGCGCAGGGCTTCCAGATGCCTGCGGCGAGCACTGAAGCTGCTTTCCGAGGTCTGTTCGTAGCCCATGCAGGCCTTGAGGTGATCGCGCAGCAGCTCCAGGCCATCACCGGCAGACTTGGCACTGAGGCTGATGGTGACATGGCCATCTTCGCTGACCTCCAGGGCAATCGCCTCACCCGTGAGGTCCGCCTTGTTGCGAATCAGCGTGACTTTGGCCGGATCAGGCCGCTGTTCAAGGAATTCTGGCCACAGGGCAAAAGGATCGACGGCTTCCGGCGCGGTGGCATCCACCACCAGCAGCACCCGATCCGCTTCACCGATAGCCTTGAGCGCCCGTTCTACACCGATTTTTTCCACCTGGTCATCGGTATCACGCAAACCGGCGGTATCGACCACGTGCAGTGGCATGCCATCAATGTGGATATGTTCGCGCAGGATATCCCGGGTAGTACCGGCAATCTCGGTCACAATCGCCGCCTCACGCCCTGCCAGGGCATTGAGCAGGCTGGACTTGCCAGCGTTGGGCCGGCCGGCAATCACCACGGTCATGCCGTCGCGCAGCAGTGCGCCCTGCCCGGCTTCCTTCAAAACTGTGGATAACTCGTCCCGCACTTTGTCCAGCATGGCCAGGACATGGCCATCGGCAAGAAAATCGATTTCTTCTTCCGGGAAATCAATCGCCGCCTCGACATAGATGCGCAAACTGATCAATTGCTCGGTGAGGTTATGCACACGCAGGGAAAACGCCCCCTGCAATGAGCGCAGGGCATTGCGCGCAGCCTGTGCAGAACTGGCCTCGATCAAATCGGCAATCGCCTCAGCCTGGGCCAGGTCGAGCTTGTCATTGAGAAACGCGCGCTCGCTGAATTCACCAGGCCGGGCAAGACGGCAGCCCAACTGCAGGCAACGCTGTAGCAGCATGTCGAGGACGATAGGCCCGCCATGTCCCTGCAGTTCCAGCACATCTTCACCGGTGAACGAGTTTGGGCCCGGGAAATACAGGGCCAGGCCCTCATCCAGTACCTCAAGATCCTCGCCGAAGAAAGGCCCGTAATGCGCATACCGGGGTTTGAGCTCACGGCCACTGATCGCTTTAGCGGCAATGCCGGCAAGCGGCCCGGAAATTCGAACGATACCGACACCGCCCCGGCCCTGAGCGGTGGCGACGGCAGCGATGGTTTCACGAGGAGCGCTCATCAGCGGTTTCCCAGACAAAAGTGACAGAATGCAAAACGCCCCACGAGGGGGCGTCTTGAGTGGTTATCCACAGAGTAAGTTACGCCTCGGCTTTTTTGGCAGCCGCTTCGATCTTACGTGTGATGTACCACTGTTGAGAGATCGACAACACGTTGTTGACCACCCAGTACAGAACCAGACCAGCCGGGAACCACAGGAAGAAGAAGGTGAAGATGATTGGCATCATTTTCATCACCTTGGCCTGCATCGGATCCGGAGGTGTTGGGTTCAGACGCTGCTGGATGAACATGGTGGCGCCCATGATGATCGGCAGGATAAAGAACGGGTCTTTGATCGACAAGTCAGTTATCCACAGCATGAACGGCGCCTGGCGCATTTCCACGCTTTCCAGGAGTACCCAGTACAGCGACAGGAACACCGGCATCTGCACCAGAATCGGCAAGCATCCACCCAGCGGGTTGATCTTCTCTTTCTTGTACAGCTCCATCATGGCTTGCGACATTTTCTGCCGGTCATCGCCATGTTGCTCTTTCAACGCAGCCAGTTTCGGTGCAACGGCACGCATACGGGCCATCGATTTGTAGCTGGCGGCCGACAGCGGGAAGAAAATCCCCTTGATCAGCATGGTCAGGAAGATGATCGACCAGCCCCAGTTACCGACGATGCTGTGGATATGTTGCAGCAACCAGAAGATTGGCTGGGCAATGAACCACAGGATGCCGTAATCCACAGTCAGTTCCAGACCTGGGGATAACTCCTTGAGGACGGCCTGGCTTTTCGGGCCGGCATACAAGGTGGCGCTGGTTTCAGCCTTGGCACCTGGCGCAACGGTCAACGCCGGGCCAGTGAAACCAATGATGTAGTTACCCTGGTTGTCCTTGCGGGTCTGGACCAGGTTGGCTTCGCCCCTGTTCGGGATCCACGCGGTTACAAAGTAGTGTTGCAGCCAGGCTACCCAACCACCTTGTACTGTTTCTTTCAGCGCGCCCTTGTCGATGTCTTTCATCGACACTTTTTTGTACGGCTCGTTACTTGTCCACAGGGCGGCGCCCAGGTAAGTCGCGGTGCCGGTGGCAGTGCTGGAAGACGGATCGGAGCTGCCATCACGCTTGAGCTGGGCAAACAGGTTGCCTGTCCAGGCCTTTTCGCTGGTGTTGTCGATCAGGTAAGTGACTTTCAGATCGTACAAACCGCGCGTGA
Organism: Pseudomonas sp. WS 5412; assembly: GCF_012985615.1. NCBI lineage: Bacteria > Pseudomonadati > Pseudomonadota > Gammaproteobacteria > Pseudomonadales > Pseudomonadaceae > Pseudomonas > Pseudomonas sp. WS 5412. The sequence goes on from NZ_JAARMB010000017.1 coordinate 21,297, forward strand.
AGCTGAAGCGCTTGATGTAATTGACGCCGTCGTGACTGAATTTCAGGTCGACGTTCAACTGGTTTTGGCCATCAGCCAGTTGATAAGTCTTCTGTTCGGTCGAATAAACCGGACGACCGGTAGCACGAGCATCAGGACCATCAGTGCCAGTCAGGCCGCTTTGTGCCAGATAAACACGCTCGCCACCATTGTCGAACAACTGGAAAGGAACATCCGGATGGTCTTGGCGACGTGGGTACAGTGGCAATTTCAGCTGGGCGATATCGCCACCCTGTGGATCGATCGCCAGGTCCAGTACATCCGTTTTGACGTGGATGAGGTCTTTATTGGTGATGACCGCGTTATCTACAGGGGTGCTGGTATCGGCATTCGCGCTGGGTACATCGGCACTGGCGGAAGCATTGTTACCCAACGGTGCATCTGCAATAGCAGGAGCAGACTGATTGGTAGCAACATTCTGAGTCGGCAGGGCAGCCTGGCCATAGTCCTGGTTCCATTTCAGAACCATAACGTAGGACACGATTGCCAGGGCGACGATCAGGATCGTGCGTTTAATATCCATGATTACTCGGCCATCGAAGAAGAACGGGAGGTAGGGATAGGCGGAACCGGGTCATAACCACCGGGATTCCACGGATGACAGCGACCTAAACGACGAAAGGTCAGCCAGCCACCGCGCAGAAGGCCATGATTTTCTATGGCTTCATACGCGTAGCAGGAACAACTGGGGTAGAAACGACAGTGGCTGGCCATCAGCGGACTAATGGCATAGCGGTAAAACTGGATCGGAACGAGGGCCAGTTTACGCATCAGTGCTGTCTACCCCTACAGTTTCGGGGCTGACTGCTGGAGTCGGCTTGCTGGTGCGAGCCAAACGTTTCCAGAGCTTGCCGAAATGCTGAATCAATTCGGGGTTTTCTACGTCCCCCAAGCCTTTGCGCGCGACGATAACAATATCCCAACCAACCAGAGTGTCCTGGTGGAGGCGAAACGATTCGCGCATCAGACGCTTGAGGCGATTGCGCTCAACGGAGAGCTTTACGCTCTTCTTGCCGATCACCAACCCGAGACGGGGGTGATCCAGATCGTTGTTACGCGCAAGGAGCAGGAGATTTTTCCCCGGAACCTTGCCGGTGGGGGAGTCAAAGACTGCCTTGAAGTGCCGGGGGGTTAGCAGACGCTTTTCCCGACTGAAGTCCTGACTCACCACCAGTACCGGATTATCAAACTGCCAGACGCGCACGACCTTTGGCGCGGCGACGCGACAGGACAGCACGGCCGTTCTTGGTAGCCATGCGAGCACGGAAACCGTGGGTACGGGCGCGTTTGATGGTGCTTGGTTGGAAAGTACGTTTCATGGCGTGTTACCTGGTTCGTCCACAACGGGCCGGAATGGCCCCCGTTTTAAGAGACCGGGGATTCTAGAGAAAGCAAGCCTCTAGGTCAATTTCCAACCAGCTATTCCTTCAATTAGATATCTGAGGGCATCAAGACCGATTCCGGGCGGTTCGACTTTGACGAGCAATGCCATAGATATAAAAATAAAGAAGGAAGTTATTTAAAGCTTTTCTGTAAAGCTTATAAAAGCTAGGGACGCGATCTTCTGTGGATAACTGACTTGAGGCCATATTCCACGTGCTGTACAGAGAATGACAACACGGGGGAGAAACGGTGCTCTGCCTGTGCTGCGCTGTCGGATAAGCTGTGTGTGGAATGGGTAGTTATCCACAGGCCAGTTACCCACAGACTTTCGCCCCCACTTGTACAACGAGCTTAGGGGCGCTTATCCACAGAGCTTATGCACAGACCATTTGTCGCCTTTTTTACGCTTAAGGCATTGATTCTTGGCGGCCTCTGAGCAAGCTACATGTGGATAAGTGGACCGCTCGCCGCTACAATGGCGGCTGTTTTTGCCTCACCGGCTTTCAACTTAGGGGATATCCGTGTCAGTGGAACTTTGGCAGCAGTGCGTGGAGCTTTTGCGCGATGAGCTGCCTGCCCAGCAATTCAACACCTGGATCCGTCCACTACAGGTCGAAGCCGAAGGCGACGAGTTGCGTGTCTACGCACCCAATCGTTTTGTTCTCGACTGGGTCAACGAGAAGTACCTGAGCCGCGTTCTCGAGTTGTTCGACGAACACGGCAACGGGATGGCTCCAGCACTCTCCTTACTAATAGGCAGCAAACGCAGCTCCGCCCCTCGCGCCGCGCCTAATGCGCCGCTGGCCGCCGCTGCATCGCACGCCCAGGCCGCTGCGGCGCCGGTTAACCACGCCCCCGCCCCCGCTGCGCCCGCCCCGAGCAAATCCGTGGCGCAAAAAAATGCGCCAGTGAGTGAAGAGCCGTCCCGAGACAGCTTTGACCCGATGGCGGGAGCCAGCTCGCAGCAGGCGCCGGTACGCGCCGAACAGCGTACGGTCCAGGTCGAAGGCGCGCTCAAGCACACCAGCTACCTGAACCGCACCTTTACCTTTGAAAACTTCGTCGAAGGTAAATCCAACCAGCTGGCCCGCGCTGCGGCCTGGCAGGTGGCCGACAATCCCAAGCACGGTTACAACCCGCTCTTCCTTTATGGCGGCGTTGGCTTGGGTAAGACGCACTTGATGCACGCTGTGGGTAACCACCTATTAAAGAAGAACCCGAATGCCAAGGTCGTGTACCTGCACTCGGAGCGCTTCGTGGCCGACATGGTCAAGGCGTTGCAACTCAATGCAATCAACGAATTCAAACGCTTCTACCGCTCCGTCGACGCACTGCTGATTGATGACATTCAATTCTTCGCGCGCAAGGAACGTTCCCAGGAAGAGTTTTTCCACACGTTCAACGCCCTGCTTGAAGGTGGCCAGCAGGTCATCCTCACCAGTGACCGGTACCCGAAGGAAATCGAAGGTCTGGAAGAGCGCCTCAAATCGCGCTTCGGCTGGGGCCTGACCGTTGCGGTAGAGCCGCCGGAACTGGAAACCCGGGTCGCGATCCTGATGAAGAAAGCCGATCAGGCGAAAGTCGATCTGCCTCACGACGCGGCGTTCTTCATTGCCCAGCGCATTCGCTCCAACGTGCGTGAGCTCGAAGGCGCGCTCAAGCGGGTCATCGCTCACTCGCACTTCATGGGCCGCGACATCACCATCGAGTTGATTCGCGAATCCCTGAAAGACTTGTTGGCGCTACAAGACAAGCTGGTCAGTGTGGATAACATTCAACGCACGGTGGCCGAGTACTACAAGATCAAGATTTCCGACCTGCTGTCCAAGCGCCGCTCGCGTTCGGTAGCGCGTCCCCGTCAGGTGGCCATGGCGCTCTCCAAGGAGCTGACCAACCACAGCCTGCCGGAAATTGGCGATGTGTTTGGTGGTCGCGACCACACCACGGTCTTGCACGCGTGCCGCAAGATCAACGAACTTAAGGAATCCGACGCGGATATTCGCGAGGACTACAAGAACCTGCTGCGTACACTGACAACGTGATGAACACCAGCGCAGCTTATTAAGGCAAGGGACTAGACCATGCATTTCACCATTCAACGCGAAGCCCTGTTGAAACCCCTGCAACTGGTCGCAGGCGTCGTCGAGCGCCGACAGACCTTGCCGGTACTTTCCAACGTATTGTTGGTTGTCGAAGGCCAGCAGCTGTCGTTGACCGGTACCGACCTGGAAGTCGAACTGGTTGGTCGTGTACAGCTAGAAGAACCCGCCGAGCCCGGTGAGATCACCGTGCCTGCGCGCAAGCTGATGGATATCTGCAAAAGCTTGCCCAACGACGCGCTGATCGACATCAAGGTCGATGAGCAGAAGTTGGTGGTCAAGGCCGGCCGCAGTCGTTTCACCCTGTCGACCTTGCCGGCCAATGACTTCCCGACGGTGGAAGAAGGTCCAGGTTCGCTGACCTGCAGCCTGGAGCAAAGCCGCCTGCGCCGTTTGATCGAGCGCACCAGCTTCGCCATGGCCCAGCAGGACGTGCGTTACTACCTCAACGGCATGCTGCTGGAAGTCTCCGAAGGCATCATCCGTGCTGTGGCCACCGACGGTCACCGCCTGGCAATGTGTTCGATGAAGGCCGATATCGGCCAGCCGGACCGCCACCAGGTGATTGTGCCGCGCAAAGGTATCCTCGAACTGGCGCGCCTGCTCACCGAGCCGGACGGTAACGTCAGCATCGTCCTGGGCCAGCACCATATCCGTGCCACCACGGGCGAGTTCACCTTCACCTCCAAACTGGTAGACGGCAAGTTCCCGGACTACGAGCGCGTGTTGCCCAAGGGTGGCGACAAGCTGGTGATCGGTGATCGCCAGGCGCTGCGTGAAGCGTTCAGCCGTACAGCGATTCTTTCCAACGAGAAGTACCGGGGTATTCGCCTGCAATTGGCCAACGGCCAGCTGAAAATCCAGGCCAACAACCCGGAGCAGGAAGAAGCGGAAGAAGAAGTGGGCGTCGACTACAACGGCGGTTCCCTGGAAATCGGCTTCAACGTGAGCTACCTGCTGGACGTGCTGGGTGTGATGACCACCGAGCAGGTGCGTCTGATCCTGTCGGACTCTAACAGCAGCGCCCTGGTGCAAGAATCCGATAACGACGACTCGGCTTACGTTGTTATGCCGATGCGCCTGTAATCATGCTCAGCAGAAGCTAGATGTCCCTCAGTCGCGTCTCGGTCACCGCGGTGCGCAATCTGCACCCGGTGACCTTCTCCCCCTCCCCCCGCATCAATATCCTCCATGGCGCCAACGGCAGTGGCAAAACCAGCGTGCTGGAAGCCATTCACTTGCTGGGGCTGGCTCGTTCCTTTCGCAGCGCCCGCCTGTTACCCGTGATTCAGTACGAACAATTGGCGTGCACCGTGTTTGGCCAGGTTGAACTGGCGCAAGGCGGGCATAGCAGCCTGGGGATATCCCGTGATCGTCAAGGGGAGTTCCAGATCCGTATAGATGGGCAGAATGCGCGCAGTGCCGCACAACTGGCGGAAATCTTGCCCCTGCAATTGATCAACCCTGACAGCTTCCGCTTGTTGGAAGGTGCACCAAAAATCCGCCGGCAGTTCCTCGATTGGGGAGTGTTCCACGTGGAACCGCGGTTCATGGCCACGTGGCAGCGCCTGCAGAAGGCCCTGCGGCAGCGGAACTCATGGCTGCGGCATGGTACACTTGACGCCGCTTCGCAAGCGGCCTGGGACCGTGAACTGTGCCTGGCCAGCGACGAAATAGATGAATACCGCCGCACTTATATCAAAGCCTTGAAACCAGTCTTTGAACAGACCTTGAGTGAGTTGTTGGAACTCGAGGGCCTGACGCTGAGTTACTACCGTGGTTGGGACAAAGAGCGTGACTTGAGTGCAGTACTCGCCACCTCTTTGCAACGGGATCAGCAAATTGGCCACACCCAGGCAGGACCACAACGGGCTGATTTGCGCCTTAGGTTAGGCGCACATAATGCCGCGGATATCTTGTCCCGTGGCCAGCAGAAGTTGGTGGTGTGCGCGCTGCGTATCGCTCAGGGGCACTTGGTTAGCCAGGCCCGGCGCGGTCAGTGTATTTATCTGGTGGATGACTTGCCGTCCGAATTGGATGAGCAACACCGCCGCGCGCTATGCCGCTTGTTGGAAGACTTACGCTGCCAGGTATTTATTACCTGTGTAGACCACGAATTATTGAGGGAAGGCTGGCAGACGGAAACGCCAGTCGCTTTGTTCCACGTGGAACAAGGCCGTATCACCCAGACCCACGACCATCGGGAGTGAAGGCATGAGCGAAGAAAACACGTACGACTCGACCAGCATTAAAGTGCTGAAAGGTTTGGATGCCGTACGCAAACGTCCCGGTATGTACATTGGCGACACCGATGATGGTAGCGGTCTGCACCACATGGTGTTCGAAGTGGTCGACAACTCCATCGACGAAGCGCTCGCCGGTCATTGCGACGACATCAGTATCATCATCCATCCGGATGAATCCATCACCGTACGCGACAACGGTCGCGGCATTCCGGTAGATGTGCATAAAGAAGAAGGCGTATCGGCAGCAGAGGTCATCATGACCGTGCTGCACGCCGGCGGTAAGTTTGACGACAACTCCTATAAAGTCTCCGGCGGTTTGCACGGTGTAGGTGTGTCGGTGGTAAACGCCCTATCGGAAGAACTGATCCTCACCGTTCGCCGCAGCGGCAAGATCTGGGAACAGACCTACGTGCATGGCGTGCCTCAGGCACCGATGGCAATCGTCGGTGATAGCGAAACCACCGGTACCCAGATTCACTTCAAGCCCTCGGCTGACACGTTCAAAAATATCCACTTCAGCTGGGACATCCTGGCCAAGCGAATTCGTGAACTGTCCTTCCTCAACTCCGGTGTGGGTATCGTCCTCAAGGATGAGCGCAGCGGCAAGGAAGAGCTGTTCAAGTACGAAGGTGGCCTGCGTGCGTTCGTTGAATACCTGAACACCAACAAGACTGCGGTCAACCAGGTGTTCCACTTCAACATCCAGCGTGAAGACGGCATCGGCGTGGAAATCGCCCTGCAGTGGAACGACAGCTTCAACGAGAACCTGTTGTGCTTCACCAACAACATTCCTCAGCGCGATGGCGGTACTCACCTGGTGGGTTTCCGTTCCGCACTGACGCGTAACCTGAACACCTACATCGAAGCTGAAGGCTTGGCGAAGAAGCACAAAGTCGCCACCACCGGTGACGATGCCCGTGAAGGCCTGACCGCGATTATTTCGGTCAAGGTTCCGGATCCGAAGTTCAGCTCCCAGACCAAAGACAAGCTGGTTTCTTCTGAAGTGAAGACCGCCGTCGAACAGGAAATGGGCAAATACTTCTCCGACTTCCTGCTGGAAAACCCCAACGAAGCCAAGCTGGTCGTCGGCAAGATGATCGACGCGGCACGGGCTCGTGAAGCGGCGCGTAAAGCCCGTGAAATGACCCGCCGTAAAGGTGCACTGGATATCGCTGGCCTGCCGGGCAAACTGGCGGACTGCCAGGAGAAGGACCCTGCCCTTTCCGAACTGTACCTGGTGGAAGGTGACTCTGCTGGCGGTTCCGCCAAGCAGGGTCGCAACCGTCGCACCCAGGCCATCCTGCCGTTGAAGGGTAAGATCCTCAACGTTGAGAAAGCCCGTTTCGACAAGATGATTTCCTCTCAGGAAGTCGGCACCTTGATCACCGCCCTGGGCTGTGGCATTGGTCGCGACGAGTACAACATCGACAAGCTGCGCTACCACAACATCATCATCATGACCGATGCTGACGTCGACGGTTCGCACATCCGCACCCTGCTGCTGACCTTCTTCTTCCGTCAGTTGCCGGAGCTGATCGAGCGTGGCTATATCTACATCGCTCAGCCGCCGTTGTACAAAGTGAAAAAGGGCAAGCAAGAGCAATACATCAAAGACGACGACGCCATGGAAGAGTACATGACGCAGTCGGCCCTGGAAGACGCCAGCCTGCACTTGAACGACGAAGCCCCGGGCATCTCCGGTGGGGCGCTGGAGCGCCTGGTAAACGACTTCCGCATGGTGATGAAGACCCTCAAGCGTTTGTCGCGCCTGTACCCTCAGGAGCTGACCGAGCACTTCATCTACCTGCCGGCCGTGAGCCTGGAACAGCTGGGCGATCACGCAGCCATGCAGGATTGGCTGGCCCAGTACGAAGTGCGCCTGCGCACCGTCGAGAAGTCGGGCCTGGTGTACAAAGCCAGCCTGCGTGAAGACCGTGAACGTAATGTCTGGCTGCCAGAGGTCGAACTGATCTCCCACGGTCTGTCGAACTACGTCACCTTCAACCGCGATTTCTTCGGCAGCAATGACTACAAGACTGTGGTTACCCTCGGCGCGCAGTTGAGCACGCTGTTGGACGACGGCGCTTATATTCAGCGTGGCGAACGCAAGAAACAGGTCAAAGAGTTCAAGGAAGCCCTGGACTGGTTGATGGCAGAAAGCACTAAGCGTCACACCATCCAGCGATACAAAGGTCTGGGCGAAATGAACCCGGATCAGCTGTGGGAAACCACCATGGACCCAGCCCAGCGTCGCATGCTGCGTGTGACCATCGAAGACGCCATTGGCGCGGACCAGATCTTCAACACCCTGATGGGTGATGCGGTCGAGCCACGTCGTGACTTCATCGAGAGCAATGCCTTGGCAGTGTCCAACCTGGACTTCTGATAACGCCATTGCGAAACCAAAAAAGGCCAACGTTTAACGTTGGCCTTTTTTATTGCCCAGATTTCGGGCGCTTCCAAAATGCTCCACGTGGAACATCGGCTATGCCGTAGCTGCGGTTACGCTCTCCAACCGGTAGCCATATCCATAGATGGTCAGCAACTGCCAACCCCGCTCTGGCGTAAGCCCCAGCTTGTTCCGCAGCCGATAGATATGGGTATCCAACGGTCGTGAAGACACCATCTCTTCATGGGTCCAGAAGCGTTCGTAGAGGTATTCCCGGGACAGCGGGCGAGCCAGGTTGGCAAACAGACAGCGTGCCAGGCGGTACTCCCGTTCGGTCAGGTTGATGGGACTGCCGGCGCGGGTGACGGTCAGTTCGGCATCGTCGAAGGTCAGGTCATTGAAGATCAACACTTCAGTGGCCGCAGATTTCTGCAGGCCGTGACGACGCAACACTGCACTCACCCGTGCTTTCAGTTCGTTCGGCCGAAATGGCTTACTGACATAGTCATCTGCGCCACTGTTCAACGCCTGGACGATATCGCTCTCGGCATCGCGGCTGGTGAGCATGATCACGGGAGGCGGCGCTTCCATGTGTTCACGGGTCCAGCGCAGGATGGCGATACCACTCAGGTCCGGCAGTTGCCAATCGAGCACCAAGAGGTCGAAGGTTTCCCGACGCAACTGGCGCAGCAGGTCTTCGCCGCGCTCGAAGCAATGCAGCGTCCATGGCTGCTCCGAGGCACTTGGGATTTGTCGCAGTGTCTGTTCCACCCGCCGCAATTCGGCAGGTTCGTCATCCAGTATCGCGACACGCATGGCAGGGTCCTTTCTTCTTGAAGAGTATTGCAACGGTTGAGGAGAGCGTACTGGTTCACCATTGAATCTGAACAATTATGGCCAGTTTCTCATGCCCCTCGCATCTCTCGGTACGCTGATATCAGATAGCCCTAAGGCCGTTAAACATCGTGTACCCAGCTGGAAAGATACCGGCTCAAGCCCCTCAGGAAAAGGATCAATGGCAATCAGGTTTTATGCACTGTCGGGACACGTGAGTCTCGTGCAGAAGGTCAGAGTGTGGGGAAAGATGTTGATACTGGTTGCGGCAACGGGTTTTGGGACGGAAATGGTAGATGCGTGCAGTCCGGCACAGTCTGCGCCACTTGACGAAATTTCAGTGTACGCCGAGCCCGTAGACGGTCTTGGTTACGCGGGGCTCAGAGAGGTGGACGCCCCTCAGGCTTTTCAACACGGAAGTGTGCTCGACCAGGACCAACGTTGGATCTTCTGAATCTGAACAAATATTGCGCTACCGCCCTATGCACCACTCTTGTAGGTAAATTCTCTTTCGCTGAGTGACACACAGGGAGGGCGTGCGCGGGAAGCGCGCTCGATACAGGGACGTATTATCTGTAGACCGTGGTTCGCTACGGGCTGCTGTCGGAGGGATGTGAGGGACAGTATTTCTTCGATGTACATCCGGTTCGGCATCGTCGATCCGGCAGACACAGGGATGTGTCACCCTTCCTATTGCCTCATCCCTTCTACTACGGCTTTTCTACTACGGCTTTCGAGTTCGATGCGTCATCGGGTATCGTAGGCAAGCTTCAAGGTCCTGCCGCCGCAAGACGCTTTCTGAACGTACAGTCTGACGGACTTTTAGAACTAGAACCTTGATGAGTGCCATGACCCTCTTTCCTCGCCACTATTCCCTTTCTTCCCTGCTGGGCTCAAGCCTGGCCCTGGCGCTGGTTATCAACAGCCCGCAAATTCTGGCCAAGCCTGCACCTGTGCGTGCGCCCTACATTGATGACAACCTGATGTGCCGGGCACAACCGCTGCCGGCAGTGGTCCAGCACCTCAACGGTGAAGCCTGGAAGCTGGATGCCAAGGGCCGCCCCAGTGTGCTGGAAGAAGGCATGCTGATTGATGAACAGGAAAGCGTAAAAACCTCGCCGTCGGCGTTTGTCAGCCTGTTGCTGGGCGATGGTTCGCGGATTGTCCTGCCTTCCAGCTCGGAGGTGCGTTTGCACCTGGTGGAAGAACAGGCGATTCCCCAGGTGATCCTGCAACAAGGCCAGGTCGAGGCCTACGTGCTCAAGCGTACCAGCGACTATGACCGTTTTCAGATCGTGACACCCGTCGGCGTGCTCGGCGTGCGCGGCACGCATTTTCGTGTGCGTAACGACGATCAGCAATCGGTTGTAGAGGTGCTCAACGGCCAAGTGGCCGCCAGCCGCACCGAGCCGCTGCCCGTGGGCCGACAGGCCAAGAAAAAACCGCAGACGGGCCCGATTGAAGGTGAACTGAAGGTCGGTGCCCGACAAGGGGTTTTGCTCAAGCAGCAGGGCGAGTTGAAGACCATCGACCTATTGCCCGCCCCGCGTCTGATGGGCCAGGACGGCCAGAAAGGCGATGCGCCGGTCTGGACATTGTTCCTGCACCCGCAACCGGGTGCCCAGCGCTACCGTGCGCAAGTGGCCACCGATAAAACGTTCATGAATATCAAGCAGGAAAACTTCTCCAGTGAACCGCGCTTGAGCTTCACTGGACTCAAGGCCTCGTTTTATCACGTGCGCGTGTCGGCCTTTGATGAACAAGGACTGGAAGGAGAGGCAGGCGTTTATGACATCTTCTATTACCCCCCTGCCACCCGTGTGCAGTAGTACGCGGTGAAGTGGTGGCGCCGGGCTGAACAACGTCAGCCGACCCAGGCCCAACGCCTGTTCAACGGGTTGGTCCGGGAATGGCTGTGGATCAGCCTGCTGCTGCTACCAATGACGGCCCTGCTGTCCCTGAGTCCTGGGCTTTCCTTCAATAACCCGCTGTATGACAGCCTGCGGCGTCTGACGCCGTTGCCGGTGGACTCACGCATTCTGCTGGTGACCATTGATGACATGAGTCTCAAGGCGCTTGGCCAATGGCCGTGGTCGCGCCACCTGCATGCTGACCTGATTGACCGACTGAGTGCCGCCAAACCCGCCGGGATCCTGCTCGATGTGATCTTCAGCGAACCTGCGCGCGAGCCTGCCAATGATCAACGCCTGGCCCAGGCCATCTGCAATGCCGGCAATGTCCTGCTGCCGTTGATTCGCGAAGGCACGCCGCGCCTGGGGCAACCCCTCACGCAAATCCTCCCCGTGCAGCCCCTGCGTGATTGTGCCAGGGGGGTCGGCCATATCAACGTGGAAGCTGATAGCGACGGCATTGTGCGCAGCCTTTACTTGCGTGAGGGGCCGCCGGGGCAATTGGTCCCGCAGTTGGCGTGGCTGGCCTTCGAGCTGACTGGCCAGCCTGCGGATATGCCGGGGCTGTCAGTATCTTCTGATGCAACCGATTGGCAGCGGGACAACGCCATCCGCATTCCGTTTATCGCCGCCGACCATGGCTTTCCCAGCGTGCCGTACGTCAGCGTTCTGCGTGGCGAGGTCCCGGCTCAATTGCTGCGTGATCGGATCATCCTGGTGGGAGCGACCGCGCCGGGCATGGGCGATCGCTATGTGACGCCGCTTTCGGCCAGTGTCGGCACCACACCGGGCGTCGAGATCCAGGCCAATATCCTCAACGGGCTGCTGCAGGATCGCAGCATTACCGTCTTGCCTGGCTGGTTGGCCACCCTGCTGTCCACCTCGTGGGTGGCCTTACTGTTGGGCCTGCTGTTGTTGCGCCCGCGTTATGCCCTGTGGCTGACCCTGGGCTGCATGGGAGGTGCCCTCCTCGCTTCCTGGGGCATGTTGCGCCTGGGGCTCTGGTGGTCGCCAGCGGCCACGCTGATCGGCATGCTGCTGGGCTATCTGGTCTGGAACTGGCGCCGCCTGAGCGTAATCCTTGCCTACTTCGGCTGGGAACTGGCGCGCCTCGACAGCGAGCCCAAGGTGCTGCCGGAACGTCGTCGTGCCGCCGTCAGCAAGGGGGACGTGTTGCAGGGTCGTATCGTGGCCCTGGAGCAAGCCGTCAGCCGTACCCGCGATACCCGGCGTTTTATGGCCGATGGCCTGGAATGCCTGCCCGTGGCTACGCTGATTACCGATCCCGCAGGGGAGATCCTGCTGGCCAATCGGATCGCCCGTGATGTGTTTGGCAACGAGCTGATTGCCGAGAACCTGCTGGAGCAATTGACGGCATTGGGCTATCCACCGCTGCAGGGGCAGGTACGCCCGCCGCTGTCGGCCCTGGAAATTGTCGAGTTCCGCGATATTCAGCAACGCAGCCTGCGCCTGGAACTGGCCCCGCTGTTACCCGCTGACGGTGATGTGGCGCTGGGTTGGCTGTTGAGCCTGACCGACCTGAGTATCGAACGCGACGCCCAGCAGCAGCGCGAAACCCTGCTGCGGTTTCTCTCCCACGACTTGCGTGCACCCCATTCGGCAATCCTCGCGTTGCTGGATGTGCAGCGTCATGAAGCCTCAGACGTTGCGCTGGTATTTACCCAGATCGAACAGCAAGTGCGACGGGCATTGAATTTGACCGAATCGTTCGTTCAATTGGCCAAGGCCGAGTCCGATGGTTATCAGTTGGAGCCCAGCCTGTTTGCCATGTTGGTGCTCGACGCGTTTGACCAGGTGGTGCTGCTGGCCCAATTGAAAAATATCCAATTGGTTCATGACCTGGACGCGGCCGGTGAGGAAATGGTCCTGGCGGATCAATCGTTACTCACCCGTGCCTTGTTCAACCTGATGGAGAATGCGATCAAGTACAGCCCAGCCGGCACCACGGTGACGGTGCGCCTCGAACGCAACGAGCAATGGCTGACCTGTCACATCCAGGATCAGGGCTCCGGTATCGCGGCCGAGGAGCTTCCTGAACTGTTCAGCCAATACCGGCGGTTTGTTTCGGCTCAGGGCAGCGAAGGGTTGGGGTTGGGACTGAGCATGGTCAAGGCGGTAGTGGACCGCCATGGCGGCCGGATCGACTGTGAGAGTGTGGTCGGTCAAGGCACGGTTTTCAGTCTGCGACTGCCGTTGTGGGAAGAGTCAAACGGCTGTGCATAAAAAACCGGCCACGAGGGCCGGTCTTCAACGGTCGAAAAAACTTATGCACGTTTTTCGGTGTTTTATTAGCTTAAGAAATATGTAATAAAATCATAGGCCTACAAGCTAAAAAACGCACTTTGCCAACAAACCGTACACAGGTTATCCACAGAACGTCAGGTCACCGGCTGGTCTTCTGCAACCGGCACTGGCGGCAGCGAACCCATGGCCCGTTGCTGCGCTTCATTCCAGGCGGCAGCGCGGTCATTGAGTGCCGCGATTGCACGCGGTCCTTCCCCTTCGGCATACATCGGTTCGCCGATCACCACGGTGATGGTGCCTTTACGCTTGGCCCAGCCTTCCTTGGGCCAGAACTTGCCGGCATTGTGAGCAATCGGCAGCACTGGCAGGTTGGCGTTGACCGCCAATGCCGTACCGCCCCGGGAGAACTTGCCTACAGTGCCAAAGGGCACGCGGGTGCCTTCCGGGAAGATCAGTACCCACACCCCATCCTTGAGCAGCTCGTCACCCTTCTTCGCCACATGCTTGAGCGCGGCCTTGGGGTTGTCGCGGTCGATGGCAATCGGTCGCAGCATGGCCATGGCCCAGCCAAAGAACGGTACGAACAGCAACTCACGCTTGAGCACCTGGCTCAGGGGCGAGAAATACGCAGAAAGGAAGAACGTCTCCCAAGTGCTCTGGTGGTTCGACAGGATCACGCAGGGCTGGTCCGGGACATTCTCGGCACCCTTGACCTCGAAACGGATGCCCAGAAACACCTTGCTCAGCCACAACGCACAGCGGCACCAATAGACGTTGATAAAGCGATAGCGCGCCTTGAACGGCAAAAAGGGCGCAATAAAAAAGCTCAGGGTGCACCAGAGAAACGAACTGGTGCCCAGCAGCAGGTAAAAGAAGAAGGTTCTGATGGCCTGCAAAATCGACATGGCAGCATTTACCGTTGCGGGACAACGCCCGCCTGTTAAAAGTGCACTCCCGAACAATCCTTGGTCAGGAAGTCGAGGGCGACTAGTTGTTGATAAGTTCTGCGGCAACCGCCGCCAGATCGTCAAAAATCAAGGTGCCTACCGGCAGGTTTTTCGCCTGGGTCTTGTCGCCTTTCCCGGTCTTTACCAAAACTGGCTGAGAGTCGACGGCTTTGGCCGCCTCCAGGTCACCGAGACTGTCCCCGACGAACCATATCCCAGCCAGGGGCACCTTGTAATGTTCTGAAATGATTTTCAACATGCCAGGCTTGGGTTTGCGGCAATCGCAGCCCTCATCCGGCCCGTGGGGGCAGTACACCACCAGCCCCACCTCACCGCCCTGCTCCGCCACCAACGCGCGCAGGCGCGCATGCATGGCGTCCAGGGTGGCGATGTCGTAGTAGCCGCGGGCAATGCCGGACTGGTTGGTAGCAATGGCTACCGTCCAGCCGGCCTTGCTCAACTGCGCGATGGCCTCGATCGAGCCGGGCAGTGGGATCCACTCCTCCACCGACTTGATGTAGGCGTCGGAGTCGTAGTTGATCACCCCGTCCCGATCGAGAATCAGCAGTTTCAACATGATCAGCTCAGCGTCGAAATGTCAGCGATATTGACGAACAAGCCGCGCAGGCGCGCCAGCATGGCGTAGCGGTTTTTCCGCACGCTGGCATCTTCGGCATTGATCATCACCGCTTCGAAGAACGCATCCACCGGCTCACGCAAGGTAGCCAGGCGCGCCAGTGCTTCGGCGTAGTTGCGCTCGGCGATCAGCGGCTTCACGGCGTTTTCTGCCTTGGCGATAGCCGAGTTCAGCGAGAACTCCTTGGCATCGGCAAACAGGCCAGGGTCGACATCCGCATTGCCCAGGCCTTCGGCCTTGCTCAGCAGGTTCGACACGCGCTTGTTCACGGCAGCCAGGGCGTCGGCTTCCGGCAGCTTGCGGAACGCTTGTACGGCTTGCACACGCTGGTCGAAGTCCAGTGCCGAGCCGGGTTGCAGGGCACGTACCGACAGGTAGACGGAAACGTCCACGCCTTCGTCTTCATAGCGCGCACGCAGGCGGTCGAATACGAACTCCAGCACTTGCTCGGCCAGGCCGGCTTGCTTGACCTTGCTACCAAACTGGCCGACGGCAAATACCACGGCCTGGGTCAGGTCGAGGTCCAACTGCTTGTCGATCAGGATGCGCAGCACGCCCAGGGCCGCACGGCGCAGGGCATACGGGTCTTTGCTGCCGGTCGGCAACATGCCGATGCCGAAGATACCGACCAGGGTGTCCAGCTTGTCAGCGATGGCCACCGCGGCACCGGTCAGGGTGGTCGGCAGATCGGCGCCAGCACCGCGCGGCATGTACTGCTCGTTCAGGGCCAGGGCGACGTCTTCAGGCTCGCCGTCATTGAGCGCGTAGTAGTAACCGGCAACGCCTTGCATTTCCGGGAACTCGCCGACCATCTCGGTAGCCAGGTCGCATTTGCACAGCAGGCCCGCACGTGCCGCCAGGGTAGCGTCGCCGCCAATGCGTGGCGCGATATAGGCCGCCAGCTTGGAAACCCGCACAGCCTTGTCGTATACGCTGCCCAGCTTCTCTTGGAACACCACGTTCTGCAGGCGCAGGTTGAAGTCTTCGAGCTTCTGCTTCTTGTCTTGCTTGAAGAAGAACTCGGCGTCAGTCAGGCGCGGGCGCACGACTTTCTCGTTACCGGCGATGATCTGCTGCGGGTCCTTGCTCTCGATGTTGGCCACGGTGATAAAGCGCGGCAGCAACTTGCCGTCCACATCCAGCAGGCAGAAATACTTCTGGTTGTCCTGCATGGTGGTGATCAGGGCTTCTTGCGGCACATCGAGGAAGCGCTCTTCGAACGAGCACACCAGCGGTACCGGCCATTCAACCAGCGCGGTCACTTCGTCGAGCAGGCTTGGCGGCACGATGGCCGTGCCTTCCTGCAGGCGGGCCAGCTCTTCGGTGCGCTTGCTGATCAGCTCGCGACGCTCGTTGGCATCCGCCAGCACATAGGCTGCACGCAGGTCGTTGAGGTAGTTGGCCGGCGAAGTGATGCGCACGTTTTCCGGGTGGTGGAAGCGGTGGCCACGGGAATCGCGGCCGGCCTTCTGGGCCAGGATAGTGCAGTCGATGACTTGATCACCGAGCAGCATCACCAACCATTGGGTCGGACGTACGAATTCTTCCTTGCGTGCACCCCAGCGCATGCGCTTGGGGATCGGCAGGTCATTGAGGGAATCTTCAACGATGGTCGGCAACAGGCTGGCGGTTGGCTTGCCCTTGATGACCTGGCTGAAACGCAGTTTCGGGCCGCTCTGGTCGATCTCGCTCAGCTCGACGCCACACTTCTTGGCAAAACCAAGGGCTGCCTGGGTCGGGTTGCCTTCGGCATCGAAAGCGGCCTGGCGTGGCGGGCCGTCGAGGTTGATGTTGCGGTCCGGCTGCTGGGTTTCCAGCGCGGTCAGCAATACCGCCAGGCGACGTGGCGCGGCGTAGACCTTCTTGGCTTCAAACTTCAGGCCGGCAGTCTGCAGGCCTTTTTCGATACCGGCCAAAAATGCATCGGCCAGGGTGTTCAGGGCCTTGGGTGGCAGCTCTTCGGTGCCCAGTTCAACCAGGAAATCTTGA
The DNA here is from genome assembly GCF_012985615.1 of Pseudomonas sp. WS 5412. Lineage (NCBI taxonomy): Bacteria > Pseudomonadati > Pseudomonadota > Gammaproteobacteria > Pseudomonadales > Pseudomonadaceae > Pseudomonas > Pseudomonas sp. WS 5412. The sequence continues at coordinate 38,035 of NZ_JAARMB010000017.1, forward strand.
GCACTCATTGTGCAGCCTCCAGCTTAGCCAACACTTCATCACGCAGGTCCGGGGTTGCCATCGGGAAGCCCAGCTTGGCGCGAGCCAGCAGGTAGGCTTGGGCGACGGAACGCGCCAGGGTGCGTACACGCAGGATGTATTGCTGGCGCGCGGTTACCGAGATGGCACGGCGGGCGTCCAGCAGGTTGAAGGTGTGGGATGCCTTCAGGACCATTTCGTAGCTCGGCAACGGCAGCGGCTGATCCAGTTCGATCAGGCGCTTGGCTTCGCTTTCGTAGAAGTCGAACAGTTCGAACAGCTTCTCGACGTTGGCGTGTTCGAAGTTGTAGGTCGACTGCTCCACTTCGTTCTGGTGGAACACATCGCCGTAGGTCACTTTGCCGAACGGGCCGTCAGCCCACACCAGGTCGTAGACCGAGTCCACGCCTTGCAGGTACATGGCCAGGCGCTCGAGACCATAAGTGATCTCGCCGGTCACCGGGTAGCACTCGATGCCGCCCGCTTGCTGGAAGTAAGTGAACTGCGTGACTTCCATGCCGTTGAGCCAGACTTCCCAGCCCAGGCCCCAGGCGCCGAGCGTTGGCGACTCCCAGTTGTCTTCGACGAAACGAATGTCGTGGACCAGCGGGTCCAGGCCGACATGTTTCAGCGAGCCCAGGTACAGCTCCTGGAAGTTGTCCGGGTTTGGCTTGAGGACGACCTGGAACTGATAGTAGTGCTGCAGGCGGTTGGGGTTTTCGCCGTAGCGGCCGTCAGTCGGGCGACGACTGGGCTGCACATAAGCGGCGTTCCAGGTTTCCGGGCCGATGGCCCGCAGGAATGTTGCGGTGTGGAAAGTGCCGGCGCCTACTTCCATATCGTAGGGCTGAAGTACCACACAACCTTGCTCGGCCCAGTATTGCTGGAGGGCGAGGATCAAGTCTTGGAAGGTACGCACGGCTGGCGTAGGCTGGCTCACAAAATTCACCTGTTACTTGGGCTGCGATTTAAAGGGCGGGAGTATACCCGATTCGGCCCCGCCACCACTCCCTGGAGCCTTATGCCACGCTGCTTTTGGTGTTCTGAAGATCCGCTGTACATGGCTTATCACGATCAAGAGTGGGGAACGCCGCTGCGCGATGCGCAGGGTTTGTTCGAGTTGCTTTTGCTCGAAGGGTTCCAGGCGGGCCTGTCCTGGATCACCGTTTTACGCAAACGCGAGCATTATCGAAAGGTCTTGTTCGGTTTTGATCCAAAGCGCCTGGCGCAGTTGAGCGATGCCGAGATCGAGCAGTTGATGCTCGACCCAGGCATTGTGCGCAACCGCTTGAAACTCAATGCCACCCGGCGCAATGCCGCGGCCTGGCTGGCGCTGGAGGATCCGGTGGGGTTGCTCTGGTCGTTTGTCGGCGGCGTGCCCAAGGTCAATCATTTCAAGGATCGCAGCCAGGTCCCGGCGATTACGCCAGAGGCCGAAGCCATGAGCAAAGCCCTCAAGAAAGCCGGTTTTACGTTCGTCGGCCCGACCATCTGCTACGCGTTCATGCAGGCCTCAGGCATGGTCATGGACCACACCCAGGACTGCGACCGTTACGCGGACTTGGTCAACGCCGGTTAGAATGGCCGCTTTGCGCACCACACACGATCAGGAGTGACCTGTGGAAAAGTTAAAAGGCGCCTTGCTGGTAGGCGCTCTGCGATTGTTTGCCCTGCTGCCCTGGCGCGCTGTGCAAGCCGTGGGCTCGGCGATTGGCTGGATCATGTGGAAAACCCCCAACCGCTCCCGCGACACGGTGCGGATCAACCTCTCCAAGTGTTTCCCGGACATGGACCCGGCCGAGCGTGAGCGCCTGGTGGGCCAGAGCCTGATGGATATCGGCAAGTCCCTGACCGAAAGCGCCTGCGCCTGGATCTGGCCGGCCCAGCGCTCCATCGACCTGGTGCGCGAAGTCGAAGGCCTGGAAGTGCTGCAGCAAGCCTTGGCCTCGGGTAAAGGCGTGGTCGGCATCACCAGCCACCTGGGCAACTGGGAAGTGTTGAACCACTTCTATTGCAGCCAGTGCAAACCGATCATTTTCTACCGCCCGCCCAAGCTCAAGGCAGTGGATGACCTGCTGCGCAAGCAACGCGTGCAACTGGGCAACCGAGTGGCGGCGTCGACCAAGGAAGGCATCCTCAGCGTGATCAAGGAAGTGCGCAAGGGCGGCCAGGTGGGGATTCCTGCAGATCCGGAGCCGGCGGAATCGGCCGGGATTTTCGTACCGTTCTTCGCCACCCAGGCGCTGACCAGCAAGTTCGTGCCGAACATGCTCGCCGGCCATAAGGCAGTGGGTGTGTTCCTGCATGCCCTGCGGCTGCCGGACGGCTCGGGCTACAAAGTGATCCTGGAAGCGGCGCCGGAAGACATGTACAGCACCGACACGGCCACCTCTTGCGCGGCGATGAGCAAGGTGGTGGAGCGTTATGTCGGCGCCTACCCGAGCCAGTACATGTGGAGCATGAAGCGCTTCAAGAAACGCCCGCCGGGCGAGGCGCGTTGGTACTGATTCGCGACTGACTCAAGGTCGATGCAAAACCAATGTGGGAGCGGGCTTGCTCGCGAATGCGGTGTATCAGCTACACACTCAGTGACTGAGACTCTGCATTCGCGAGCAAGCCCGCTCCCACATTTGTGATCTCCATTCAGGCTTGGCGGTCGAGTTTCTTCAGGAACACCGTCATCTCTTTCTCGGCCTGCTTGTCGCCGTGGGCCTGGGCCGCTGTAATCCCCTGCTCCCATGCCTGGCGTGCTGCGCTTTTATCGCCCAGCGCAGCGTGTGCCTTGCCCAGCAGCTTCCACGCCGCCGAATACTTCGGGTCAAACCCGACGCACCTCTGCAAATGCTCGGCCGCCTTGGCGTTGTCTTTCAGGTCCAGGTAACCCTTGCCCAAGCCAAAGCGCAGCAGCGAGTTATCCACACCCTTGGCGAGCATTTTTTCCAGGGATTCGAGCATGTCGGTCTCTCCGTCAGATCAGAAAAAGCTCAACCCCACGTGGAACAGCTTCTCCACATCGCGGATATGTTTTTTATCCACCAGGAACAGAATCACATGGTCACCCGTGGCGATTACCGTGTCGTCATGGGCGATGATCACTTCTTCATCGCGGATGATCGCGCCAATGGTGGTGCCCGGTGGCAAGCCGATATCGCGAATCGCCCGGCCGATCACCTTGCTCGACTTGGAGTCACCATGGGCAATCGCCTCGATGGCTTCCGCCGCGCCGCGGCGCAATGAGTGCACGCTGACGATATCGCCGCGCCGCACGTGGGCCAGCAAGGTGCCGATGGTGGCCAGTTGTGGGCTGATGGCAATGTCGATGTCGCCGCCCTGGATCAGGTCCACATAGGCCGGGTTGTTGATGATGGTCATCACCTTCTTCGCCCCCAGCCGCTTGGCCAGCAGCGATGACATGATGTTGGCCTCGTCATCGTTGGTCAGGGCCAGGAAGATATCCGCGTCGGCGATATTTTCTTCCATCAGCAGGTCACGATCCGACGCGCTGCCTTGCAGCACCACGGTGCTGTCGAGGGTATCGGACAAGTAGCGGCAGCGCGCGGCGTTCATCTCGATGATCTTCACCTGGTAGCGGCTTTCGATGGCCTCGGCCAGGCGTTCGCCAATCTGCCCGCCGCCGGCGATGACAATGCGCTTGTAGCTCTCGTCGAGCCGGCGCATTTCGCTCATCACGGCACGGATATTGGCCTTGGCGGCGATGAAGAAGACTTCGTCGTCGGCTTCGATCACCGTGTCGCCCTGGGGCAGGATCGGCCGGTCGCGGCGGAAAATCGCGGCTACGCGGGTTTCCACATTCGGCATATGTTCGCGCAGCTGGCGCAGTTGCTGGCCCACCAGCGGCCCGCCGTAGTAGGCCTTGACCGCCACCAGTTGCGCCTTGCCTTCGGCAAAGTCGATCACCTGCAGCGCACCGGGGATTTCGATCAGGCGCTTGATGTAGTGGGTGACCACCTGCTCCGGGCTGATCAGCACGTCCACCGGAATCGCGTCGTTGTCGAACAGCCCGGCGCGGGTCAGGTAGGCCGCTTCACGCACCCGGGCGATCTTGGTCGGGGTGTGGAACAGGGTGTGAGCGACCTGGCAGGCGACCATGTTGGTCTCGTCACTGTTGGTCACCGCCACCAGCATGTCGGCATCGTCGGCACCGGCCTGACGCAACACAGTGGGGAACGAGGCGCGGCCCTGGACCGTGCGGATATCCAGGCGGTCACCCAGGCCACGCAGGCGTTCGGCGTCGGTGTCGACCACAGTAATGTCGTTGGCTTCACTGGCCAGGTGCTCGGCCAGCGTACCGCCGACCTGCCCTGCGCCGAGGATGATGATCTTCATCCGGTCACTCCCTTAAAAATCATTCAACCGCGAGCAGCGGCAATCTTGATCAGCTTGGCGTAATAGAAGCCATCGTGCCCGCCTTCCTGCGCGAGCAACTGGCGACCGTGGGGCTGCTTGATGCCGGCGGTGGTGGCAATGTCCAACTCCCGCGCGCCGCTGGTGCGGGCGAGGAAGGCTTCGATCACTTCGGTGTTTTCGGTCGGCAACGTCGAGCAGGTGGCGTAGAGCAGGATGCCACCGACCTCCAGCGTCGGCCACAACGCGTCCAGCAACTCGCCTTGCAGCACAGCCAGGGCGGCGATATCGTCGGGTTGGCGGGTCAGCTTGATATCCGGATGGCGGCGGATCACGCCGGTGGCGGAACATGGCGCGTCCAGCAGGATGCGCTGGAACGGCTTGCCATCCCACCAGGTGGCGGTGTCGCGCCCATCGGCGGCAATCAGCTCGGCGTCCAGGCCCAGGCGCGCAAGGTTTTCGCGCACGCGTACCAGGCGCTTGGCTTCCAGGTCGACGGCGACGACGCCGGCCAGGCCGGGCTCGACTTCCATGATGTGACAGGTCTTGCCGCCCGGCGCGCAGCAGGCGTCCAGCACCCGTTGGCCCGGCGCCAGGTCAAGCAGGTCGGCTGCCAGTTGCGCGGCTTCGTCCTGCACACTGATCCAGCCTTCGGCAAAGCCTGGCAGGCTGCGCACATCGCCTGCGGTCTCCAGCACGATACCGTCCTGGCTGAACACACAGGCGCTGGCATTGATGCCGGCCTCTGCCAGTAATTGGAGATAGGCATCGCGGCTGTGATGGCGGCGATTGACCCGCAGAATCATTGGCGGGTGGGCATTGTTGGCAGCGCAGATGGCTTCCCACTGCTCTGGCCAGAACGCCTTGAGGGATTTTTGCAGCCAGCGCGGGTGCGCAGTGCGCACTACCGGGTCGTGTTCGAGCTCGGCCAGCAACCCCTCGCTTTCGCGCTGGGCGCGGCGCAGCACGGCATTGAGCAAGGCCTTGGCCCAGGGCTTTTTCAGCTTGTCGGCGCAGCCTACGGTTTCGCCGATGGCGGCGTGGGCCGGCACCCGGCTATAGAGCAATTGGTACAGCCCCACCAGCAGCAACGCCTCGACGTCGGCATCGGCGGCCTTGAACGGCTTTTGCAGCAGCTTGGCCGCCAGCGCCGACAGACGCGGCTGCCAGCGGGCGGTGCCAAAGGCCAGGTCCTGGGTGAAGCCGCGATCACGGTCTTCGACTTTATCCAGTTGCACCGGCAACGAGCTGTTCAGGGAAGCCTTGCCGCTGAGCACGGCGGCCAGGGCCTTGGCGGCGGCCAAACGCGGGTTCATCAAGCGTCCACTCCGAGGATGATGCCGGGGGCAAATTTCTCACGACGGCTGTTGAACAAATCACTGAAGTTCAGCGCCTTGCCACCGGGCAATTGCAGACGGGTCAGACACAGTGCCTGTTCGCCGCAGGCCACCAGCAGGCCTTCCTTGCTGGCGCCGATGATTTCACCGGGGGCGCCGCTGCCTTCGGCCAGGGCGGCGGCGAGGACTTTCAAGGCTTCGCCATTGAGGGTGCTGTGGCAGATCGGCCACGGGTTGAAGGCGCGTACCAGGCGCTCCAGCTCCACGGCCGGGCGGCTCCAGTCGATGCGTGCTTCGTCCTTGTTCAGCTTGTGGGCGTAGGTGGCGAGGCTGTCGTCCTGCACTTCACCCTGCAAGGTGCCAGCAGCGAGACCGGCAATCGCCTCTACCACCGCAGGCGGGCCCATCTCCGCCAGGCGGTCGTGCAGGCTGCCGCCGGTGTCCTGTGCGGTGATGGGCGTGGTGACCTTGAGCAGCATCGGGCCGGTGTCCAGGCCGGCTTCCATGCGCATCACGGTCACGCCGCTTTCGGCGTCACCGGCTTGCACCGCGCGCTGGATCGGCGCCGCACCGCGCCAGCGCGGCAGCAGCGAGGCATGGCTGTTGATGCAGCCCAGGCGCGGGATATCCAGCACCGCCTGGGGGAGGATCAGGCCGTAGGCCACCACCACCAGCAGGTCCGGCTGCAGCGCGGCCAGTTCAGCCTGGGCCTCGGCATTGCGCAGGGTTGGCGGTTGCAGCACGACAATGCCGTGTTCCAGGGCAAGCTGCTTGACCGGGCTGGGCATCAGTTTTTGCCCACGGCCGGCCGGGCGATCCGGCTGGGTGTACACCGCGACGATTTCATAAGGGCTGGCAAGCAGGGCCTTGAGGTGTTCGGCGGCAAATTCAGGGGTGCCGGCAAAAACGATGCGCAGTGGCTCGGTCATGGGAAACGTCTCACAAAAGAAAAAGGCTTGCCGGAGCAAGCCTTTGAAAGAAGGGAATCAAGCTTGCTGGCGATGCTTCTTTTCCAGTTTCTTCTTGATCCGGTCGCGTTTGAGCGTGGACAGGTAATCGACAAACAGCTTGCCGTTGAGGTGGTCGCACTCATGCTGGATGCACACCGCCAACAGGCCTTCGGCAATCAGCTCGAAGGGTTTGCCATCGCGGTCCAGGGCCTTGATCTTGACGCGCAGCGGGCGCTCGACGTTCTCGTAGAACTCCGGCACCGACAGGCAGCCTTCCTGGTATTCGCCCATCTCGTCGGTCAGCGGCTCGAACTCCGGGTTGATGTACACCCTCGGTTCGCTGCGGTCTTCGGACAGGTCCATGACCACCACGCGCAAGTGCACGTTGACCTGGGTGGCGGCGAGGCCGATGCCCGGTGCTTCATACATTGTTTCAAACATGTCATCGACCAACTGACGAACCTTGTCGTCCACTACGGCCACCGGTTTGGCGATAGTGCGCAGGCGCGAGTCCGGGAATTCGAGGATGTTCAAAATAGCCATAAGCGTAATTGCTGCACATGTGAGGTAAAGGCAAATCGGCGTCGGGACACCCGCACGGCCGGTGTGAAACGCTCGCAGGCCGCGAAGGCCAGGCATTTCACGCGAACCCACATAATAAAGGAGATTGCCCCCATGAGGAAATCGCTACTCGTCTTCAAAACAGGCGGCCCGGTTGGGCGGCAATAACCAGTTGCAATAATTAGCCTGCTAAAGAAGTTACCAACAGAGTTATCCACAGCTTGTTCCTGATCAAGGATGATCATATGTCAGTCATTCATACTCCGAATATTTCCCCTGCCGAGCTCGAAGCCCGCCTGCGTTTGCACCGTATGCCGGAGCTGGGGCCAAGGCGTTTTAAAACATTGATCGAGGCCTTTGGCTGCGCCTCAAAAGCCATCGGCGCGCCAGCCAGTGCCTGGCGCTCCCTGGGGTTGCCGGCGGCCTGCGCCGAAGCCCGGCGCAGTGCGCAAGTGCGCGATGGCGCCAGCGCCGCATTGGCCTGGCTAGAGCGCCCGGCCCAGCATTTGTTGATGTGGGACCAGCCCGACTACCCAGCCTTGCTGGCCGAACTGGACGATGCGCCGCCGTTATTATTCGTGGCCGGCACGCCCACGATCCTGGAAAAACCGCAGTTGGCCATGGTCGGCAGCCGACGCGCTTCGCGCCCCGGAATGGACACGGCGGCAGCCTTTTCCCGCAGCCTGGCGAGCGCCGGTTTTGTCATCACCAGTGGGTTGGCCCTGGGAATTGATGGGGCGGCCCACCAGGCGGCATTAGATGTCGGGGGGCAGACTATCGGGGTGCTGGGCACCGGCCTGGAAAATTTTTATCCACAGCGCCACCGCCGGCTCGCCGAGGCAATGATTGCCCAGGGCAGCGCGGTGGTTTCCGAGTTTCCGCTGGACGCCGGGCCTCAGGCTGGAAACTTCCCACGACGCAACCGCATTATCAGTGGTCTGTCCCTGGGCGTGCTGGTGGTGGAAGCCAGCGTTGCCAGTGGCTCGCTGATTACTGCGAGGCTGGCCGCCGAGCAGGGGCGCGAGGTGTATGCGATACCGGGTTCGATTCATCATCCGGGGGCCCGGGGCTGCCATCAGTTGATCCGTGACGGTGCGGTGTTGGTGGAAACCATCGAACACATTCTTGAAGGGTTGCGCGGCTGGCAGGCGTTGTCGCGGCCCGCGCCGGTGGCGGTGACCCACCCGCTGGTGGCGCTGCTGCACGCGGCGCCCCAGACCAGTGAAAGTTTGGCCATTGCCAGCGGGCAAAGCCTGTCCCAGGTGTTGGTGAGCCTTACCGAACTGGAGCTGGAGGGCCGGGTGATCTGTGAAAGCGGCCGCTGGCTCGCGCGCAGTTAGGTTTTGTTACGAAGATCGGTAAACTGCGCAGAGCTTTAGTCCGGAGAGTGAGTAATGGTCAACAGGTGGCGTGTGCAACAAGCCGCACGAGAAGTTCGCGCTGGCGCGGTGATTGCCTATCCGACCGAGGCCGTGTGGGGCCTGGGCTGCGACCCGTGGAACGAAGAAGCGGTAGATCGCCTGCTGGCGATCAAGGGCCGCTCGGTGGATAAGGGCTTGATCCTGGTCGCCGACAATATCCGGCAATTCGATTTTCTATTCGAAGACTTCCCGGACACCTGGATCGACCGCATGGCCAGTACCTGGCCGGGGCCCAACACCTGGTTGGTCCCCCACCAGGATCTGCTGCCGGAATGGATTACCGGTAAGCACGACACGGTAGCGTTGCGGGTCACTGATCACCCGCTGGTGCGGGATTTGTGTTCGCTGGTGGGGCCACTGATCTCCACCTCGGCCAACCCCCAGGGCCGGCCGGCGGCGCGCACGCGGATCCGGGTAGAGCAGTATTTCCGGGGGCAGGTAGACCTGGTGCTGGGTGGGCGCCTGGGTGGGCGCAAGAACCCTAGTTTGATTCGGGATCTGGCGACGGGCGAGGTTCGGCGCCCGTCCTGAGACCCAGGCGTGGCTATCGCGAGCAAGCTCGCTCCCACATTCGACCGATTTCCAGCATGGGAATGCGCTCGAATGTGGGAGCGGACTTGCCCGCGATAGCGGTCTGCCAAACCATCGAGATCCTATGGCAACAAAATGGTCGACCCCGTCGTCCGCCGCCCCGACAACTCCACCTGCGCCTTCGCCGCATCCGCCAGGGAATACCGCTGGTTGATATCAATGCGCACCTTGCCGCTTTCGATCATGCCAAATAGATCGTCAGCCATGGCCTGCAGGTTCTGTGGTGTATTGGCGTAGGTCGCCAGTGTTGGCCGGGTGACATACAGCGAGCCTTTGGCGGCCAGAATCCCCAGGTTCACCCCCTCCACCGCGCCCGACGCATTGCCGAAACTCACCAGCAGGCCACGGGGCGCGACGCTGTCCAGCGAGGCGAGCCAGGTGTCCTTGCCGACGCCGTCGTACACCACCGGGCACTTCTTGCCGTCGGTCAGTTCCAGCACCCGTTGTGGGACATTTTCCTGGCTGTAGTCGATGGTTTCCCAGGCGCCGAGGGATTTGGCCAGGGCGGCTTTTTCCGGCGAACTGACCGTTCCGATCAGCTTCACGCCCAGGGCCTTGGCCCATTGGCAAGCCAGGGAGCCGACGCCACCGGCAGCGGCGTGGAACAGGATGGTTTCGCCGCCTTTCAACTCATAGGTCTGGCGCAGCAGGTACTGCACGGTCAGGCCCTTGAGCATGGCGCCGGCGGCTTGCTCGAAGCTGATGGCGTCCGGCAGGTGCACCAGGTTGGCCGCCGGCAACACATGCAGCTCGCTGTACGCACCCAGAGGGCCGCTGCCGTAGGCCACGCGGTCGCCGACCTTGAACTGGCTGACTTCGCTGCCCACCGCATCCACCACGCCCGCGCCTTCTGCGCCCAGGCCCGAGGGTAGGGCCGGCGGTGCGTACAAGCCGCTGCGGTAATAGGTGTCGATGAAGTTCAGGCCAATGGCCTTGTTCCGCACCCGGACCTGCTGTGGGCCTGGTTCCGCTGGCGTGTAGTCCACATACTCAAGTACTTCGGGGCCGCCATGGGCGCTGAACTGGATACGTTTGGCCATCTGCTCTCTCCTCAAGTCTGTTTCGCCAAAGGCTCCTATCGGACTCTTATGCTTGATCTTCGTCAACTGTGGCAGCGCCCGGCGCGGTGGTATCCTGTGCGCCCTTTGCCGCCGACGCCCAATGGCCTCGCGTAGCTTTGCCCGATTCAAGGTGATGCCATGACTACCCGCACCGAGGCTGTAAAAGCCTACCTGCTCGACCTGCAAGACCGCATTTGCAGCGCCCTGGAAACCTTCGAGGCCGATACGCGCTTTATCGAAGACGCCTGGACGCGCCCAGCCGGCGGCGGTGGCCGCACGCGGGTAATCGAGAACGGGAGCGTGATCGAAAAAGGCGGCGTTAACTTTTCCCACGTGTTCGGCAGCGGCCTGCCACCGTCCGCCAGTGCCCACCGCCCGGAGCTCGCCGGTCGCGGTTTTGAGGCCCTCGGCGTGTCCCTGGTGATCCACCCGCATAACCCCCATGTGCCGACGTCCCACGCCAACGTGCGATTTTTCATCGCCGAGAAAGAAGGCGAAGAGCCGGTGTGGTGGTTCGGTGGCGGCTTCGACCTGACGCCCTACTACGCCAACGAAGAAGACTGCATCCACTGGCACCGCGTGGCCGAGCAGGCCTGTGCGCCATTTGGCGCGGACGTTTACCCGCGCTACAAGGCCTGGTGCGACAGCTACTTCCACATCAAGCACCGCAACGAGCCCCGGGGCATTGGCGGCCTGTTCTTCGATGACTTGAACGAGTGGGACTTCGACACCTGCTTCGCCTTTATCCGCGCCATTGGCGACGCCTACAGCGACGCTTACCTGCCGATCGTCCAGCGTCGCCAGGCGATGGCCTACACCGAGGAGCAGCGCCAGTTCCAGGAATTCCGCCGTGGGCGCTACGTGGAATTCAACCTGGTCTACGACCGTGGCACGCTGTTCGGCCTGCAATCGGGCGGGCGTACCGAGTCGATCCTGATGTCGCTGCCACCGCAAGTGCGCTGGAGCTATGACTGGAAGGCCATTGCCGGCAGCGAAGAAGCGCGCCTGACCGACTACTTCCTGCAAGACCGTGACTGGCTCGGCCTTGCTGCGCCCAAGGCGGCCAGCTGATGGATCGTTATGTGGTGTTCGGCAACCCCATCGGCCACAGCAAGTCGCCGCTGATTCATCGCCTGTTTGCCGAGCAGACCGGCGAGGCGCTGGACTACAACACGCTGCTGGCGCCGCTCGAGGATTTCACCGGCTGTGCCCGTGAATTTTTCCTGCAAGGGCGCGGTGCCAACGTCACCGTGCCATTCAAGGAAGAGGCCTACCGCCTGGCCAACGCCCTGACCGAGCGTGCGCAGCGCGCAGGCGCGGTGAACACCCTGAGCAAGCTGGCCGATGGCAGTCTGTTGGGCGACAACACCGATGGCGCCGGCCTGGTGCGCGACTTGACCGTCAACGCCGGCCTGAGCCTGGCGGGCAAGCGCATCCTGCTGCTCGGTGCCGGCGGCGCGGTACGCGGCGCCCTGGAACCACTGCTGGCGCAACAGCCGGCCTCGCTGGTTATCGCCAACCGCACCGTGGAAAAAGCCGAGCGGCTGGCCGAACTGTTCGATGACCTGGGGCCGGTGTCTGCCAGCGGTTTCGATTGGCTGAGTGAACCGGTGGACCTGATCATCAACGCCACTTCGGCCAGCCTGTCAGGCGATGTACCGCCGATTGCCGGCAGCCTGGTCGAACCGGGCAAGACCTTTTGCTACGACATGATGTACGCCAAGCAGCCGACCGCATTCTGCCGCTGGGCCACTGAACACGGTGCGGCGGTGGCAATGGATGGCTTGGGCATGCTGGTGGAGCAGGCGGCGGAAGCCTTCTACCTGTGGCGCGGGGTGCGGCCGGATTCGGCGCCGGTGCTGGCTGAACTGCGCAAACAACTGGCGGCTAACTGATTCTAATGTGGGAGCTGGCCAGCCAGCTCCTACAGTTTTTGACCGTGTTCAGTCTTCGAAAAGGATCGGGCACTTGTCGGCCCCTTCCAGCTTCCTCAACTCCTCCACCACTTGCGGCCGCGCCCGGCGCAACGTCAGGCTGCGCCCCAGGCCCCGCAATCGCCGCGCCTCCTGGTGCAGCATCTCCACCCCGGAATAGTCGATAAAGTTGATCTGCTGCGCCTCGATCACCACCCGCAGGCCTTGCAGGCGCTGCAAGCGCACTTGCAGGTAATGGCTGGCGCCAAAGAAGATCGAGCCACCGACCCGCAGCACATCGTCCTCCCCATCGCGCCATTGCTGGACCCGTGGCTGCGAGGTGCGCTTGAGGTAGAAGAACAACGATGCCAGCACGCCGGCATAGATTGCCGTTTGCAGCTCCAGCAGCAAGGTAGCCAGGCAGGTCAGGCCCATCACCACACACTCGGCACGGCTGACCCGCCACAGTGCGCGGATGCCACGATGGTCCACCAGGCCCCAGCAGATCAGCAGAATGCTGGCGGCCATACTCGGGATAGGGATATGCGCAATCAACGCCGCGCCAAACAGCGCAAACAGTGCCACCCATAACGCCGAAAACACCCCCGCCAGCGGCGAACAGGCGCCCGCCTCGTAACTCAGGCCCGAGCGGGTGAAGGAACCAGCCGACAGGTAGCCGGAGAAAAATCCGCCGACGATATTGGATAACCCCTGGGCGCGTACTTCCTGATTGGCATCGAGCAGTTGTTGCGAGCGCGCCGACAGCGAGCGGGCAATCGACAGGCTGGTCACCAACCCCAGCATGCCCACCGCCACGGCACTGGGTAGCAGGCGCAGGATCATGTCCAGGTCCAGCGGCAACGGGCTGAACGGCGGCAGTTGGCCAACAAATGAGCTGACCCGCGCCACATGCCCGAACATCGCCGGCCACGCCCACGTCGCCAGGCTGCCCAGGGCCAGGGCAATCAACAAGTTCGGCCAGCGCGGTACGCAGTATTTAAGCAGCGCTCCCACCAGCAAGGTGCCCAGGCCAAGGGCCAGTGACGGGCGATCCCACTCGCCGCCGTGGTCGATCAGCGCCAGCAGGCTGTTGATCGCCGTGGCCTGGCTGGGCAGGTCGAGCCCCAGCAGGTTTGGCAACTGGCCCAGGGCGATGACCACTGCCGCGCCGAGGGTGAAGCCGAGGACGACGGAATGGGAGACGAAATTGACCAGCGCACCAAAGCGCAATATGCCCAATAGCCATTGGAATACGCCGGCAAGCAAGGTCAGTAACAGAATCAGGGTGATGTAGTCCTGCGAGCCCGGCACCGCCAGCGGACTGATGCTGGCGTAGAGCACGATGGAAATCGCCGCCGTCGGACCGCAGATCAAATGCCAGGACGAACCCCACAGGCAGGCAATCAGCACCGGGATGATTGCCGCATACAAGCCGTATTCGGGGGGCAGGCCGGCGATCAGGGCGTAGGCGATGGATTGCGGCAAGGCCAGCACCGCGCCGCTGAGGCCGACCAACGCATCCCGGCCGACGCTGGCGCGGGTCTGGCGCGGCAGCCAGCGCAGGAAGGGGAAGAGTGTATGGGGCCGGGGCATTGGGCAGCTCAGGTCAAAAAAGTTTGAGTCAGGGTATCAGCACAAACACTGCCCTGTGGGCGCTGGCTTGTGTGGGCGCTGCTAAAGCCTGGCCTTGACCGCCGCCAATGCCTCCTGGCCATCCAGTGTTTTGACTCCCTCCAGCCACTGCTCCAGCACCGCCGGATTGGCCTTGATCCATGCCTTCGCCGCGTCGGCATTGCTGACCTTGTTGTTCGCTACCTCGGCCATGATGCTGTTCTCCATGTCCTGGGTAAACGTCAGGTTGGTCAGCAGTTTCGCCACATTCGGGCAGGCTTGTGCATAACCCTTGCGAGTCAGGGTGTACACGCTGCCGGTGTCGCCGAAGTATTTTTCGCCGCCCTTGAGGTAGCGCATCTTCAACTGCACGTTCATCGGGTGGGGCGTCCAGCCGAGGAAGGTGACGAAACGCTCGCGCTTCACCGCCCTGGACACCTCGGCGAGCATCGCCTGCTCACTGGATTCGATCAGCTTCCACTGGCCGAGGTCGAAGTCGTTTTTCTTGATGATCTCTTGCAGCGACAGGTTGGCCGGCGCGCCGGAGCCGATGCCGTAGATCTTCTTGTCGAACTTGTCGGCGAATTTATTCAGGTCGGCAAAGTCACGCACGCCGGCCTCCCACACATAGTCCGGCACCGCGAGGGTGAACTCGGTGCCTTCGAGGTTTTTCGCCAGTTGCACCACGTCGCCATTGGCCACGAACTTGTCGTAGAAGCCCTGCTGCGCCGGCATCCAGTTCCCCATAAACACATCCACCTGGCCGTCCTTGAGCCCGCCAAAGGTGATCGGCACCGCCAGGGTATCGACCTTGGCCTTGTAACCCATGCCGCTCAGTAAAAAACCAGTGATGGCGTTGGTGGCGGCAATGTCGCTCCAGCCGGGGTCGGCCATTTTTACCGTCTCGCAACGGGCGTCGGCGTACACCTGGCTAGCACTCAATAACAGTACGGTACTCACGGCTGTGGATAACTTTTTCATGGCCTTCCCCTCACTGGATTTATTGGTTTTGGCAGGGTTGTGGATAACGTGCCTTGCGCTCCAGATCGTCGAGGTCGATATGGTTGCGCATGTACTGCTGGCTGGCGTCTACCAGCGGCTGGTGATCCCAGCTCTTGAGTTTGCCCAGCGTCAGCGCCTCGTATACCAGGCGCCGGCGGCGCTGGCTGGCGAGCACTTGCTGGTGGATCGCGGGCATGTCCCATTTGGCTCGCGCCTCGACCAGGAAGGCGTCGAACAGCGCACGGTGGGCCGGCGACTGGCTGAGTTCTTCCTGCTCACGGGGGTCGTTGTGTACATCGAACAGCAGGCAAGGATCGTCCTCGCTGTAGATGAATTTGTAGGCGCCCCGGCGAATCATCATCAGCGGGCCGATGGTGCCTTCGGCCATGTATTCGCCGAACACCTCGTCATGCCCGCCCTGCCCTTGCAAGTGCGGGACCAGCGAGCGGCCATCCAGGGGCAGGCTGGCGTCGAGCTCACCGCCGGCCAGCTCCACCAGGGTCGGCAACAGGTCGGCAGTGGACACCGCCGCACTCACCCGCCCGGCCTGGAATTGCCCCGGCGCACAGACCAGCAGCGGCACCCGCGCGGCCATTTCAAACCAGTGCATTTTGTACCAGAGCCCGCGCTCGCCGAGCATGTCGCCGTGGTCGCCGGAGAACACAATGATGGTGTCCTCGGCCAGGCCAGTGTCCTGCAGGGTTTGCAGGAGTTTGCCGACATTGCTGTCGATGTAGCTGCAGGCACCGAAGTAGGCGCGCCGTGCATCGCGGATCTTATCCACAGGCAGCGGTTTGTCCCACAGGTCGTAGACCTTGAGCAGGCGCTGGGAATGGGGGTCCAGCTCGGTCTGGGCCGGGGTTGTAGGCATTGGGATGTCACTGTCGTCGTACAGCTCCCAGAACGGCTTGGGAATGGTGTACGGGTCATGGGGGTGGGTCATGGACACCGTGAGGCAGAACGGCTGGTCGCCGTCCTCGCGAATATGGTCGAACAGGTACTGCTGGGCCTTGAACACCACCTCTTCGTCGAAATCCAGCTGGTTGGTACGCACACACGGGCCGGCTTGCAGCACCGACGACATATTGTGATACCAGGTGGGGCGCACGTCGGGCTCATCCCAGTTCACCGCCCAGCCGTAGTCGGCGGGGTAGATATCGCTGGTGAGGCGCTCTTCATAGCCGTGCAACTGGTCGGGCCCGCAGAAATGCATCTTGCCCGACAGCGCCGTGCGATAGCCGAGGCGGCGCAGGTAGTGGGCGTAAGTCGGGACGTCGGCGGGGAAATCCGCCGCGTTGTCGTAGGCGCCGATCTTGCTCGGCAACTGGCCGCTGACCAGGGTAAAGCGCGACGGCGCGCACAGCGGGCTGTTGCAGTATGCAGCGTCGAACACCACGCCCTGGGCGGCGAGGCGGCTCAGGTTGGGCAGTTTGATCGGCGAAGGACCGTAGAACGGAAGCAACGGCGCGGCCATTTGATCGGCCATGATGAAAAGAATGTTCTTGCGCTTCATGGTCTCTCGGCATTCCATAGTCAGTGTTTATGCGATTGAGCATGCAGGCCATGGAAACCGTGGTAAAGCCCATGAAAAGCAATGTCTAGGATAAGCACCGCTTATGTATAAAGCCCTGGGTAACCTGTCGCTGGATCTGTTGCGGGCCTTTGAAGCCGCCGCCCGTCATCGCAGCTTCACCGCGGCGGCCATGGAGCTGGGCACCACCCAGCCGGCTGTCAGCCAGCAGATCAAGCGCCTGGAAGAACAACTGGCGGTGCGCCTGTTTGATCGCATCTACCGTGGCATCGAACTGACGGACGCGGGCATGCTGCTGTTCGAACATGTTCAGGCCGGGTTGCAGAGCATTGATACGGGCCTGGGCGCGATCACAGAGCAGGACCAGCATGAAGTGTTGCAAGTGGCGACAGACTTCGCCTTTGCTGCCTACTGGCTGATGCCACGTCTGCATCGCTTTCACGAAGCCAACCCACAGGTGGATGTGAGCCTGGTCACCAGCGAGCGCAACCACGCGACCTTGCGCAGTGATATTGATGTGGCGGTATTGTTTGGCGATGGACGTTTTCGCCAGGGCCACAGCCAGTGGTTGTTCAACGAGGAAGTGTTCCCGGTGTGCAGCCCGCAACTGCTCAAGGGCCGCACTGCACCACTGTCGCTACAAAGCCTGCAGGAACTGCCGCTGTTGCACCTGCGCCAGGAAAACAACAGCCAGTGGTTCGACTGGAACGGGGTGTTTCGCGAACTGGGGATCACCGCCGCACCAACCCCGGGGCCGCTGCGTTTCGACAATTACACCCTGCTGATCCAGGCGGCGATTGCCGGCCAGGGCGTGGCCATCGGCTGGCGCCATCTGGTGGATAACCTGCTGGAGCAGAAGTGGTTGTGCCGGCCGATAGGCGACACGGTGATCTCGCGCTTTGGATATTACGTGGTGTTGCCCCAGCGCAAACGCCGCGGGCAGCTGATCGAACGGTTTGTCGAGTGGCTGGCGGCGGAGCAGGCCAGCAGCGCGCAGCCCCTGGCCGGGCTGGCCCTGCCGTCGATTGCGGTCTAGGATCGGCCGATCAACGAGTCCGGAGCCTGTCATGCAACGTATCAAGGGCTACCACGCCCATATCTACTTCGACGCCAGTACGATCGACCAGGCGCGCACGCTGTGTGAAGACGCGGCGGCCATCTTCCCGCTGCGCATGGGGCGCATGCATGAGCGCCCGGTGGGCCCGCACCCGGATTGGAGCTGCCAGCTGGCGTTCGACCCGCAGTACATCGGCGTGGCGCTGCCGTGGCTGGCGCTCAATCGCAATGGGTTGGTGGTGTTTCTGCACCCGGATACCGGCGATGACCTGAAGGACCACACCGACTACGCGATCTGGATGGGGGCCATGCGCCCGTTGGATCTGTCGATTTTTTAACCAGTTGCTGTCAGCTGAATCCTCACGTTCCTGTGCGATGAAAAGTACGGGGGCGTGGGGATTTTCTTTATCTTGTTCCACTATATGGGATTGATATTTATATATTGAGATATTTCAAGCCTTAGGTTTATAGTCGGCCATCTGTCACATTCCAGGTGAAGCGATGCCGGCGCAATTGATCGCGCTCGATTGGGGTACCAGTTCCCTTCGTGCTTATAAGCTCGGCCCCGGTGGCCAGGTCCTCGAACAGCGCTCGCTGGCGTCGGGGATCATGCATTTGCCCTGCGAACCACGGTTGATTGCCGGCGTTCACTGCTGCGATGGGTTTGAACTGGCGTTTGATGACGTCTGTGGCGACTGGCTGGCTGCCCAGCCCGATCTGCCGGTGATTGCCTGCGGCATGGTCGGCAGCGCCCAGGGCTGGGGCGAAGCGGCCTATCGCAAGACGCCGGTCGACGTCGCCAGCCTCGGCCAGGCCCTGCACAAGGTACGCAGCCTGCGCGGTGTCGATGTGCATATCGTGCCCGGCGTGATCGAGCAGGTCGGCTTGCCCAACGTGATGCGCGGCGAAGAAACCCAGGTGCTCGGCGTGCTGCAAAGCCTGCCAGCCTGCGCTGAGTTATTGATCGGCCTGCCCGGCAGCCATTCCAAATGGGTCGAGGTGGTCGAAGGCCGCATCACCCACTTTGACACCTTCATGACCGGTGAACTGTTCGCGGTGCTGAGCACGCACAGCATTCTGGGGCGTACGCAAAAGAGCGCCGGGCAGTTCCAGGCCCAAGCGTTTGACCGAGGCGTGCACGTGGCGCTTTCAGAGGATGGCCAGCGTGGGGTGCTGTCGACCCTGTTCAGCGCGCGCACCCTCGGGTTGACCGCTGAACTGACCCCTGAGCAGCAACCCGACTACCTGTCCGGCCTGCTGATCGGCCATGAACTGGCCGGCTTGCCCGACCGTGCACGCACCCCGCCGATCATCCTGGTCGGCGCCAACGCCCTCTGCGCCCGTTACCAGCGCGCCCTCGCCCTGTGTGGTTTCAGCCACGTCAGCCTCGCGCAAGAAGCAACTCAGCGCGGCCTGTGGCAACTGGCACTGGCCGCCGGGCTCATTCAACCTGCAATCGAGGCCTGACATGCTCAAGCAAGCACTCACTCAAAACGGTTTGATCGCGATCCTGCGGGGCCTGCGCCCGGATGAGGCCGCAGCTGTCGGCCAGGTGCTGTACCAGGCCGGGTTCCGGGTGATCGAAGTGCCGCTCAACTCGCCCGATCCCTACACCAGCATCCGCACCCTGCGTGAGACGTTGCCCGCCGATTGCCTGATCGGTGCCGGCACCGTGCTGACGCCCGAGCAGGTGGAGCGGGTGAAGGCGGCGGGTGGCCAGGTGATCGTTATGCCCCACAGTGATGCCAAGGTGCTGCGCGCCGCAAAAGCCGCGGGCCTGTACCTGTCGCCCGGGGTCGCGACGCCCACCGAAGCTTTCGCCGCCCTGGCCGAAGGTGCCGATGTGCTGAAGCTGTTCCCGGCCGAGCAAATGGGCCCGGCGGTGGTCAAGGCCTGGCTGGCGGTGCTGCCGGCCGGCACGGTCCTGCTGCCGGTGGGCGGGATTACCCCGGACAACATGCAAGTGTTCGTCGACGCCGGGGTCAAGGGCTTTGGCCTGGGCTCCGGGCTGTTCAAGCCCGGCATGAGTGTCGAGCAGGTGGCGAGCCGTGCCCAGGCGTATGTCGCTGCCTGGAACGCCTTGAACTGAGTGTGCCTGGCGCCCAGGCGCTGCATCCGACAAGAGAGATAAGCAGATGAAAATCACCAAACTGACCACCTTTATCGTGCCGCCGCGCTGGTGCTTCCTCAAAGTGGAAACCGACCAGGGCGTGACCGGTTGGGGCGAGCCCGTGGTTGAAGGCCGCGCCCACACCGTGGCAGCCGCGGTCGAGGAGCTGTCCGACTATTTGATCGGCAAAGACCCACGCAATATCGAAGATATCTGGACCGTGCTGTATCGCGGCGGCTTCTACCGGGGCGGTGCGATTCATATGAGCGCCCTGGCCAGCATCGACCAGGCGTTGTGGGACATCAAGGGCAAGGCCCTCGGGGTGTCGGTCAGCGACCTGCTGGGCGGCCAGGTGCGGGACAAGATCCGTGTCTATTCGTGGATCGGCGGCGACCGCCCGGCTGACACCGCCCGTGCGGCCAAGGAAGCCGTGGCCCGTGGGTTTACGGCGGTGAAGATGAATGGCACCGAGGAGCTGCAGTTTCTCGACACCTTCGACAAGGTCGACCAGGCCCTGGCCAACGTCGCCGCCGTGCGCGATGCGGTCGGCCCGAATGTTGGCATCGGCGTGGACTTCCATGGCCGCGTGCACAAGCCCATGGCCAAGGTGCTGATGAAAGAGCTGGACCCGTACAAGTTGATGTTTATCGAAGAACCGGTGCTCAGCGAAAACTACGAAGCGCTCAAGGAGCTGGCGCCCCTGACCAGCACTCCGATTGCCTTGGGTGAGCGGCTGTTCTCACGCTGGGATTTCAAGCGCGTGCTCAGCGAAGGCTACGTCGACATCATCCAGCCGGATGCGTCCCATGCCGGCGGCATCACCGAAACCCGCAAGATCGCCAACATGGCCGAAGCCTACGACGTGGCCCTGGTCCTGCACTGCCCGCTGGGGCCGATTGCCCTGGCGGCGTGCCTGCAGCTGGACGCGGTTTGCTACAACGCGTTTATCCAGGAGCAAAGCCTGGGCATTCACTACAACGAGAGCAATGACCTGCTCGACTACGTGCGCGATCCGGGGGTTTTCGATTACGACCAAGGCTTCGTGAAGATCCCCAACGGGCCGGGCCTGGGGATTGAGATCAACGAGGAATACGTGATCGAGCGCGCGGCCATTGGTCACCGCTGGCGCAACCCGATCTGGCGGCATGCCGATGGCAGCTTTGCCGAGTGGTGATTTTCACCTGATGGCACGTGGTCAGTGTGGGAGATGGCTTGCCTGCGATAGCAATCTTGAATGTTCCGCCGCCATCGCAGGCAAGCCAGCTCCCACTTTCAACCCGGTAGCCGTTAACCGACCTCAATAAACATAATAAGAGGCTCCCCCATGCACCCTGAAACCCTCACCGGGCAGGCGTCTTTAGTCACGCCCAGCCGCAAGCGTTACTTCATCATGGTCCTGCTGTTTATCACGGTGGTGATCAACTACCTGGACCGCAGCAACCTGTCGATTGCCGCGCCAGCCCTGACCAGTGAGCTGGGCATCGACCCGGTGCATGTCGGGCTGATTTTTTCGGCGTTCGGCTGGACCTATGCCGCCATGCAAATCCCCGGCGGCTGGCTGGTGGACCGGGTGCCGCCGCGCATTCTGTACACCGCCGCCCTGCTGTTGTGGTCGATTGCCACGGTGATGCTGGGCTTTGCTGCGAGCTTTATCGCGTTGTTCGTGTTGCGCATGGCGGTGGGTGCCCTGGAAGCGCCGGCTTATCCGATCAACAGCCGGGTCGTCACCAGTTGGTTTCCCGAGCGTGAGCGTGCCACGGCCATTGGTTTCTACACGTCCGGGCAGTTCGTCGGGCTGGCGTTCCTCACCCCGGTGCTGGCCTGGTTGCAGCACCACTATGGCTGGCACATGGTGTTTATCAGCACCGGCGCGGTGGGCATCCTCTGGGCGCTGGTGTGGTACGCGGTGTACCGCGAGCCGCGGGACTTCAAAGGGGTCAATAGCGCAGAAATCGAGCTGATCCGCGCAGGCGGCGGCCTGGTGGACCTGGACGCACAAACTGCCAAGCGCAAGGCGCCCTTCAGTTGGGTCGACCTGGGGATCGTGCTGAGCAAGCGCAAGCTGTGGGGCATCTACCTGGGCCAGTTCTGCCTGAACTCGACCCTGTGGTTTTTCCTGACATGGTTCCCGACCTACCTGGTGAAATATCGCGGCATGGACTTCATCAAGTCCGGCCTGCTCGCCTCGCTACCCTTCCTCGCGGCCTTTGTCGGGGTGTTGTGTTCCGGGCTGTTTTCCGACTGGCTGATCCGCCGTGGCACCTCGGTGGGATTTGCGCGCAAGTTGCCGATCATCAGCGGCCTGCTGATTTCCACGGCAATCATTGGCGCCAACTTCGTCGATTCGACGCCACTGGTGATTGCGTTCCTGGCGGTGGCGTTTTTCGGCAACGGCCTGGCGTCGATCACCTGGTCGCTGGTCTCGACCCTGGCGCCGGCGCGGCTGTTGGGGCTGACTGGGGGGGTGTTCAATTTCATCGGCAACCTGGCGGCGATTACCACGCCGATCGTCATTGGCTTTCTGGCCACGGGCGATTCGTTTGCGCCGGCGATTACCTACATTGCGGTGCTGGCGCTGCTGGGGGCGCTGTCCTACATACTGCTGGTGGGCAAGGTCGAGCGCATCGAGCTCAAGGAATAGATACCTATCCGCTAGGGGCCTGTGGCGAGGGAGCTTGCTCCCGTTGGGGCGCGAAGCGGCCCTAAAATGGGACTGCTACGCAGTCCAACGGGAGCAAGCTCCCTCGCCACAACAGCCCGATTGCCCAGAGCAAGAATCTTACTTGCGAGCGTTACGCACACCTTCCGACAGCGCTGCACACAGGCTCAACACCCCGTCAATCGCTTGCTGGTCGTTGCTGGCGTTGGCGATGTGGTCGATCAGCGCCGACCCCACCACTACACCGTCCGCCAGGCGGGCGATGGCGGCGGCTTGTTCCGGGGTGCGGATGCCGAAGCCGATGCTGATCGGCAGGTCGGTATGCCGGCGCAGGCGGCCGACGGCTTCTTCCACGTGCTCCAGGGTGGCGGCACCGGCACCGGTCACACCGGCCACCGACACGTAGTACACAAACCCGGAGCTGCCGTTGAGCACGGTGGGCAGGCGCACATCGTCAGTGGTTGGCGTGGTCAGGCGGATAAAGTCGATGCCCGCGGCCTGGGCCGGGTCGCACAGTTCGCTGTTATGTTCCGGTGGCATATCGACCACGATCAGGCCATCGACGCCGGCCTCTTTTGCGTCACTGATAAACCGTGGCACGCCGTACATGTGGATCGGGTTGAAGTAGCCCATCAGCACCAGCGGTGTATCAGTGTTGCCCTTGCGGAACTCGCGCACCATCTGCAGGGTTTTCGCCAGGTTCTGCTTGGCGCCCAACGCACGGATATTGGCCAGCTGGATCGCCGGGCCATCGGCCATGGGGTCGGTGAAAGGCATGCCCAGCTCGATCACATCGGCGCCGGCTGCCGGCAAGCCCTTGAGGATCGCCAGGGAAGTGTCATACCCCGGGTCGCCAGCGGTAACGAAGGTCACCAGGGCGGCGCGGTTTTGTTCCTTGAGTTGCGCAAAGCGGGTTTGCAGGCGGCTCATCAGTGTTTCTCCTGCTTGGCGGTTTCCATATGGTGCATAACGGTCTGCATGTCCTTGTCGCCACGGCCTGACAGGTTGACCACCATCAGGTGATCCTTGGGCAGGGGCGGGGCGCGCTTGAACACTTCGGCCAGGGCGTGGGCGCTTTCCAGTGCCGGAATAATCCCTTCCAGGCGGCAGCATTTGTGGAAGGCGTCGAGGGCTTCGTCGTCGGTTACCGAGGTGTACTGGACGCGGCCAATGTCGTGCAACCATGCGTGCTCAGGGCCGATGCCGGGGTAATCGAGGCCCGCAGAGATCGAGTGGGCGTCGATGATCTGGCCGTCGTCGTCCTGCAACAGGAAGGTACGGTTGCCGTGCAGCACACCCGGTACGCCGCCATTGAGGCTGGCCGCGTGCTTGCCGGTTTCGATGCCGTAGCCGGCGGCTTCAACACCAATGATCTCCACGCTGGTGTCATCGAGGAACGGGTGGAACAGGCCCATGGCATTCGAGCCACCGCCGATGCACGCCACCAGGCTGTCCGGCAGGCGGCCTTCCTGGGCTTGCAACTGGGTGCGGGTTTCCTTGCCGATCACCGCCTGGAAGTCGCGCACCATCGCAGGGTACGGGTGCGGGCCGGCCACGGTGCCGATCAGGTAGAAGGTGCTGTCGACGTTGGTTACCCAGTCGCGCAGGGCTTCGTTCATCGCGTCCTTGAGGGTGCCGGTGCCGGCGACCACTGGGATCACTTCGGCACCCAGCAGCTTCATGCGAAACACGTTGGCCTGCTGGCGCTCGATATCGGTGGTGCCCATGTAGATCACGCATTGCAGGCCAAACCGCGCGGCGACGGTGGCGGTGGCTACGCCGTGCATGCCGGCGCCGGTCTCGGCGATGATGCGTTTTTTGCCCATGCGCCGCGCCAGCAGGATCTGGCCGATGCAGTTATTGATCTTGTGCGCGCCGGTGTGGTTCAGCTCTTCACGCTTGAGGTAGATCTTGGCGCCGCCGCAGAACTCGGTCAGGCGCTCGGCGAAATACAGCGGGCTTGGGCGTCCGACGTAGTCGCGCTGGAAGTAGGCCAGTTCTTCGTTGAAGGCCGGATCGACTTTGGCCGCTTCGTATTCGCGGGCCAGGTCGAGGATCAACGGCATCAGGGTTTCTGCCACGTAGCGGCCGCCGAACGCGCCAAACAGGCCGTTGGCATCAGGGCCGTTGCGTAAATCGGTCTGGGACTGAGTCATGGTGCGCTCCAGGGTGAAGAGGTGGGAGAGGCAATGACGGCCACTCTACCCCTGACGCTGTACCGTGAAAACCGATAAGATCGCCGCAACCTGTCAGGAAAACTCACAGATGAGCCGAGACCTTCCACCCCTTAACGCCCTGCGTGCGTTCGAAGCCACTGCCCGCCTCAACAGCGTCAGTCAGGCTGCCGAGCAATTGCATGTGACCCACGGTGCCGTCAGCCGACAACTGAAAGTGTTGGAAGAACACCTTGGGGTGAGTCTTTTCGTCAAGGATGGGCGTGGTATTAAACTCACAGATGCCGGGGTGCGGCTGCGCGATGCCAGCTTCGAGGCGTTCGAGCGCCTGCGGGATGTGTGCGGGGAACTGACCCAGAGCAGCGCTGATGCGCCGTTTGTTCTCGGCTGTTCCGGCAGTTTGCTGGCGCGCTGGTTTATTCCACGGCTGGGGCGCTTGAATGCGGATTTGCCGGATTTGCGCCTGCATCTATCAGCGGGCGAAGGTGATCTTGACCCCAGACGGCCGGGCTTGGATGCCTTGCTGGTGTTTGCCGAGCCGCCGTGGCCGGCCGATATGCAGGTGTACGAGTTGGTCAGCGAGCGGATCGGCCCGGTGATGAGCCCGCACTTTGCCCATTACCAGGCCCTGCGCCAGGCGCCCGCCCAGGCCTTGCTGGGTGAAGCCCTGTTGCACACCACCTCGCGCCCGCAAGCCTGGCCCAATTGGGCGCAGCACCATGGCATCGACGCCAGCGCGCTTAAGTACGGCCAGGGTTTTGAGCATTTGTATTATTTGCTGGAGGCGGCCGTAGCGGGCCTGGGGGTGGCGATCGCACCGCAACCGCTGGTGGCGGAGGACGTGCGTGCCGGTCGCCTGGTTGCGCCGTGGGGTTTTAGTCAAACCCCGGCGCAACTGGCGTTGTGGCTACCCAAGCGCGCCGCGGATGGGCGCGCCCGGCAGTTGGCGCAATGGCTCAAGGCTGAGCTTGCGCGCCAACCGGTTTAGTCACCGCGTTTGCACAGCAGGTAGGCCGCCAGCAGGCCCAGTGCGCCAACGGCAACGCCGGCGGTGGTCCAAGGGTGCTCCTGGGCATAGTCACGGGTGGCAACCCCGGTTTCGCGGATTTTCACTTTGCTTTCTTCGTAGGCATCGCTGATCAGATGGCGGGAGTGCTTGAGGGCATTCTCGGCATTGCTTTTCAGGGCCTTGAGGGTTTTGCGCGACTCGTCGGATGCATCGTCCTTGAGGCTCTCAAGGGATTTGAGCAGGCTCGAAATCTCGGCTTCCATGCTTTCCAATGACGCTTTGCGTAAAGAGGTGTTGGCCATGTGGGCTCTCCTGGAGTGAATGAGTAACGTGTGTTGATTCCGACTGCGGGGGTTTCAGAAAGTGCAGTAAATCTGAACTTTCAGGTGAGAAGAGTCGCCAGAAGCAGTACGAAGAATCACTGCTAGGCTGTATTCATCGACCCAGGAGAGCACTCATGACTGATCATCACACCTACAAAAAAGTCGAACTGGTGGGCTCGTCCCCAACCAGCATCGAGGACGCCATCAACAATGCCCTGGCCGAGGCCAACAAGAGCATCAAGCACCTGGAGTGGTTTGAGGTCACCGAAACCCGTGGCCACATCAAGGACGGCAAGGCCGCGCACTTCCAAGTGACCCTCAAGGTGGGCTTCCGTATTGCCAATAGTTGATCGGCACGGTTGAACTTGCACGCTGGCCGATTGCCATAACCTGCGCTACACCCTTTGGGCGCCGATACCCTGCGTGTCGGCGTACATTTTTTGATCAGCGCAAGGAAAGTAACGGATGAAAAAGTTTCTGTTAGCGGTAGGTTTGTTGAGCCTGGCAGGTACAGCCCTGGCGGCTGGCAAACCTTGTGGCGAGCTGAAAAGCGAAATCGACGCCAAGATCCAGGCCAATGGCGCTTCCGGGTACACCCTGGAAATTGTCGATAAAGGCAGCGCAACCAACGGCGAAGTGGTCGGCAGTTGCGAAGGTGGTACCAAGGAAATCGTCTACAACCGCGGGTGATCCCGTGGTAGCAACCAACTGTGGGCGTTGTCGAGCCTCGCCAAGGCTCGACAACGCCCACAGGGGTTTTAGCCCTTCATCACTTGTGCCAGCAGCTCGTAGGAATGAATCCGATCAGCATGCTCGTACAGGTCGCAGGTAAAGATCAGCTCATCGGCACCGGTCTGCTCGATCAACACCTCCAGCTTGGCGCGAATCTTCGCCGGGCTCCCCACCATTGCCAGGCCTAGAAAACTACCTACCGCGTCTTTCTCATGGGGCAGCCACAGGCCGTCCATGCTGTCGACTGGCGGGCGCTGGACCAGGCTTTGCCCACGCATCAGCGCGAGGATCCGTTGGTAGACCGACGTGGCCAGGTAATCGGCCTGTTCATCGGTATCGGCGGCCACCAGCGGCACCCCGAGCATCACATAAGGCTTGTCGAGCACCGCCGAAGGCTTGAAGTGATTGCGATAGACGCGAATCGCCTCATGCATCATGCGCGGTGCGAAATGGGAGGCGAAGGCGTAGGGTAAACCGCGCTCGCCGGCCAGTTGGGCGCTGAACAGGCTGGAGCCGAGCAGCCAGATCGGGACGTTGGTGCCGGTGCCCGGCATGGCGATCACCCGTTGGTCGGGGGTACGCGGGCCCAGGTAGGCCATCAACTCGGCCACATCTTCCGGGAAGTCATCGGCGCTGCCGGAGCGCTCGCGGCGCAAGGCGCGGGCGGTCATCTGGTCGGAGCCGGGTGCGCGGCCCAGGCCCAGGTCGATCCGGCCGGGGTAGAGGCTCTCCAGGGTGCCGAACTGTTCAGCGATTACCAGTGGCGCATGGTTGGGCAGCATCACGCCGCCTGCGCCGACCCGGATGGTCGAGGTGCCGCCGGCCAGGTAGCCCAGCAGCACCGAGGTCGCGGAGCTGGCGATGCCATCCATATTGTGGTGCTCGGCTACCCAGAAACGTGTATAGCCGAGCTTTTCCACGTGCTGGGCCAGGTCCAGGGAATTGCGCAGCGACTGCGCCGGGCTGCCATTGGCGCGCACCGGCACCAGGTCGAGGGTTGAGAACTTTACATCGGACAGTGGTTTCATAAACCTGCTTCTCCATAGGGGCGCAGGCTTGTGACGAACCAAAACCTGCCGCTTCATGTGCATGTTCTATGCAATGTGGGCATATACCCGAGATTCAATAGTGGGCATGAAATTTCCTACTAATCCACTTGGTTTTTCCGACGGGGTGAACTTTGCCAGAGGTTCTATCCTCAGAACCATACTGATGCACAACCACTGCTTGGGAGATCGCTATGAGTATCGTGAAAAAAGCCTCCGCACACTGGGAAGGCGACCTGAAAACCGGTCTGGGCTCTATCTCGACCGAAACCGGCGTACTGCGCGAAGCCCCCTACGGCTTCAAGGCACGTTTCGAAGGCGGCAAGGGCACTAACCCTGAAGAACTGATCGGCGCGGCCCATGCCGGTTGTTTCTCCATGGCCTTTTCCATGATTCTCGGTGATGCCGGGCTCAAGGCCGACAGTATCGACACCCAGGCCGAAGTGACCCTGGACCAGGTGGACGGTGGTTTTGCGATCACGGCGGTTCACCTGATCCTCAAGGCCAAGATTCCCGGCGCGAGCCAGGCGCAGTTCGATGAACTGAGCAAGAAGGCCAAGGAAGGATGCCCAGTGTCCAAGGTGCTGAATGCCACCATCACCCTGGATGGCACCCTCGTCAGCTGACCCAGCGCAGGTCTAATGTGGGAGCGGGCTTGCTCGCCCCCACATTTTGTTCTGCGTTAAATCAGAACTCGCGTTTCGCAAATGTGGTCTCATACCCATGCAGCCTTTGGCGCACACCCGTGCGCAGCGCATTTAGGGAGCTTCACACATGAAACGTTTTGCCTTGGCGATTATCTGCGGTGTTTTGGCCACATCGGCAATGGCCGCGCCGAAAGACTGTGAAGAGCTCAGGAAAGAGATTGAAGTCGGCCTACAGGCCAAGGCAATCCCGTCCTACACCCTGGAAATCATCACCGCCGAAGAAGCCAAGAATCATGACGAAGCCATGATCGTCGGCTCCTGCGAAAACGGCACCAAGCGCATCATCTACCAGCGCAACGATGACTGATCAGGGAATGCAGTTGATGCTGCGTTCCTCGGCCAGCAACTGACGCTGGGCGTCATACAGCCGGATGTTCGGGGTAAAGCCCAGCGAACGCCCTTCCAGGCGGTAGCGTTGGCCGGCCTGGAACTGGTCGTATTGCAGGGTGATAAAACAGGTGCGCTCCTGGGGCTGGTTCAGCCCGCCACCCAGGCCCGCCCCGGCATACACTTCAAAATCAAAACGCACCATCAACTCATGGCTGCCCGCTGGCACCTGGAAGTAGCGCCCATCGTCCAGGGCCTTGCCGTCCAGGCGTTGCGCCATGACCAGCTTGGCGCCCGGCGTCGGGGTGGCGAAATCGACCCAGGCCTGTTGCGGGTCGGCGGGCGGGATTGGCGCGGAGGCACAGGCGCTGAGAAAAATCGCCGCCAAGGGAAGCAGGAGCTGACGCATAGTGGGCACTCAACCGTAGGAATGGTATGAGCATAACCCCTGCCGGCCAGTTAGTCTGGCGGGCCAATGACTCTGGAGCGGTTTGACATGGTGTGGCGTTTCTTGGCGGGGCTGACGTGCCTGTGGCTCGGCGGTTGCTCCAGTGTCAGCTACTACAGCCAGCTGGCCAGCGGCCAATGGCAGTTACTGCAGGCGCGGCAGCCGGTGGCCGAAGTGATTGCCGATCCGACGCGCCCGCAAGTGTTGCGTGAGCATTTGGCGCACTCCCAGAAGGCGCGCACCTTCGCCAGCCAACAGTTGCACCTGCCGGACAATCAGAGCTATCGCCTGTATGCCGATATCGGCCGGCCGTATGTCGTCTGGAATGTCTTCGCTACATCAGAATTTTCCTTGTTACCCCAGAACCATTGCTTCCCGATTGCCGGATGTGTGGCCTACCGTGGTTATTACACTCAGGGTGCGGCGCGGGGCGAGGCGGCGTTGTTGCAACTGCGTGGCATGGATGTGTCGATTGGCGGGGTCGAGGCCTATTCCACCCTCGGCTGGTTCGATGACCCGATCATGAGTTCGATGATGCGCTGGGGTGAAGAGCGCCTGGCCACGGTGATTTTTCACGAGCTGGCGCACCAGCGCTTTTATGTGAAGGACGACACCGAGTTCAATGAGTCGTTTGCCACCTTCGTCGAGCAGGAAGGCACCCGGCAATGGCGCGCGGCCCGTGGCCTGGCGCCTGCGAGCGAATCGAGCTTGAAGCAGCGCGACCAGTTTATCCAGTTGATCCTCAACACCCGCAGCCGCTTGGAGCGCCTGTATGCGCAGCCGTTGGCCGCCGATGCCATGCGCCAGGCCAAGGCCGCCGAGTTCGAGCGCTTGCGCAGTGATTATCGGCAGATGCGCGACAGCCAGTGGGGCGGCGACAAGCGTTATGACGCCTGGATCAATCAGCCGATGAACAATGCGCGGTTGTTGCCGTTTGGGCTGTATGACCAGTGGGTGCCGGCGTTTGCGGCATTGTTCCGCCGCGAGGGTGGGGATTGGCTGAGGTTCTACGGTGCCGTGGAGCAGTTGGGGCGCTTGCCGGTGGAGCAGCGCAAATTGGCGTTGCGGCAGTTGGAGGGGCGTGACCTTTAGGGCCCCATCGCAGGCAAGCCACTGCCACATGTTGATGTGTGAACACCGTCCAATGTGGGAGCGGGCTTGCCCGCGATAGCGGTCTCAAGCCCGCTGCAAAAACGCCTGATGCATCTCGTCCAGCGTCTCAAAATGCCAGCGCGGCGCTTCAGCACTCAACTCTGCAAAACTGCCAAACCCATACCCCACCGCCGCTGCATCCAGGCCATTGCTACGTGCGCCGATCAGGTCGTGCTTACGGTCGCCGATCATCAAGGTACTGGCCGGGTCCAGCCCTTCCACGTGCATCAAGTGGGCGATCAGTTCGACCTTGTTGGTGCGCGTGCCGTCCAGCTCACTGCCGTAGATCACCTTGAAGTGCTTGGCGAAATCGAAATGCCGGGCGATCTCCCGGGCAAATTCCCACGGCTTGGAGGTGGCCACATACAGCTGGCGCCCCTGGCCATTCAACGCTTCCAGCAATGGCATGACCCCGTCGAACACCCGGTTTTCATAGAGCCCGGTGACCTTGAAGCGTTCGCGATAGAAATTCACCGCCTGCCACGCCCGGGCCTCGTCGAAATCGTAGAACTGCATAAAGGCCTGCAGCAACGGCGGGCCGATAAAGTGTTCGAGCTTGGTCAGGTCCGGCTCATCAATGCCCAGCTTGGCCAAGGCGTATTGGATCGAGCGGGTGATGCCTTCCCGTGGGTCGGTCAGGGTGCCGTCCAGGTCAAATAGAACCGTCTGGTAATCCAGGGTCATTGGTCGAATCCCTCTGCCAGGTGCAGGTCCTTGAGCTTCACGTAGTTCGCGGCGCTATAGGTGAAAAAGGCGCGTTCCTTGTCAGAAAGCGCGCGAACTTGTTTAACCGGGCTGCCCACATACAAAAAACCGCTTTCAAGTTTCTTGCCCGGCGGCACCAGGCTGCCGGCACCGATGATCACATCGTCTTCAACCACCGCGCCGTCCATCACAATGCTGCCCATGCCGATCAGGATGCGACTGCCGACGGTGCAGCCATGCAGCATCACCTTGTGGGCGATGGTCACGTCGTCACCGATCAGCAGCGGGAAACCGTCAGGATTGAAAGGGCCGGCGTGGGTAATGTGCAGCACGCAGCCATCCTGCACGCTGGTGCGCGCGCCGATGCGGATACGGTGCATGTCGCCGCGAATCACCGTCAGCGGCCAGACCGAGCTGTCGGCGCCGATTTCGACATCGCCGATCACCACCGCCGAAGCATCGACGAAAGCCCCGGCGCCGAGGGTTGGCGTGTGATTCTGATAGGTGCGAAGGGTCACGATAGCCTCTCTCTGTTTGGTTGATAGCTGCGGTGGACGTTGATTGTAATTAAGATGGCCCCATCTTTGTCTTACCTGTTTCTTCAGCCAAGGTGCCAACCGTGAGCGCGAACAACCCTCTTTTGCAGTCCTACGACCTGCCGCCGTTCTCGGCGATCCGTGCCGAGCACGTCCAACCGGCCATCGAACAGATCCTGGCCGACAACCGCGTCGCCATCGAAGGCATCCTGCAAAGCCAGGGAAAAAATCCGACCTGGGCCGGCCTGGTCCTGGCCATGGATGAACTCAACGACCGCCTGGGCGCGGCCTGGAGCCCGGTCAGCCACCTCAATGCCGTGTGCAACAGCGCCGAACTGCGCGAAGCCTATGAGGCCTGCCTGCCGGCATTGAGCGCCTATTCCACCGAGATGGGCCAGAACCGCGAGCTGTTCCAGGCCTTCGAAGCCCTGGCCAACAGCCCGGAAGCGGCCGGTTTCGACGTGGCGCAAAAAACCATTCTGGAGCACGCGCTGCGCGACTTCCGCCTGTCGGGTATCGACCTGCCGCCTGAGCAGCAGAAGCGCTATGCCGAGGTGCAGAGCAAACTCTCCGAACTGGGCAGCAAGTTCTCCAACCAATTGCTCGACGCCACCCAGGCCTGGACCAAGCACGTCACCGACGAAGCCACCCTGGCCGGCCTGACCGACTCAGCCAAAGCGCAAATGGCTGCTGCGGCCCAGGCCAAAGGCCTCGACGGCTGGCTGATCAGCCTGGAGTTCCCCAGCTACTACGCGGTGATGACCTACGCCCACGACCGCGCCCTACGTGAAGAAATCTACGCGGCCTACTGCACCCGCGCGTCGGACCAGGGCCCGAATGCCGGTCAGAACGATAACGGCCCGGTGATGGAACAGATCCTCGACCTGCGTCAGGAATTGGCCCAACTGCTTGGCTTCGCCTCTTTCTCCGAACTGAGCCTGGCCACCAAAATGGCCGAATCCAGCGACCAGGTACTGAGTTTCCTGCGTGACCTGGCCAAGCGCAGCAAGCCATTTGCCACCCAGGACCTGCAGCAGCTCAAGGCCTACGCTGCCGAACAAGGCTGCGCCGACCTGCAAAGCTGGGACAGCGGTTTCTACGGTGAAAAACTGCGTGAACAGCGCTACAGCGTGTCCCAGGAAGCCCTGCGGGCCTACTTCCCGATCGACAAAGTGCTGGGCGGGCTGTTTGCCATCGTCCAGCGCCTGTACGGCATCGAGATCGCCGAGCAGAAGGGCTTCGATACCTGGCACCCGGATGTCCGCCTGTTCGAAATCAAGGAAAACGGCCAGCACGTCGGCCGCTTCTTCTTCGACCTGTATGCCCGCGCCAACAAGCGTGGCGGTGCCTGGATGGACGGCGCCCGTGATCGTCGGCGTACCGCCGAGGGTGTGCTGCAAAGCCCGGTGGCCAACCTGGTGTGCAACTTCACCCCGGCCGACAGCGGCAAGCCTGCCCTGCTGACCCACGATGAAGTCACCACCCTGTTCCACGAATTCGGTCACGGCCTGCACCACCTGCTGACCCGCGTCGAACACGCGGGCGTGTCCGGTATCAACGGTGTGGCCTGGGATGCGGTGGAGTTGCCGAGCCAGTTTATGGAGAACTGGTGCTGGGAGCCGGAAGGCCTGGCGCTGATTTCCGGTCACTATGAAAGTGGCGAAGCATTGCCCCAGGACCTGCTGCAAAAAATGCTCGCGGCGAAGAACTTCCAGTCCGGCCTGATGATGGTGCGCCAACTGGAATTCTCGCTGTTCGACTTTGAGCTGCACGCTACCCACGGCGATGGCCGCAGCGTGGCGCAGGTGCTCGAAGGCGTGCGCGACGAGGTGTCGGTGATGCGTCCTCCGGCCTACAACCGCTTCCCCAACAGCTTCGCGCATATCTTCGCCGGCGGTTACGCGGCGGGGTACTACAGCTACAAGTGGGCCGAGGTGTTGTCGGCGGATGCCTTCTCCAAGTTCGAAGAAGACGGCGTGCTCAATGCCGAGACTGGCCGGGCGTTCCGCGAGGCGATCCTGGCCCGTGGCGGTTCCCAGGCGCCGATGGTGCTGTTCGTCGACTTCCGCGGACGCGCACCGTCGATTGACGCACTCTTGCGCCACAGCGGCCTGAGTGAGGACGCAGCAGCATGAGTGACGGGCCTGTGATCACCAAAAAGCAATTTATCGCCGGGGCCGTGTGCCCGGCGTGCAGCGAGCCGGACAAGTTGAAGATGTGGACCGAAGACAATGTGCCCCATCGCGAATGCGTGGCCTGCGGCTATACCGACACGCTCAACGACCAGGGTTTGTCGGTGCCCAAGGAATTGGGCACGCGGGTCAATACCTCGGCGTTGAAAGCGCCGGCGGACCCCAAGGTGCAGGCGGTGCAGTTCTTCCCTAATCCGAAGCTGAAAAAAGACTGACGGGCCTTACTCCGTCCAACCTGTGGGAACAGGCTCATGTAGGAGCTGGCTTGCCTGCGATGCAGACGCCTCGGTGTATCAGTGACACCGAGGTGATGCTATCGCAGGCAAGCCAGCTCCTACATGAGCCTGCTCCCACATTTTTTTGCGCGCATTTCTCGATTTTCCTGGCTGAAACGGTTCTCTCATTCCTTAGCCTGCTATCATTTGTAACCATTGATTACATTCAAAACGACAAGCCGCTCCATGAAGCGACTGCTCAAACCCGTGACCACATGATGAGGTGCCACCATGTCTGATCAAGATCGAGACAACCCCCGGCGTGACTTTTTGCGCAAATCCTTGACCTTGATCCCGGTGGTCACGGTTGCCAGCACTGGCCTTGGCGGCTCGATGCTGATGGCCACGCCCGAACCTGCCCAGGCCAGCCCGGCCAGCCCGGCCAGTGCGCCCGCCAGCGAAAAGGCCTACGAGCCGAGCTACTTCACCGCTGAGGAGTGGGCCTTTATCAACGCCGCCGTCGCGCGTTTGATCCCTGCTGATGCCCAAGGCCCAGGCGCTTTGGAAGCCGGCGCGCCGGAATATATCGACCGGCAGATGAACACCCCCTACGCCAGTGGCGCCCTGTGGTTTATGCAAGGCCCGTTCAATGCCGACGCCCCGCCCGAGATGGGCTGGCAGAGCAAACTGGTGCCCAAGGAGATCTATCGCCTGGGTATTGCCGCCACGGATTCCTGGTCGAAAGCGTTCAACGGTAAAACATTTGCTGGGCAAGACAGCGCTACCCAGGATGATTTGCTGCGTCGCCTGGAGGCGGGCGGTGCCGAAACCGGCGAGCATTTCGCGGCGGTCCCGCCGAAGATTTTCTTCAATTTGTTGCTGCAAAACACCAAGGAAGGGTTCTTCTGCGACCCGATCCACGGCGGCAACAAAGGCATGGTCGGCTGGACCATGATCGGCTTCCCCGGCGCCCGCGCCGATTTCATGGATTGGGTTGAACGCAACGAGCAATACCCCTTCCCGGCTGTTTCCATCCGCGGCGAGAGGGCATAAACGTGGCGACCATCATGAAGAAAGTGGATGCGGTTATCGTCGGCTTCGGCTGGACAGGCGCGATCATGGCCAAGGAACTGACCGAAGCCGGCTTGCACGTGGTAGCGCTGGAGCGCGGCCCGATGCAGGACACCTACCCGGACGGTAATTACCCACAGGTGATCGACGAACTGACCTACAGCGTGCGCAAAAAGCTGTTCCAGGACATCTCCAAGGAAACCGTGACCATTCGCCATAGCGTGAATGACATTGCCCTGCCCAACCGTCAGTTGGGCGCCTTCCTGCCGGGTAACGGCGTAGGCGGCGCGGGCCTGCACTGGTCGGGTGTGCATTTCCGGGTGGACCCCATCGAATTGCGCATGCGCAGCCACTACGAAGAGCGCTACGGCAAAAATTTCATTCCCAAGGACATGACCATCCAGGACTTCGGCGTCAGCTACGAAGAGCTGGAGCCGTTCTTTGACTACGCCGAAAAAGTCTTCGGCACCTCCGGCCAGGCCTGGACCGTCAAAGGCCAACTGGTGGGTGAAGGCAAGGGCGGCAACCCTTATGCGCCGGATCGCTCCAGCCATTTCCCACTAGAGTCGCAGAAAAACACCTACTCGGCGCAGCTGTTCCAGAAAGCTGCCGCCGATGTGGGCTATAAGCCCTATAACCTACCTTCGGCCAATACCTCGGGGCCCTACACCAACCCCTATGGCGCGCAGATGGGGCCGTGCAACTTCTGTGGTTTTTGCAGCGGGTATGTCTGCTACATGTACTCCAAGGCATCGCCCAACGTGAACATCCTGCCGGCCCTGCGCCAGGTGCCGAACTTTGAGCTGCGGCCAAATTCCCACGTGCTCAAGGTCAATCTCGACAGCACCAAGCGTAAAGCCACTGGCGTGACCTATATCGACGCCCAGGGCCGGGAGATCGAGCAACCGGCGGACCTGGTGATTCTTGGCGCCTTCCAGTTCCATAACGTGCGCCTGATGCTGCTCTCGGGCATCGGCAAGCCCTACGACCCGATCACGGGCGAAGGGGTGGTGGGCAAGAACTTCGCCTACCAGAACATGGCCACCATCAAGGCCTACTTCGACAAAGACGTGCATACCAACAACTTCATCGGCGCTGGCGGCAATGGCGTGGCGGTGGACGATTTCAACGCCGATAACTTCGACCATGGTCCCCATGGCTTCGTCGGCGGCTCGCCGATGTGGGTCAACCAGGCGGGCAGCCGGCCGATTGCCGGCACCTCCAACCCGCCGGGCACGCCGGCCTGGGGCAGTGCGTGGAAGCGCGCCACCGCCGATTACTACACCCACCAGGTGTCGATGGACGCCCACGGCGCCCATCAATCCTACCGGGGCAACTACCTCGATCTGGATCCGGTTTACCGTGATGCCTACGGCCTGCCGCTGCTGCGCATGACCTTCGACTGGCAGGAAAACGACATCAAGATGAACCGCTTCATGGTCGAAAAAATGGGCAAGATCGCCGAAGCGATGAACCCCAAGGCGATTGCCGTGCTCGGCAAGAAGGTCGGCGATCACTTCAACACCGCGTCCTACCAGACCACCCACCTCAACGGTGGCGCGATCATGGGGACCGACCCGAAGACCAGCGCGTTGAACCGCTACCTGCAGTGCTGGGATGTGCACAACGTGTTTGTCCCAGGTGCATCTGCTTTCCCACAAGGCCTGGGCTACAACCCTACGGGCCTGGTGGCGGCGCTGACCTATTGGTCGGCCCGGGCGATTCGCGAGCAGTACCTGAAAAACCCCGGCCCGCTGGTTCAGGCATAAGGAGCGACGACCATGAAAGCATTTGTTATCGCGACCCTGGCCCTGTTCAGCAGTTGCTCGGTGAGCGCGGCTGAAACTGATCTGATCAAACAAGGCGAATACCTGGCCCGCGCCGGTGACTGCGTGGCCTGCCACACCGCCAAGGGCGGCAAGCCGTTTGCCGGTGGCCTGCCGATGGAAACCCCGATCGGCGTGATCTACTCCACCAACATCACCCCGGACAAAACCGGCCTGGGGGACTACAGCTTTGAAGACTTCGACAAGGCCGTGCGCCATGGCGTCGCCATAAGTGGTAGTACCCTTTACCCGGCGATGCCCTACCCGTCTTACGCTCGCGTCAGCGAAACCGATATGCAGGCGCTGTATGCGTACTTCATGAAAGGGGTGGAGCCGGTCGCCCAGCCGAACCAGGACAGCGACATTCCCTGGCCCTTGAGCATGCGCTGGCCCCTGGCCGCATGGCGCTGGATGTTCGCACCCGAGGTGGCGGACTACCAGGCCCCGGCCGATGCCGACCCGATAATCAGCCGTGGCGCCTACCTGGTGGAAGGTCTCGGCCACTGTGGCGCCTGCCACACCCCGCGCGCTCTGACCATGCAGGAAAAGGCCCTGAGCGCGTCTGAAGGTTCTGCGTTCCTGTCGGGCAGTGCGCCGCTGGAAGGCTGGATCGCCAAAAGCCTGCGCGGTGACCACAAGGATGGCCTGGGCAGTTGGAGCGAAGAGCAACTGGTGCAGTTTCTCAAGACCGGCCGCAGTGATCGCAGTGCGGTGTTTGGCGGCATGAGCGACGTTGTAGTCCACAGCATGCAGTACATGTCTGAAGACGACCTGACCGCTATCGCCCGTTACCTCAAGAGCCTGCCGGCAGTCGACCCCAAGGATCAGCCGCACCAATACGACAAGCAGGTGGCCGAGGCGCTGTGGAAGGGCGATGACAGTCGGCCGGGCGCGGCGGTGTACATCGACAACTGCGCGGCCTGCCATCGTACCGATGGTCATGGCTATACCCGGGTGTTCCCGGCGCTGGCGGGCAATCCGGTGTTGCAGACGGCGGATGCCACATCGTTGATCAACATTGTGTTGAATGGCGGAACCCTGCCGGCCACTCACGCCGCGCCTTCCACCTTCACCATGCCGGCCTTTGCCTGGCGCCTGTCGGATCAGGAAGTGGCGGATGTGGTGAGTTTTATCCGTGGCAGCTGGGGTAACCAGGGCGCGCCGGTGAAGGCTGGCGACGTGGCCGACCTGCGCAAAAGCGATAAACACACCACCTCGGGCGACGATCTGGGGCAAGTGACGAGTCACTGATTCAGCCTTTGCCGCCCAACGGCACTGGTCAGAGACGCTGCGCCTCGATACTGTATATAAAAACAGTATCGAGGCGCTTGTATGTCCACTCCTCTGCCGCCGCGCGGGCGAGGCACCGCCACCAACCTGCACAATCGCTTTGCGCCCACGGTCAGTGTGGCCGAGGACGACGGTTGGTATCAGGAAGTACCGCCGACCCAGGGCACCGAAGTGCGCATCGAGACGGCGAAGACCATCATCACCCGCAACACCTCGCCGGACCTGCCGTTCGACCGCTCCATCAACCCTTACAGGGGGTGTGAGCACGGTTGTATCTATTGTTATGCGCGGCCCAGCCATGCCTATTGGGACATGTCCCCGGGCCTGGACTTTGAAACGAAGCTGATCGCCAAGAGCAACGCCGCCCAGGTGCTGGAGCAACAATTGTCCAAGCCCGGCTATGTGTGTGCGCCGATCAATTTGGGCTCCAATACGGACCCGTATCAACCGATCGAACGTGAATACCAGATCACCCGGCAAACCCTGGAGGTGCTGCTGCGCTATCGCCACCCGGTGACTATCGTGACCAAGGGGTCGTTGATCCTGCGTGACCTTGACCTGCTCACGGAGCTGGCCCGCCAGCGGCTGGTGGCGGTGATGATCAGCCTCACCAGCCTGGACGATGAACTCAAGCGCATCCTCGAGCCCCGTGCGGCGGCGCCCAAGGCGCGGCTGCGGGCGATCCGGGTAATGCGCGAGGCGGGTATCCCGGTGGGTGTGCTGTGTTCGCCAATGATTCCGATGATCAACGACAGTGAACTGGAAAGCCTGCTGGCCGAAGCCCATGCCGCCGGGGCGCAGAGCGCGGCCTATATGATGCTGCGCCTGCCCCTTGAAGTAGCGCCGCTGTTCGAGGAATGGCTGGCGGCCCATTATCCGCAGCGAGCGGCCCATGTGATGAGCCTGGTCCGCCAGGTACGTGGCGGGGAAGTCTATGACAGCCGCTTCGGCGTGCGCATGCGCGGTGAGGGGCCGTTTGCCGATTTGCTGGCGCAACGATTTGCCAAGGCGATCAAGCGCTTGGGGCTCAATCGTCGGGAAGGGTTTAATCTTGATTGCAGTGCATTCTGTCCGCCCGGCAGGCAGCTGGCTTTGTTGTAGACTGATACAAAAGCGCGTGTTGCCCGGCCAGGGTGGTCGCGTTTTGACATCACTGAAACCCGCGAGATAGAGCGGTTGATTCAGTTTGAGTTAAGTTTCGGCAGGTACCTTGTTCATCAAGTGACTGGTGGGTCGGCGGCACTGGCTGGGTGGTTTCCATGTGTTGTTTCCCGGTGATCGCGCGTCGACCTCAACTACAAGACTCTCCTGCCCCAACCACGAGGATGAATCATGAGTGACAAGGATAAACAGCCGTTGGCTGCGTCGGCTTCAGCCCCTCACGAGGCGGAGTCCGCCGATGCAGCGCTGCAGCACATTGTTGATGGTTTTTTGCATTTCCATAATGAGGTCTTCCCCCAGCAGGAAGAGCTCTTCAAGAAGCTCGCCACGGCCCAGAGCCCACGGGCGATGTTTATCACCTGTGCCGACTCGCGCATTGTTCCGGAACTGATCACCCAGAGCTCCCCGGGCGATCTGTTCGTGACCCGTAACGTAGGTAACGTCGTGCCGCCTTATGGGCAGATGAACGGCGGTGTGTCCACGGCCATCGAGTACGCGGTGCTGGCGCTGGGCGTGCAGCACATTATTGTCTGCGGCCACTCCGATTGTGGCGCCATGCGGGCAGTGCTCAACCCCCAGAGCCTGGAAAAAATGCCCACGGTCAAAGCCTGGCTGCGCCACGCCGAAGTCGCCAAGACCATGGTCCAGGACAACTGTGATTGCGCCAACGAAGGCGAAAGCATGCAGGTGCTGACCGAAGAAAACGTCATCGCCCAGTTGCAACACTTGCGCACCCACCCCTCCGTGGCATCGCGCATGGCCAACGGTCATTTGTTTATCCATGGCTGGATCTACAACATCGAGACCAGTGAAATCAAAGCCTACGACGCGGATCAGGCCACATTCCGGCCGTTGAGCGGTTCCGGACCGATCCCTTCGGCGACGCCCAAAGCGCGCTTCTAAAACAATCCCCTGCCGGGTAATGCGATGGCTGCCATGGATGCAGCCAGGCCTTGCCACGCCCGGCGAATGCCTCGGGAGAGTCATCATGCGTGCAGCTCAATTAAAAACAGTGCTGCCACGGGAGCTGTTGGCTTCGGTGGTGGTGTTTCTGGTGGCCTTGCCCTTGTGTATGGGGATCGCCATTGCCTCGGGCATGCCCCCGGCCAAGGGCCTGCTTACCGGGATCATTGGTGGCCTGGTGGTGGGCTGGCTGGCCGGTTCGCCCCTGCAAGTCAGCGGGCCGGCGGCCGGCTTGGCGGTGTTGGTGTTCGAACTGGTGCGCCAGCACGGCATGCTGATGCTCGGGCCGATCCTGTTGTTGGCCGGCTTCCTGCAACTGGTGGCCGGGCGCCTGCGCCTGGGCTGCTGGTTCCGGGTGACGGCGCCGGCGGTGGTCTACGGCATGCTGGCGGGGATCGGAGTGTTGATTGTCCTGTCGCAGGTCCATGTGATGCTCGATGGGGCGCCCAAACCCTCCGGGCTGGATAACCTCGCCGGCTTTCCCGCCGCAGTGGCCCAGGCCATTCCCAGCCTGGGTGGCGGGCTCGGTTGGCAAGCCGGTCTGCTGGGCCTGGCGACCATGCTGGTGATGTGGTTGTGGGACCGGTTTCGCCCGCAAAAACTGCGTTTTGTGCCGGGGGCATTGCTCGGCGTGGGCCTGGCGACCGCGACCAGCCTGGCGCTGGCCTTGCAGGTCAAGCGCGTTGAGGTGCCAGAAAACCTTGCCGACGCAATTGATTGGCTGCGCCCCAGCGACCTGTTGAACCTGGCCGACCCCAACCTGTTGATCGCGGCCTTCGCGGTGGCCTTTATTGCCAGTGCCGAAACTCTGCTCTCGGCGGCAGCAGTGGACCGCATGCATAACGGCCAACGCTCGGACTTCGATAAGGAGTTATCCGCCCAGGGTGTAGGCAACATGCTGTGCGGTCTGGTGGGCGCATTGCCCATGACTGGTGTGATTGTGCGCAGCTCGGCCAACGTCCAGGCGGGGGCGACCACGCGTTTGTCGGCGATGTTCCACGGTCTCTGGCTGCTGGCCTTTGTGTTGCTGCTGTCGAGCGTGCTGCAGAGCATTCCGGTGGCGAGCCTGGCGGGTGTGCTGGTGTACACCGGGATCAAGCTGGTGGACCTCAAGGCGTTCCGTGGCCTGGGGCGCTATGGCCGGATGCCGATGTTCACCTACGCGGCCACGGCCCTGGCGATCATCTTTAC
This sequence comes from Pseudomonas sp. WS 5412, assembly GCF_012985615.1. Classification (NCBI taxonomy): domain Bacteria; kingdom Pseudomonadati; phylum Pseudomonadota; class Gammaproteobacteria; order Pseudomonadales; family Pseudomonadaceae; genus Pseudomonas; species Pseudomonas sp. WS 5412. The sequence continues at coordinate 79,289 of NZ_JAARMB010000017.1, forward strand.
CGACTTGCTGACGGGCGTGCTGGTGGGCTTCGGTCTGACCCTGGTGAAACTGGCGTGGAAGGCATCACGCTTGAAAGTCAGCCTGGTCGACCTGCCCGAGGACGGTGAAATGGAGTTGCGACTGGTGGGGGCGGCGACCTTTCTCAAGGTGCCTGCATTGACCCAGGTGCTGGCGACCGTGCCGGCGGGGACCACCGTGCATGTGCCGCTCAATAACCTGAGCTACGTGGACCATTCGTGTCTGGAGTTGCTGGAGGAATGGGGGCGGGCCAATGCGGCGAAGGGTTCGAAGTTGGTGATCGAGGCGCGGGGGTTGAAGCGTCGATTGGAAGGGCGGATACGTACCACGACGCGGATTGGTTCGGCCCCGTCAGTGGGCTGACGAAACCGGATAAAAAAATGTGGGCGCGGCGGTGCGACGATTCGACTTGCCCGCTCCCACATTTGTTCTATACCTGGCAGGAAAACTCAGGCCGGCTGATCCAGCTCCAACTCCACACCCAACTGGCGCGACAGGCACGGCCAGCGTTTCCACGCGGCTTCCGTTGCCGGGCTCTTGAGCTGCTCGCGATAGGCCTCGACGGACTCCAGGGCGAAGCTCTCTTCATTGAGCATTTCATCCACCGCCAGGTGCACGGCTTCGTCCAGCTGATTGGCGAAATCTTCGCCGATCAACTGGTGGGCAATCACATTGGCAACGGTGGTGTCCGCCGGAATCAAGGGCTGGCCGAAATGCTTGATATACAGATCGTTGACTTCTTCCACCAGCCGATGGGCCAGGTAGGCCTCGTCCAGTAGGCCGTTCAGGCCTTCATGGGCGGCCAGGATCGCGGGTGGCTGCAGAAAGAAGTGCTCGGCAATTTTCAGCACCGGCTTGATCTGGCTTTCAATTCCGGCTTCCCGGGCCACGTCGTTGGCGGCATCCAGCAGGTCTGGGACCTGGGCGATGTAGGCGCTGACGAAACGTGTCATCACCGCGTTACGATCACCCTCGGCCAGGGAAATGGCCGAGTGCAGGTGCGGTAACTGTGCGTCCAGTTGTTTAGCCAACAGGCCGGTGGATGCTTCGTGTTGATGGGCACGGGAAATCTGCTCGCGCAATGCGGCGGTGTTCATGAAAGCTCCAGTAATACGGGCGTAGGAAAGGGGATTGCATAAGGTAGCTCGTTTATACGAGCCCCTAAGATGCATTTGTCATAATTATTTCATGGTTATGCATCGCTGTTATATCGAATCGCCATCGTTCGTCGGATAGGCCTTCAATCTGCGGGCTGGCCAGCGCCGTTCGTCTCTTTTCACTGATTTGCCCCCTCACATTGCGGGGTCGCAGTCGCTGTCTATACTCGGGGATGTACGCAATTAGCTGATGACGCCCGACTGCATTAGGCAGGCAAGGCTTGGCGGATGTAAGCAGTTTGGAAGCCGCCCCCTTGGCCGCAGGTGCAAACCGGCGGGATAACAAGAACGATAAGGGGAACCCGCAATGACGCGACATCCACATGTTTGGATGGGCTTACTCTTGTGGTCAGTATTCAGCCAGGCGCAGGCCGCCTGGACGGTGAATATGGCACCAGGGGCCACGGAAGTCAGTCACGCCGTATTCGACCTGCACATGACCATCTTCTGGATCTGTGTGGTGATCGGCATCATCGTGTTTGGCGCCATGTTCTGGTCGATGATTATGCATCGACGTTCCACGGGCCAAGTGGCGGCCAAGTTCCACGAAAGTACGACGGTGGAAATTCTCTGGACCGTGGTGCCCTTGCTGATCCTCGTCGCCATGGCCATTCCGGCGACCAAGACCCTGATCAACATCTACGACAGCAGTGAGTCGGATATCGATATCCAGGTCACCGGCTATCAGTGGAAGTGGCACTACAAATACCTGGGCCAGGACGTCGAGTTCTTCAGCAACCTGGCCACCCCCGCCGAGCAGATCCATAACCAGGCCACCAAGGGCGAACACTACCTGCTGGAAGTCGACCAGCCGCTGGTGCTGCCAGTGGGCGCCAAGGTGCGCTTCTTGGTGACTGCCGCCGACGTGATCCACTCCTGGTGGGTGCCGGCGTTTGCGGTCAAGCGCGATGCCATCCCCGGTTTCGTCAACGAGGCCTGGACCCGGGTCGAGAAGCCCGGCATCTACCGTGGCCAGTGCGCGGAGCTGTGCGGCAAAGACCACGGTTTCATGCCCATCGTGGTCGAGGTCAAGTCCAAGGCCGACTACGCCACCTGGCTCGGCGAGCGCAAGGAGGAAGCTGCCAAGCTCAAGGAGCTGACCTCCAAAGAGTGGACACTCGAAGAGCTGGTGGCCCGTGGCGACAAGGTCTACCACACCACTTGCGTGGCCTGTCACCAGGCCGAAGGCCAGGGCCTGCCGCCGATGTTCCCGGCGCTCAAAGGCTCGAAGATCGCCACTGGACCGGCGGCAGACCACCTGAGCATCGTCTACCACGGCAAGCCCGGTACGGCGATGGCGGCCTTCGGCAAGCAACTGTCGGAAGTCGATATTGCAGCGGTCGTGACTTACGAGCGTAACGCCTGGGGCAACAACAAAGGCGACATGGTCACGCCTAAAGACGTGCTGGCCATCAAACAGGCGGAAAGCAAATGAACCTCTTCATTGCGTATGCCCTGAACCGCCCCGCCCATCCGCTTGCAGGAGAACGGTCATGAGCACTGTGATTGATGACCACGGTCATGCCGCTGACCACGCCCACGGTCCCGCCAAGGGCTTGATGCGCTGGGTGCTGACCACCAACCACAAAGATATCGGGACCATGTACCTGTGGTTCAGCTTCGCCATGTTCCTGCTGGGTGGTTCGTTCGCCATGGTGATCCGCGCCGAGCTGTTCCAGCCGGGCCTGCAGATCGTCGAGCCGGCGTTCTTCAACCAGATGACCACCATGCATGGCCTGATCATGGTGTTTGGCGCGGTGATGCCGGCGTTTGTCGGCCTGGCCAACTGGATGATCCCGCTGATGATCGGCGCGCCGGACATGGCCCTACCGCGCATGAACAACTTCAGCTTCTGGCTGCTGCCGGCGGCGTTCCTGCTGCTGGTCTCGACGTTGTTCAGCCCGGGCGGTGGGCCGAACTTTGGCTGGACCTTCTACGCCCCGCTCTCTACCACTTACGCCCCGGAAAGCGTGACGTTCTTTATCTTTGCCATCCACCTGATGGGCATCAGCTCGATCATGGGCGCGATCAACGTGGTCGCGACCATCCTCAACCTGCGCGCACCCGGCATGACGCTGATGAAGATGCCGCTGTTTGTCTGGACCTGGCTGATCACCGCCTTCCTGCTGATCGCAGTGATGCCGGTACTGGCCGGTTGCGTGACCATGATGCTGATGGATATCCACTTCGGCACCAGCTTCTTCAGCGCCGCTGGCGGCGGTGACCCGGTGCTGTTCCAGCATGTGTTCTGGTTCTTCGGCCATCCCGAGGTGTACATCATGATCCTGCCGGCCTTCGGTGCCGTCAGCTCGATCATCCCGACCTTCTCGCGCAAGCCGCTGTTTGGCTACACCTCGATGGTCTACGCCACGGCGAGTATCGCGTTCCTGTCGTTTATCGTGTGGGCGCACCATATGTTCGTGGTGGGCATTCCGTTGGTGGGCGAGTTGTTCTTCATGTACGCCACCCTGCTGATCGCGGTGCCCACCGGGGTCAAGGTGTTCAACTGGGTCAGCACCATGTGGCAAGGCTCGCTGACCTTTGAGACACCGATGCTGTTTGCCGTGGCCTTTGTGATCCTGTTCACCATCGGTGGCTTTTCCGGGCTGATGCTGGCCATTGCCCCGGCGGACTTCCAGTACCACGACACCTACTTTGTGGTGGCGCATTTCCATTACGTACTGGTGCCCGGCGCAATCTTCGGGATCTTCGCCTCGGCCTACTACTGGCTGCCGAAATGGACCGGCCACATGTACGACGAAACCCTGGGCAAGCTGCACTTCTGGCTGTCGTTCGTGGGGATGAACATGGCGTTCTTCCCCATGCACTTCGTGGGGCTGGCCGGCATGCCGCGGCGGGTGCCGGACTACAACCTGCAGTTCGCCGACTTCAACATGGTGTCGTCGATTGGCGCCTTTATGTTCGGTGCCACGCAGATTTTCTTCCTGTTTATCGTGATCAAGTGCATCCGTGGCGGCCAGCCGGCACCGGCCAAGCCGTGGGATGGCGCCGAAGGGCTGGAGTGGAGCATTCCTTCACCGGCGCCCTACCACACCTTCACCACGCCGCCGGAGGTCAAATGAACCCGGTCATGAAAACACTCCCGATCCCCTGTGGGAGCGGGCTTGCCCGCGATGGCGGCCTCAAGACCCCTGCAGAGCTTGAGGGCCTCATCGCGAAGCCAGCTCGCCCAGGTGGGCGTCATGGCTGACTCCGTACCTCTCAACCGCCTGGTCACGCGCCTGCTCATCCTGGTGCTGGCGATGTTCGCCTTCGGCTTTGCCCTGGTGCCGATCTACGACGTGATGTGCAAAGCGTTTGGCATCAACGGCAAGACCGCCGGGCAGTACGAAGGCTCGCAGGTGGTCGACCCCTCGCGCCAGATACGGGTGCAGTTCCTGTCAACCAATGCCATCGATATGGTCTGGGAATTCCACTCCAGGGCCGACGAAATCGTGGTCCATCCCGGTGCGGTCAACGAGATGGTGTTCGTGGCCTTCAACCCCACCGACAAGCCGATGACAGCCCAGGCGATCCCGAGTATCTCCCCGGCCGAAGCGGCGATGTACTTCCACAAGACCGAGTGTTTTTGCTTCACCCAGCAAGTGCTGCAGCCGGGAGAGCGCATCGAGATGCCGGTGCGCTTCATTGTCGACCGCGACATGCCCAAGGATGTGAAGCATTTGACCCTGGCGTACACGCTGTTCGATATCACTGCGCGCCAACCGCCCGTGGCTGTCCATACCGGCGGCTAGGCGTGCCTGCGGGCTCGATTAGGAGAACGGATACATGTCGACTCATGATACGTACTACGTACCAGCGCAAAGCAAATGGCCAATAATTGCCACGTTTGGGCTGTTGATCACCGTGTATGGCCTGGGTGTGTGGTTCAACGACCTTAAGGCGGCACGCCCGGAATCCCACGGCCCGCTGATCTTTTTCGTTGGCAGCCTGCTGCTGGCCTACATGATGTTTGGCTGGTTTGGCGCGGTGATCAAAGAAAGCCGCGCCGGCTTGTACAGCGCGCAGATGGACCGCTCGTTCCGCTGGGGCATGACCTGGTTCATCTTTTCCGAGGTGATGTTTTTCATCGCGTTCTTTGGCGCGCTGTTCTATGTGCGGCATCTGTCGGCGCCGTGGCTCGCCGGTGAGGGCTCCAAGGGCATTGCCCATATGCTGTGGCCCAACTTCGAGTTCGCCTGGCCGCTGCTCAACAACCCGGATCCCAAGCTGTTCCCGGCGCCGGAAGGCACCATCAGCCCGTGGGGCCTGCCGTTGGTCAACACCATCTTGTTGGTGAGCTCCAGCGTGACCATCACCATCGCCCACCACGCCCTGCGCAAGGGCCATCGCGGCGCGCTGAAGATCTGGCTGGCGATTACCGTGTTGTTGGGGGTGGCGTTCCTCGGCTTCCAGGCCGAGGAATATATCCACGCCTATAAAGAGCTGGGCCTGACGCTGGGGTCCGGGGTGTATGGCGCGACGTTCTTCATGCTCACCGGCTTTCACGGCGCCCACGTGACCATCGGCACGATCATTTTGTTCGTGATGCTGATGCGCATCCTCAAGGGGCATTTCAATGCCGAGCACCAGTTCGGTTTCGAAGCGGCCAGTTGGTATTGGCACTTTGTCGACGTGGTGTGGATCGGGTTGTTTTTCTTCGTCTACGTGCTGTAGCGGCTTACCAGGGGGCGTGGGAAACCAGCTGGCCGCTGAAGAACCCCCAGGTGATCAGCGCCAGGGTGATCACGGCCAGCACCACACGCACGGTCAAGGCGGTGACGAGGCGATTGGAGTGGCCTTCGTCCTTGACCAGAAAGAACAAGCCACTGAACAGGCTCACAACGGTAGCGATCAGCATCAGGGCAATAGCGGCTTTGAGCATGGTCAGGCTCCAGGGCTCTTTATTTTGAGGGGCGGGCAATGAGATTCAGTATAGCCAGCGCAGCATCGACCTTCGCGGTAACGCCATGAAACGCTTTCGCCCCGGGATTGCACCGACCCTGGTGGTGCTGGTGTTGCTGCCGTTGATGGTGTTCCTGGGTTTTTGGCAGTTGTCCCGTGGCCAGGAAAAACAGGCGCTGCTCCAGAGTTACGCCGAGCGCCGGGCGGCGCAGCCTATCAGCGTTGCGCAACTGGCGGCGGTGGCTGATCCGGCCTTTCGCCGGGTGCAGTTGCGCGGGGAGTTCGATGCCGGGCACAGCGTGCTGCTGGATAACCGCATGCGCGACGGCAAGGCCGGCGTCGAGTTGCTGCAACCCTTTCATGACCAGGCCAGCGGCCAGTGGCTGTTGCTCAATCGCGGCTGGCTGCCGTGGCCGGATCGGCGTACGCCGCCAGCTTTCACCACCCCCGACCAACCTTTGAATATCAACGCCTGGGTGTATGTCGCCCCCGGCGAGACGTTCCAGCTACACGCCGACCCGGCAGCCGCGCAATGGCCGCGCCTGCTGACGGCGCTGCACCCGCAGGCGCTGTGGGCCGAGCTGGAGCGCAGCGGGTTTGCCTTTGAACTACGGGCCGAAGCGGGCCCGGCGACCTATGAAACCCAATGGCCGGTGGTGGCCATGGGGCCGGAAAAACACGTGGGGTATGCCGTGCAGTGGTTCGCCATGGCGCTGGCGCTGCTGGGCCTTTACCTCTACCTCGGCTGGCACAACGCAAGGGAGAAGCACCATGGGAGCGGCCATGAATCCACTCAACATGTCTGACACGCCAGCGGCGCCCAATCGCAGCAAGGGGCGCTGGCAACTGATCCTGATCCTGCTGATGGTGATCGGCCCGATGGTGCTGGCGACCCTGATGTACAAGTGGCAGTTCTGGGTGCCGGATAACCGCAGTGATCATGGCGAGATGATCGGCAACGGCCAGACCCGCGCCGATATCGGCGTACAGGCTGACGAGGAGCGCTGGCAATTGCTGGTGACCGCACCCGCGGCCTGCGCCGCCGAATGCCAGCAGTTGGTCTACCTCGCGCGCCAACTGCAGATCGGCCTGGGGCGTGATGCGTCCCGTGCCAGCCATGCCCTGGCCAGTGCGCAGCCGGTCAGCGCCGCGTACGAGGCCAAGCTCAAAGCCGAATACCCGCAATTGCGGCGCTTGCCCCTGGACCTGCCGACCTTCAAGCAAAACGCCGCCGCGCCGGGCGATGCGCAACTGTGGATCGTTGACCCCCACGGCAACCTGGTGCTGCGCTATGACGCGCGGGTCAAGGGCAAGGATCTGCTCAACGACCTGCGCCATCTGCTGAAACTGTCGAATATCGGATAAGGGCATCGTCATGGCCAAACCTGGATTTCGCCTCGCGCTGTTTGCCACCCTGCTGGCGCTGATTGTGGTGCTGCTGGGCGCCTACACGCGCCTGACCCATGCCGGCCTCGGTTGCCCGGACTGGCCGGGTTGCTATGGCTTTATCAGCGTGCCGAAAAGCGAGGCCCAGTTGGCCCATGCCGAGTTGCACTTCCCGGACACGCCGGTGGAGGCCGACAAAGGCTGGAACGAGATGGTCCATCGCTATGCGGCGGGCACCCTGGGGTTGTTGATCGCGCTGTTGGCCACCCGCGCCTGGACCCATCGCCGGCATCCGGGGCAGCCGTTGAAGCTGCCGCTGTTCCTGCTGGTTGTGGTGTTTGCCCAGGCAGCCTTTGGCATGTGGACGGTGACGCTCAAGCTCTGGCCGCAGGTGGTCACTGGGCATTTGCTGGGAGGCTTCGCGACGTTAAGCCTGTTGTTTCTGTTGACCCTGCGTCTGTCCGGGGTGTTGCCGGCGCTGATCGTGCCCCGGCGTTTGCAGTATTGGGCCACCGCCGGCCTGGTGCTGGTGATCGGGCAGATCGCCCTCGGTGGCTGGGTCAGTTCCAACTATGCGGCGGTGGCCTGTATCGACTTGCCGACCTGCCATGGCGAGTGGTGGCCGGCGGCGGATTTTGCCAATGGCTTTCACCTGACCCAGCATATCGGCCCCAACTACCTGGGCGGGCAACTGGACAGTGATGCGCGTACGGCGATTCACCTGACCCATCGCCTGGGCGCGCTGGTGGTGACTGTGGCGCTGCTGGGCCTGGCCTGGCAGCTCAAGGCGGTGGGCATGACCCGCCTGGCGGGCCTGCTGCTGGTCGCCCTGGCCGTGCAGATCGGCCTGGGCCTGAGCAATGTGTACTTTCATTTGCCGCTGCCGGTGGCGGTCGCCCATAACGCCGGCGGAGCAGCGTTGCTGCTGACCCTGGTGCTGGTCAATTACCACGCCCGTACCAGCCTGGTGCGGGTCCGCCATCAAGTGCCGTTCGGTTGGCGCTTCAGCCCGCGCAAGCACGTGTCGGGTCTGATTACCCTTAAAGGAGAGATGCCATGGCGACCTTGATTGGCGAGCGTCACAGCCAGGCGATCTGGCGCGACTACCTGGAGCTGACCAAGCCCAAGGTGGTGGTGCTGATGTTGATCACCTCGCTGGTGGGTATGTTTCTCGCCACCCGCGCCGGGGTGCCGTGGACGGTGCTGATCTTCGGCAACCTGGGGATTGCCCTGTGTGCCGGCGGCGCGGCGGCGGTCAACCATGTGGTGGACCGGCGCATCGACGCGCTGATGGCGCGCACCCATAAGCGGCCGCTGGCGGAAGGCCGGGTGTCGCCGGCCGCCGCGCTGACATTTGCCCTGGCGCTGGCGGTGGCCGGGCTGGGCTTGTTGCTGGCGTTTACCAACCCACTGGCGGCCTGGCTGACCTTGGCCTCGCTGCTGGGCTATGCGGTGATCTACACCGGTTTTCTCAAGCGGGCGACGCCGCAGAACATCGTGATCGGCGGCCTGGCCGGCGCGGCGCCGCCGTTGCTCGGTTGGGTGGCGGTCACCGGGCATGTGAGTGCCGAGCCGTTGTTGCTGGTGCTGATTATCTTCGCCTGGACCCCGCCGCACTTCTGGGCCCTGGCCATCCATCGCAAGGAGGAGTACGCCAAGGCCGATATCCCGATGCTGCCGGTGACCCACGGCGAGCACTACACCAAGGTGCATATCCTGCTCTACACCTTCGCGCTGCTGGCGGTGAGCCTGATGCCTTATGTGATCCATATGAGCGGGCTGTTGTACCTGGGGTGTGCGCTGGTTCTGGGTGCGCGCTTTCTGCAATGGGCCTGGGTGCTGTACCGTGGCAGTCGGCCGCACGCGGCGATCAATACCTTCAAGTACTCTATCTGGTACCTGTTTTTGCTATTTATCGCCCTGCTCGTAGACCACTACTTATTGTTGAACCTATGACTCGAACTCAAAAAACTGTCTTTATCCTGGTGGCCCTGGTGGCGTTGATCATGGGCCTGACCGTCAACAAAGTGCTGTCTGGCAAGGGCCAGGGCGACCCCACGGCATTGATCGACGCGGGCATTATCCTGCTGCCGCAAAGCCGCCAGCTGCCGCCTGTGACCATGACCAACCAGGACGGCCAGCCGGTGCTGGTCAATGAGTTGAAGGGCAAGTGGAGCGTGCTGTTCTTTGGCTACACCTTCTGCCCGGACATTTGCCCGACCACCCTCGCCCAGTTGCGGCAAATCAAGAGCGAGCTGCCCAAGGACGTGGTGGATAAGCTGCAGGTGATCCTGGTCAGCGTTGACCCGCATCGCGATACCCCGACGCAGCTCAAGCAATACCTGAGCTATTTCGATCCGCAATTTGCAGGCCTGACCGGGGCGAATGTGGAAGAGGTGCAGAAGGTCTCGAATGCCGTGAGCATTCCGTTTATTCCGGCGGATACCAGCAAGCCGAACTACACCGTCGACCATAGCGGCAACCTGGCGTTGATCGGCCCGGACGGCACCCAGCGCGGGTTTATTCGTGCGCCGTTGAACAACCAGAAGCTGGTGGCGCAGTTGCCGGGGTTGTTGCAGCGCAACTGAGCCGAACGGCTATTTTGCTGACCATACAAAACAAATGTGGGAGCGGGCTTGCTCGCGATAGCATCACCGCGGTGTAACTGATACACCGCGGCGCCTGCATCGCGAGCAAGCCCGCTCCCACATAAAGCTGCTCCCACATTCTGATCTGCGGTGTGTTGGAGACCGATCAGAACGCCGGCAGGATCGCGCCTTTGTACTTCTCGTTGATGAATTTCTTCACTTCCGGGGTCTTCAGGGCTTTGACCAGCTTCTGCACCGCGTCCGAATCCTTGTTGTCCTCGCGGGTCACCAGGATGTTGACGTAAGGCGAGTCGTTGCCTTCGATCGCCAGGGCATCCTTGGAAGGGTCCAGCTTGGCTTCCAGGGCGTAGTTGGTGTTGATCAGCGCCAGGTCGACCTGGGTCAGCACGCGCGGCAGGGTGGCGGCTTCCAGTTCGCGGAATTTCAGACCTTTTTCGTTGCCGGTGATGTCCTTGATGGTCGACAGGATATCGGTCGGGTTCTTCAAGGTGATCAGGCCCTGGTTGGCCAGCAGCAACAGCGCGCGGCCGCCGTTGGTGGCGTCGTTAGGGATCACTACATTGGCACCGTTCGGCAGCTCGGCCAGGGTCTTGTACTTGCTGGAGTACGCGCCCAGTGGCTCCAGGTGCACGCCGGCGACGCTGACCAAGTGGGTGCCCTTGGCCTTGTTGAACTCATCCAGGTACGGCTGGTGCTGGAAGAAGTTGGCGTCCAGGCGCTTCTCGGCCACTTGTACGTTCGGCTGCACGTAGTCGGTGAACACCTTGACCTTCAGGTCCACGCCTTGCGCGGCCAGGGCCGGCTTCACGAATTCAAGGATTTCCGCGTGCGGCACCGGTGTGGCGGCGACCGTAAGGGTCTCGGCGGCGTGGGCGGAAAACGCGGCAACCGCGGCGAAAGCAACCAGTAGTTTTTTCATCCAACAAGCTCCTTGTTCGGGCATCTGCCGGCGGGGGCCGGCAATCGCCTTTATTTTCGAGAGTAGTGTGTCACCAGCTTATCGCCGATGGTTTGCAGAATCTGCACCAGCACAATCAACATCACCACGGTCACGACCATGACGTCATCCTGGAAGCGCTGGTAGCCATAACGGATCGCCAGGTCGCCCAGACCGCCGGCCCCCACCACACCCGCCATGGCGGTGTAGCCCACCAGGGCAATGGCGGTCACGGTGATTGCAGCAATGATGCCCGGCTTTGCCTCGGGCAGCAGCGCCTTGGTGATGATCTGCCGTGTGGTGGCGCCCATGGCCTGGGTCGCCTCGATGATGCCGCGATCGACCTCGCGCAGGGCGGTTTCCACCAGCCGTGCGAAGAACGTCGAAGCGCCTACCACCAGCGGTGGAATCGCACCGGCCACGCCCAGCGAAGTGCCGGTGAGGAACACCGTGGTGGGGATCATCACGATCAGCAGAATGATAAACGGCAGAGAGCGGATGGCGTTGACCACGAATGCCAGGGCGGCATAAGTGGTTTTCTGCTCCAGCAACTGCCGTGGGCTGAAAAGAAACAGCAGGATGCCCAGTGGCAGGCCGACCAGGACGGTGAAAAACAGCGAGGTGCTGAGCATCAGCATGGTGTCGCTGGTGGCAACCCAGATATCAGCCCAGTCGACGTTGTCGAAGTAATGCAGTAGCACGTCCATTAACGCAGGACCTCCATATGCACATCGGCTGCGGTAAAGCGCGCGAACGCCGCTTCCATGTCACCGCCGGTGATGGCCAGGGTCAGTTGCCCGTAAGGGGTATCTTTGATGTGGTCGATACGGCCGGCGAGGATGCTGTAGTCCACACCCGTTTCGCGGGCGACGGTACCCAGCAGTGGCGCGTAGGTCGCTTCGCCCTGGAACGTCAGGCGCACGATGCGGCCTGGCACATGGGCGAACACATCACGCTGCTCGCCTTCATCGACCTGCTCGGCTTCCTGCACAAAACGCTTGGTGGTCGGGTGCTTGGGGTGCAGGAACACGTCGGCCACCGGGCCTTGCTCGACAATCACCCCGGCGTCCATCACGGCCACCTGGTCGCAGACACGGCGGATCACGTCCATTTCATGGGTGATCAGCACGATGGTCAGCTTCAACTCGCGGTTGATCTCGGCCAGCAGTTGCAGGACCGAGGCGGTGGTCTGCGGGTCGAGGGCACTGGTGGCTTCGTCGCACAGCAGGATTTTCGGTTTGGTGGCCAGGGCGCGGGCGATACCGACGCGCTGCTTCTGGCCGCCGGACAACTGCGCGGGGTACTTCTTGGCATGGTCTGCGAGGCCGACCCGGTCCAGCAGCTCGGCCACGCGCGCATCAATCTCGCGGCGCGACAGTTCGCCCGCCAGGGTCAGTGGCAGCGCGACGTTGTCGGCGACGGTCTTGGAGGCCAGCAGGTTGAAGTGCTGGAAGATCATCCCGACCTGCTGCCGGAAACGGCGCAGGCCGTTGGCATCCAGGGCGGTGACTTCTTCGTCATCGACCTTGATCTGGCCGCCCGAAGGCTCTTCCAGACGATTGATCAGGCGCAGCAGGGTACTTTTTCCCGCGCCGGAATGGCCAATGAGGCCAAACACCTGGCCGTTCTCGACGCGCAGGCTGGTGGGGTGCAGTGCGGGAATATCCTTGCCGGCGACCCGGTAGGTTTTATGGACGTTATGAAACTCGATCACGTAGCGAACCTTGTGGGGCGCATTGAAAAGGGATCAGCGGTTAGCCGGGCGCGCATTTTAGCCTGTCCGTATAGCGTTTCTTAGCATTTATTTCGTATTCAACCAGCGATTTGGCAATAACGCGATCAAAGGTCATAAAAAAGGAACGGTAAAAAATCCCGTCAGTCACTACTTAAGCAACTCGATTTCCCGGGTGCCGTGCCCGGGGTTTTGCTCACACGAGCCAGGGACCGCTCTGGCCTACGCAAACGAGGAGTTTTGTCTGATGAGTACCAAAAAACCCGCTACGCCGCCCAAGAGCGAGCTTGCAGGCACCGATACCCTGGACCGTGGCAACACCAATGCCAAGCTGCAAAGCCTGGAAAAATTCCGTTCCGACGCCACAGGCCAGGCGCTGCGCACCAATCAGGGGGTGAAAATCTCCGATAACCAGAACACCCTGAAAGCTGGCGCCCGGGGGCCTTCGCTGCTGGAAGATTTCATCATGCGTGAAAAAATCACGCACTTTGACCATGAACGTATCCCGGAGCGCATCGTGCACGCCCGCGGCACTGGCGCCCATGGCTACTTCCAGACCTATGAAAACCATTCGGAGCTGACCAAGGCGGGTTTCCTGCGTGACCCAGGCCGTAAAACCCCGGTGTTCACGCGTTTTTCCACAGTGCAGGGCCCGCGTGGTTCAGGCGATACGGTGCGTGACGTGCGCGGCTTTGCCGTGAAGTTCTTCACCGACGAAGGCAACTTCGACCTGGTGGGCAACAACATGCCGGTATTTTTCATTCAGGACGCGATCAAGTTTCCTGACTTCGTGCATGCGGTAAAGCCTGAGCCGCACAACGAAATTCCTACCGGCGGCTCGGCTCACGATACGTTCTGGGATTTTGTCTCGCTGCAGCCGGAATCGGCGCACATGGTGATCTGGGCGATGTCCGACCGCGCCATTCCAAAAAGCCTGCGCAGCATGCAGGGTTTTGGGGTGCACACGTTCCGCATGGTGAATGCCGAGGGTCAATCCAACTTCGTCAAATTCCACTGGCGCCCGACAGCGGGTACCTGCTCCCTGGTGTGGGACGAAGCGCAAAAATTGGCCGGTAAAGATACCGACTACCACCGTCGCGATCTGTGGGATGCGATCGAGATGGGCGATTACCCGGAGTGGGAACTGGGCGTACAGGTGATTCCGGAAGATAAGGAGCACGCGTTCGACTTCGATATCCTCGACCCGACCAAGTTGATTCCGGAAGAGTTGGTGCCCATCACCCCGCTGGGCAAGATGGTGCTCAATCGCAACCCGGACAACTTCTTCGCTGAAGTCGAACAGGTCGCGTTCTGCCCAGGCCATATCGTGCCGGGTATCGACTTCTCCAATGACCCGCTGCTGCAAGGTCGGTTGTTTTCCTACACCGACACACAGATCAGCCGTCTAGGTGGCCCGAACTTTCACCAGTTGCCGATCAATCAGCCGCTGACGCCCCTGCATAACAACCAGCGCGATGCCATGCACCGCAGCACCGTCGATAAAGGCCGCGCGTCCTATGAGCCGAACTCTATTGATGGCGGCTGGCCGAAAGAAACCCCGCCGGCAGCACAGGACGGCGGTTTCGAGTCGTACCCGGAGCGCATCGACGCGCACAAGATCCGTGAGCGCAGTGAATCGTTCAGCGACCATTTTTCCCAGGCACGCCTGTTCTTCAACAGCATGAGCAAGCACGAGCAGGAGCACATCATCGCGGCCTACAGCTTTGAGCTGGGCAAGGTCGAGCGTGAGTTTATCCGCGCGCGTCAGGTCAATGAGATCCTCGCCAATATCGACCTGAGCCTGGCCAAGCGCGTGGCCGAGAACCTGGGCCTGCCGGCGCCGAAAAAAGGCACCGTGCCGGTGCGCAATACTGCACCGGAGCGTTCGCCGGCCTTGAGCCAGGCCAACCTGCTGTCGGGGGATATCAAGACGCGCAAGGTGGCGATCCTGGCGGCCAATGGTGTGGATGGTGCCGCGATTGCCGCGCTGAAAAAGGCGCTGGCCGCAGAAGGCGCCCATGCCAAGTTACTCGGGCCGACCTCGGCGCCGGTGACCACCGCCGATGGCAAGAGCCTGGCGGTGGACGCCTCGATGGAAGGCCTGCCGTCAGTCGCGTTTGATGCGGTGTTTGTGCCGGGTGGGGCGAAGTCGATCCAGGCGTTGAGCGGCGACGGCGTGGCGTTGCATTACCTGCTGGAGGCGTACAAGCATTTGAAGGCGATTGCCTTGGCGGGTGAGGCGAAGCAGTTGCTGGCGGTGTTGAAGCTGGAGGCGGATGCGGGACTGATTGTCGGCGGGGATGCCAAGGCGTTGAAGGCGTTTATTGCGGCGATTGCCCAGCATCGGGTCTGGGAACGGGAGCCTAGGGCCAAGGCGGTTCCGGCTTAAGTCATTGGTTGCTTGATAGGGCGCCATCGCGGGCAAGTCGAATCTTCGCACTGCCCGCGATTGGCTTCAGTCGGCTTTACGCGGAATCAACACAACCTGCGCCGGAATATGCCTGAGGATCTGCCGATGAATCTTCAGGTCGTACCCTGAATCAATCCGCTTTACCCGTTTAGTCAGCAGCGTGCTCAACCACGGGTAATCCTCGGTGCGCGGCACCTGGATGCTCACATCACACTGGTAATTCACCACATCGGTGGCGATGGCATCCAGTTGATGGCGCAATTCCTGGATATCCGTGAGGTTCAGCGCCACCGTGGTGCTTTCGGCGGTGGGGTCGATGACCTTGGCTGGCGGCTTGGCTTCGGCAGCTTTCAGGGCGGCTTCGGCTTTATCCAGCTCGGCTTTGCGCGCGTGGGCGATGGCGTTGTTGACCCCACCGGTCAGCGCGGGAGCCTTGGGCATCAACGCCCGGGCGCGGCTCAAGGCCGTCGCGGCGGCGTTGACATCGCCTTTCTGCAGGACGATCTGGCTGCGCTGCAAATAGGCCTCGGCCAGTTGGCGCTGATACGGCTCGAGTGCCGGGTCGTCGGGCGATTGGGCCTGCAACGCGGCGAGTTGGTCCTCGGCGGTGGCCAGCTCACTGCTGGCCAGGTTTTGTTCCAGCTGTGCAATGGCCACAGCGCGCGCATCCGGCACCTCGGGGGCGACGGGCGGGGTGCTTTGGCAGGCGCCCAGCAGCAGGGAAAATGCGGCAAGGAGCAGATAACGGGAGGTGAACGGCTTCATTCCTGCGACTCTCTAATTGCGCAAAAAGCGAGCAAGTCTACACCCCTCGACGGGGCAGGACAAAACTCAGCAGAAACAGTGCGGCGGCCGTGACCACAATCGACGGCCCGGCCGGGGTGTCCTTGAACCAGGACAGTGCCAGGCCACCACACACGGCAAGCATCCCCAGCAAACTGGCGCCAACCGCCATCTGTTCCGGCGAGCGTGCATGACGCTGGGCGGCGGCGGCGGGGATGATCAATAGCGACGTGATCAACAATACGCCGACTATCTTCATTGCGACAGCAATCACCACCGCGATCAGCAACATCAGGGTCATGCGCAGCGCTGGTACGGGCAGGCCTTCGACAGTGGCCAGCTGTTCGTGGACGGTAATTGCCAGCAGCGGTCGCCACAGGGCTACCAGCAGAATCAGCACCGCAGCGCTGCCGCCGAGAATCCAGGCGAGGTCCGTGGGGCTGATGGCCAGCAGGTCGCCGAACAGATAGGCCATCAGGTCGATGCGCACTTCATGCATAAAGCTCAGCACCACCAGGCCCAGGGACAGGGTGCTCGGCGCAAGGATCCCCAGCAGCGTGTCCGATGCCAGTGGCTGGCGCTGTTGCAGGGTCACCAGCAGCACCGCCAGCAGCAGGCAGCCGACGGTCACGGCAATGGTCGGGCTGACGTCCAGCAAAAAGCCCAGGGCCACGCCGAGCAAGGCGGCGTGGGACAAGGTGTCGCCAAAGTAGGCCATGCGTCGCCAGACCACGAACGAACCCAGCGGGCCCGCCACCAGCGCCAGAGCCAAGCCTGCAAGCAGGGCATAGAGCAGAAAATCAGCCATGCTTGCAGCCATCTCCGTGGACGTGGGTATGAGGGGCAGTCGGATCGGCGACCACGGCGCCATGCAGGTCGTGGGCATGGTCGTGACGGTGGTGGTAGATCGCCAGGCTCTGGGCGTTTTTGCCGAACAGCTCGACGAACGCCGGGTCGCCGCTGACCTGCTCCGGGTGGCCGGAGCAGCAGACGTGGCGATTGAGGCAGACTACTTGGTCGGTGGTGCTCATCACCAGGTGCAGGTCATGGGACACCATCAGCACGCCGCAGCCATGCCGGTCGCGCAGGCGGGTGATCAGGCTGTAGAGCTCGGCCTGGCCGGCGACGTCGACGCCCTGCACCGGTTCATCGAGCACCAGCAATTCGGGTTCGCGCAGCAGGGCGCGGGCCAGCAGCACGCGCTGCATTTCGCCGCCGGAGATGCTTTGGACCGGGCTGTCGATGACCTGCTCGGCACCCACTTCCTTGAGCGCAGCCTGGGCGCGAGTGCGGTCCACGCCCGGTACCAGGCGCAGGAAACGCAGCACCGAGAGCGGCAAGGTCGGATCGACGTGCAGTTTTTGCGGCATGTAGCCGATGCGCAGCTTGGGCTTGCGCCAGACACTGCCGCTGTCGGGCTTGAGCAGCCCCAGTACCGCGCGTACCAGGGTGGTCTTGCCGGCGCCGTTAGGGCCGATCAGGGTGACGATCTGCCCCGGCTCGACGCTCAGGTCAATGTTGTCCAGCACGTTCTGGTCGGCGAACGTGACGCCGACCTGTTCCAGGCGGATCAGCGCAGTGCTCATCAAGCCCCCTGGCAGCCCGAGCAGATGCCAACCACTTCGACGGTCTGCCCTTCGACTCGGAAGCCGACATCGCCGGCACTCTTGATAATCGCGTCGCTGATGCTTTTTTGTTCAAGCTCGATGGCGGCGTGGCATTCGCGGCAGATCAGGAACTGGCCCTGATGCGCGTGTTCCGGGTGGTTGCAGCCGACAAACGCGTTCAACGAGGCGATGCGGTGCACCAGGCCATTTTCCAGCAGGAAGTCCAGCGCACGGTACACCGTGGGCGGCGCGGCGCGGCGACCGTCCTGCTCGCTGAGCACGCCGAGAATGTCGTAGGCACCCAGTGGCTTGTGGCTCTGCCACACCAGTTCCAGCACCCGCCGACGCAGGGCGGTCAGGCGCAGGCCTTGGCGTGCGCACAGGGCATCGGCCTCCGACAGTGCGTTGTGCACGCAGTGAGAGTGGTCGTGGGGACGGCTGGCAAGCGGTGTTTTAGGCATGAGCGGCGACAGATATTTGTGAGAGACGTTATTATGTTACCCGTTCCTGCTGACTTGAGTGCTTATCGTGTCCCGACTTTTTGCCGTTTTTGTCGTATTTGTCACCAGTTTATTGATTGCCGGGGCTGCCCAGGCCGAGGTTCGGGTGCTCACCAGCATCAAACCCTTACAGCTGATTGCCGCCGCTGTGCAGGACGGCGTGGCGGTTCCAGAGGTGTTGCTGCCTCCGGGAGCCTCGCCGCATAACTACGCATTGCGCCCATCCGACGTACGGCGTGTGCAATCGGTGGATCTGCTGTATTGGATCGGTCCGGACATGGAAGGCTTCCTGCCACGGGTCCTCAAGGGTCGCAACTTGCCCACAGTGGCCGTGCAGGAACTGCCGGGCCTGAAGCTGCGGCATTTCGCCGAAGATCATCACTCCCATGGCGAAGAAGCCGACGATCATGATCACGATCATCGCCCCGGCAGCCTGGATGCCCACTTGTGGTTGTCGCCGGTGAATGCGCGGGTGATTGCGGCCAGGATGGCGGCGGACTTGAGTGCGGCTGACCCCGCCAACGCAGAGCGCTACCAGAGCAACCTGCAAGCCTTCAACGGACGCCTGGATGCCTTGGACCTGCGTTTGAAAGCG
The DNA here is from genome assembly GCF_012985615.1 of Pseudomonas sp. WS 5412. Classification (NCBI taxonomy): domain Bacteria; kingdom Pseudomonadati; phylum Pseudomonadota; class Gammaproteobacteria; order Pseudomonadales; family Pseudomonadaceae; genus Pseudomonas; species Pseudomonas sp. WS 5412. Next base: position 97,929 of record NZ_JAARMB010000017.1, read on the forward strand.
CGCCTGACGGGGATCGCCGGCAAGCCTTACTTCGTGTTCCACGAAGCCTTCGACTACTTTGAAGATGCCTACGGCCTCAAGCACACCGGCGTGTTCAGCGTGGCCGCCGAGGTACAACCCGGCGCCCAGCATGTGGCGGCGATGCGCACCCGCTTGCAGGAAGTGGGCAAGACCTGCGTGTTCAGCGAGCCACCCTTGCGCCCGCGCCTGGCCGAGACCCTGGTGGCTGGCCTGCCGGTGAAACTGGCGGAGTTGGATGCCCTGGGCGGCTACACCCCGGCCACGGGCCAGGGGTATGAGCAGTTGCTGGAGAAACTGGGTAACGATTTGGCAGGGTGCCTGGAGTCGTTGTAACCGACGACATAGAACCCCTGTGGGAGCAGGCTTGTGTGGGAGCGGGCTTGCCCGCGATAGCGGTGTATCAGGCGCTGATAGGCGACTGACACGCCCTCATCGCGGGCAAGCCCGCTCCCACAGCGTCAGAGGGCGAACGGCAGTTGGAGAGTGGCCTGCTGGCGCTGCTCCAGTCGTTGCTGGAACTCCACTGGATCGTGAATCAGCACGTCCTGCCCGGCAAATGACTCGGCAGCAATCAGCCGTGACAGCCAAAACCGCACACACGCCACGCGCAACATGGTCGGCCACAGCTCGGCTTCCTTGGCGCTGAACGGCCGCAGTGCCGCGTAGGCGCCCAGCAGTGCGCGGGCGCGATGGCCGTCGATCACCCCGGCGGCGTCCGAGCACCAGTCATTCAGGGCAATCGCCACGTCGTACAGCATCGGCCCGGAGCACGCGTTGTAGAAGTCGATCAACCCAGTCAGGTGGGTGCCTTCGAACATCGCGTTGTCGCGAAACAGGTCGGCGTGGAGGTTGGCGCGGGGCAGCGTGAGGATCTGTTCCTTGTGTTGCTGGATTTCATCCAGTGCCGTTTGCAACAGCTGCTGCTGGTGGGCGTCGAGGTGCGAAATCAGCTGCGCGCCCTCCTCGAGCATCCAATCCAACCCACGATCGGTCTTGCGCTCCAGCACCTTGTCGCCCTGGGTGGCCAGGTGCAAGTGGCCGAGCAACTCGCCTACTTGCACGCAATGCTGGGCGTTGGCGTCCTGGATGTGCTTGCCCGCCAGGCGCGGTTGCAGCAGCGCCGGCTTGCCTGCCAATTCGCGCAGGGCCACGCCGTCGGTGGTGCGCAGGGCGTAAGGCACGGGCAGGTCGGCGTCGTGGAGTACGTCGAGCAGTTCGATGAAGAACGGCATTTCGTCCACGGGGCCGCGTTCAACCAGTGTCAGGACAAATTCGCCCTGTTCCAGGCTGATAAAGAAGTTGGTGTTTTCGCTACCAGCGGCAATCCCCTGGAAATCGAGCAGGCGGCCGAGCCCGTAAGGGGCGAGAAAGGTTTCCAGCTCGGGCCGAGCCAGGGGGGTGAACACAGACATGGTTAAAACTGCCAGTACGGGCGCCGCGGGCCGCAGCGCCGATTAAAATTAAGAAATCATTTCCATTCGAAGATCTTCCATGACGGGATCAGCATATCCGGCTGGTCCGAGCGGATGAAGTTCGCATCGGTTCCGTCCGCGCGCACCAGAAAATACGGTTTGCCGCCCTTGGGCGTTACCTTGATTGCGTACAGGAAGCCGTTTTGGCGGAATTCCTGGATGGTCTTGTCGCCTTCCGTGCGAATGGTGACTTCCGGATCGCCCGAAGGAGCATCGTCTGCCGCTATGGCAGCCATCGGAGCGAGTGCAATCAGGCCGGTCAACAGCAGGCGATTGAATGTGCGCATGATAACCTTGTCCCTTTGTTGTCAATGGTCCGGCTATTCTAGCGCCAGACCCGCCGAAAAGGTTGATCCTGCTCATGAGCCAAGCCCCCCTCGTCCTGGTGGACGGTTCTTCATATCTGTACCGCGCCTTCCACGCGCTGCCGCCGCTGACTACATCCAAAGGCCTACCGACCGGTGCGGTCAAGGGCGTGTTGAACATGCTCAAAAGCCTGCGCAAGCAGTACCCGGACAGCCCGTTCGCGGTAGTGTTCGACGCCAAGGGCGGGACATTTCGCGATGACATGTACGCCGAATACAAGGCCAACCGCCCGAGCATGCCCGATGACATGCGCGTGCAGATCGAGCCGCTGCACCAGAGCGTGATCGCCCTGGGCTTCCCGCTGCTGTGTGTCGAAGGTGTCGAGGCCGACGACGTGATCGGCACCCTGGCCCGCAGCAGTGCGGCTGCCGACCGCCCGGTGGTGATCTCCACGGGTGACAAGGACATGGCGCAGTTGGTCGATGGGCACATTACCTTGGTCAACACCATGACCGGTAGTGCCATGGATGTGGACGGCGTAAAGGAGAAATTTGGTGTCGCTCCCGAGCAGATCATCGACTATCTGGCGCTGATGGGTGATTCCTCCGACAACATCCCGGGTGTTCCCGGTATCGGTCCTAAGACCGCTTCGGGACTGCTGGTCGGTGTGAACGGCGGATTGAAAGAGCTTTACGAGCAGCTCGATATTGTCCCGAGCTTGCCGATCCGTGGGGCCAAGACCCTGCCGGCCAAGCTGGAAGAGCACAAAGAGATGGCGTTCCTGTCCTACCAGTTGGCGACCATCAAGGTCGACGTGCCCCTGGATGTTGGCCTGGAAGACTTGCACCTGATCGAGCCGGATCGCGAGAAGCTGCTTGAGCTGTACACCCTGCTGGAGTTCAAGAGCTGGATCGATGAGCTTCAGCGTGATGCCAAGCGGGTCGAGCTCAAGGCTGCCGCTGACGTTGCACCGGCTCAGGTTGCAGTTGCGGCCCAAGCGCCTGTGGCCCCGGTCGAAGCGCAGTACGAGACCATCCTCGACCAGGCTCGCTTTGACGTCTGGCTGAAAAAACTCAATGACGCGAAGTTGTTTGCCTTTGATACCGAAACCACCGGTGTCGACGCCCAGCAGGCGCAACTGGTGGGGGTTTCATTTGCGGTGCAGGCCAATGAAGCGGCCTACATCCCGCTCACCCATTCCTACATCGGCGTGCCCGAGCAACTGGACCGCGATACGGTGTTGTTGGCTCTCAAGCCGCTGCTGGAAGACCCTAACAAGCTCAAGGTCGGTCAGCACGCCAAGTTCGACATGAATATCCTGGCCAATTGCGCCATTGGCGGCGACCCGGCGCACGGCATCACCGTGCGCGGCATCGCCTTCGACACCATGCTCGAATCCTACGTGCTGAACTCCACCGCGACCCGGCACGACATGGACAGCCTGGCGAAGAAGTACCTGGAGCATGACACCGTCAGCTTCCAGGACATCGCCGGCAAAGGCGCCAAACAGCTGACCTTCGACCAGATTGCCCTGGAGCAGGCCGGTCCCTACGCTGCTGAAGATGCCGATGTGACCCTGCGCCTGCACCTGGCCCTGTACGAACAACTCTGCGCCCTGCCGAGCCTGGCCAGTGTGCTGACGGATATCGAGATGCCATTGGTGCCGGTACTGGCGCGGATCGAGCGCCAGGGTGCCCTGGTAGATGCCGCGCTGCTCGGCGTGCAGAGCATCGAGCTGGGCAACAAGATGGTGGAACTGGAGCGTCAGGCGTATGAGATCGCCGGCGAGGAGTTCAACCTGGGTTCGCCCAAGCAATTGGGGGCAATCCTCTACGAAAAACTCGGGCTGCCGGTGTTGAAGAAGACTGGCAAGGGCCAGGCCTCTACCGCCGAGGAAGTGCTGGCCAAGCTGGCCGAAGATGACTATCCATTGCCTAAGGTGCTGATGCAGTACCGCAGCATGAGCAAACTCAAAAGCACCTACACCGACCGTTTGCCCGAGCAGATCAACCCGCGTACGGGGCGGATCCACACCTCTTATCATCAGGCCGTGGCCGCTACCGGGCGTTTGTCGTCCAGTGATCCGAACCTGCAGAACATCCCGGTGCGCACTGCCGAAGGCCGGCGGATCCGCCAGGCGTTCGTTGCGCCCAAGGGCTACAAGCTGCTGGCGGCGGACTACTCGCAGATCGAGCTGCGGATCATGGCGCACCTGTCCAAGGACGAGGGCTTGCTCAACGCCTTCCGCGACAACCTGGATGTACACACGGCCACGGCGGCCGAGGTGTTCAAGGTCGAGCTGGGTGAGGTCACGTCCGACCAGCGCCGTAGCGCCAAGGCGATCAACTTCGGCCTGATCTACGGCATGGGCGCGCAGAAGCTGGGCAAGGATATTGGCGTCGATACCAAGACGGCCAAGGCCTACATCGATGTGTACTTTGCCCGCTACCCAGGGGTGCGCGAGTACATGGAGCGCACCCGTGCCCAGGCATCCGACCAGGGCTATGTGGAAACCCTGTTCGGGCGCCGCCTGTATCTGCCGGATATCCACTCCAACAAGCCCCAGGAGCGCGCGGGCGCAGAGCGTACCGCGATCAACGCGCCGATGCAGGGCACTGCCGCCGATATCATCAAGAAAGCCATGGTCAAGGTCGACAACTGGCTGACGGAGTCGGGGTTGGACGCCAAGGTCATCCTGCAGGTACACGATGAATTGGTACTGGAGGTCCGCGAAGACCTGGTGGCTGAGGTCAGCGAGAAGATTCGCGAGCACATGAGCGGTGCGGCGAGCCTGGATGTGCCACTGCTGGTGGAAGTCGGGGTGGGCGATAACTGGGACCAGGCGCACTGATCATCTGGCAGTGCTGCGGCATGACGTCGCAGCACTGCCTATAGATCGGAAAGCTCCGAGAGTTATTTCCAATAGTTTTTCCGGGCGCCGGAACTTAAGCCATGAAAAGTCACTCAGAGTTACTGAATGGGTGGTGAAGCCCTTCAATGCTCCTATGTTGTGTTAAGTGTTGGCAGATATCTGGACCCCGCCCTAGCGGTCCGGAACTTGGACCCCGAACTTCCCCTCCCCATACGAAGTCCGGGGTTTTTTTTGCCTGCAGAAAAGTTACTCGGCGATTTCCGCGCCCTTGTCCGCCAGCTCCATCCAGCCTGCCAGCACGGTATAGGCGTCTTCCAGGCCCATGCGCTTGGGCGCCGAGAACAGCTGGATAGTGATCGCATCACCCCAACCCTTACGGATTTCGGCCTGCACTTTGAGCAAGGTGTTCTTGGCTGCGCCGTAGGTCAATTTGTCGGCCTTGGTCAGCAAAATATGCATTGGCATGCCACTGGCGACCGCCCAATCGAGCATCAACAGGTCGAAATCGGTCATTGGATGACGGATATCCATCATCAGGATCAGCCCTTTCAGACTTTCGCGGCCACCCAGATAGGCTTCCAGGTGACGCTGCCAGTGCAGCTTCAATGGGATAGGTACTTTTGCGTAACCGTAGCCCGGCAGGTCGACCAGACGCCGATCATCGTCTAGCTTGAAGAAGTTGAGCAGCTGTGTGCGGCCCGGGGTTTTCGAGGTGCGAGCCAGGCTGGCATGGGTCAGGGTGTTGAGCGCGCTGGACTTACCGGCGTTGGAGCGCCCGGCGAAGGCCACTTCAAAGCCTTCGTCGTCGGGGCATTGGTCGACTTTGGCGGCGCTGAGCATGAACGTGGACTGTTGGCACAGACCGAGGATGGGGTTCTTGAGTTGCATGGGATTTCCGATGTGGGCGGTGCCGGGAATGGGTGCGGCAAGTAGTGTCGTTCCCGTTTCAGTGGCGCCAGTATATAATGCCGCAGATTTTGTGTGTGCTTTGTCCCAGCGAAGGATGAAGTTCACGGGAGCGATAGACCTTTATTGCGCATTAGAACGCAAAACGCTTCCAAACCCTGAAAAGGTCGACGTATGACCCAGTGGCTGCTAGCTGTCGGTGTCCTGATACCACTTTACAGTGCGCAGGCTACACAGGATCCGGAAGCTGTGTACAACCGCGTTTGTGCGGCTTGTCATGCCGGGCAGTTGCCAATGGCCCCCAAGCGGGGTGACCAGGCAGCCTGGGCGCCGAGGCTGGCGCAAGGCATGGATACGCTGGTGCAGCATGTGACCCAGGGTTTCAAGGCGATGCCGCCGCGTGGTTTGTGCATGGAATGCCGTGCCGAGGATTACCAGGCCATCATTGTTTTGATGAGCGAGTAGACCCGGTCCATAACTCTATAACCTTTAGCCGTAATTGGATTAGCTGATGAACAAATTGATCGTGAGTCTGCTGTTGACCTTGGGCATCACTGGTGTTGCCCATGCTGCAGGTGACGCTACTGCTGGCCAGACAAAGGCCGCCGTATGTGGTGCCTGCCATGGAGCGGATGGCAACAGTCCGTTACCCAACTTTCCAAAACTGGCGGGCCAGGGTGAGAAATACCTGACCAAGCAGATGCACGACATCAAGGACGGCAAGCGAACGGTATTGGAAATGACCGGCATGCTGACCAATCTCAACGATCAGGACCTGTCGGATATCGCGGCGTATTTCGCCAGCCAGGCAGGCAGCGTGGGGGCGGCGGATCCAAAACTGGTCGAACGTGGTGAAAAGCTGTTCCGTGGCGGCGACCTCGACAAAGGCCTGCCGGCCTGTACCGGCTGCCACTCTCCGGATGGCTCGGGTAACGCCGCAGCAGGCTTCCCGCACCTGGGTGGCCAGCACGCCCAGTACATTGCCAAGCAACTGACTGATTTCCGCAAGGAAGAAGCCGGCCGTGCCAACGATGGCGATGCAATGACCATGCGTACGATTGCGCGCAAACTGAGTGACGAAGACATTGCAGCGGTAGCCAGCTACATCCAGGGCCTGCACAAGTAAGGTGCGCAAGACCGGGGGTACATCAGCGGTAACGTTAACGCTCGATTAATCCGTCGATGCAAGCATAAAAAGGGTGGCTGAGGCCGCCCTTTTTTGTGGCCGCTACCGTTACACTAACGAACTCATGCCCGTGTAGACCTGTCATAAAAAAGGTCGCGCGAGGCGACTTTATTTGTCCAGGAGTAAAGCATGCGTAAATTGATCCTCAGCGCCGCTCTCGTCACTGCCAGCCTGTTCGGCATGACCGCCCAAGCCGCCGATGTGCCGCTTGAAGCGGGCAAGACTTATGTTGAATTGGCCAATCCGGTGCCGGTTTCCGTGCCGGGCAAGATCGAAGTCGTAGAGCTGTTCTGGTATGGCTGCCCGCATTGCTACTCTTTTGAGCCGACCATCAACCCTTGGGCCGAGAAGCTGCCTTCGGACGTGAACTTCAAGCGCCTCCCGGCCATGTTCGGCGGCCCTTGGGATGCCCACGGCCAGATGTTCCTGACCCTGGAAGCCATGGGTGTGGAGCATAAGGTCCACAACGCGGTGTTCGAGGCAATCCAGAAACAAGGCAAGCGCCTGACCAAGCCTGAGGAAATGGCTGACTTCCTCGCCACCCAGGGCGTGGACAAGGACAAGTTCCTGACCACCTTTAATTCCTTTGCCATCAAGGGCCAGATCAAACAGGCCAAGGATCTTGCGCAGAAGTACGGCGTGCAAGGCGTTCCAACCCTGATCGTCAACGGCAAGTACCGCTTTGACCTGGGCTCCACAGGTGGTCCTGAAGCGACCCTCAACGTTGCCGACCAGTTGATCGCCAAAGAGCGCGCAGCCAAGTAAGGGGCTCGCCATGCGTCGCTGGGGTACTGAACGAGTGGTTGGCCTGCATGATCCGCAGGTCAACGAACACCACCTGACGTCCACCGGCCTGCCGGCGGATAGCCGGCTGCGCTTACTGAGCTTCAATATCCAGGTAGGCATCAGTACCGAAAAGTACCGCCACTACCTGACCCGGGGCTGGCAGCATCTGCTGCCCCACAACGGTCGGGCCGGCAATCTGCAGAAGATTGGCGACCTGCTGGGCGATTTCGACCTGGTGGCCCTGCAGGAGGCCGACGGTGGCAGCCTGCGTTCAGGCTACGTCAATCAGGTCGAACACCTGGCCCAGCTCGGTGCTTTCCCCTACTGGTACCAACAACTCAATCGCAACCTCGGCCGACTGGGCCAGCACAGCAATGGCGTGCTCAGCCGGTTGAAGCCCTCGGTGATCGAAGACCATCCACTGCCGGGCCCGAAAGGGCGCGGGGCGATTCTGGTGCGCTTCGGCGAAGGGCCCGAGGCGCTGGTGGTGGTCATGATGCACCTGGCGCTGGGGGCGCGTACCCGGACCCTGCAGTTGGCCTACATCCGTGAGCTGATTGGCGATTACAAACACCAGGTGCTGATGGGGGACATGAACACCCACGCCAGCGACCTGTTGCAGAATTCTCCGCTGCGCGACCTCGGGCTGCTGGCGCCGCAGGTCGAAGCCACGTTCCCCAGTTGGCGTCCGCAACGCTGTCTAGATCACATTCTGTTAAGCCCGACCCTGACGCTGGAACGCGTGCAGGTGCTGGCGCAGCCCATTTCCGATCACCTGCCGGTCGCGGTAGAGATTCGTCTGCCGGGTTCGCTCACGGCTGATGCATTACCCGCGTTGAGCCCCGGCCCTCGCGGACCCCTTGCATGAGCGACGACGCCCAGCGCTGGAAAGAAAAATACCTGTTAAGCATCGAGCAACAAGAAAAGCTCGAACGTCGTTGGGCTGCGCGCCTCGACTTGCTGCGTCGTGGGCTGGTGCGCAGCACGCTGGCGGCCGAAGGCACGGATCGGGCCGTGGACCAGTGTATGAAAGAGATGCGCGATGTGGTGCGCACCGATGACATGGACGCCGCGCTCGCCGCCTTGTTGCCACGCCTGGAAAAGGCCGTGCTGGACTCCGAGCAACGCCGTGAAACGCGGGTGGATCAGATCAGTACGGCGCTGACCGCCTTGGTCTCGCAATTACAGGCCCTGCCCTTGCCCCGGGAAGTCAGTCGCCCGCTGAAGAGCTTTGCCAAGCAGTTGGATAGCCGAGTCGGCCAGGCGCGGGAAATTCCCCTGCTGCTCAGTGAGTTGAGCGGTCTGCAAGGGCAGGCCCTGAGTAATCTTGAGTCGGATGACGAACCTGCTCGTCCAGGTTTGTTGCAGCGCCTGTTTGGTGGCAAGGAGGCGGGTACAGAGGTTGCGCCGGTTGAGCCCGCTGTTTCTCCGCCTTCCCGGCAACCCCCTGCGGTAGCACCAAGCCCGGCCACCCCGGTGGTTGAGGATGCGCCCGAGCTGGCCCAGGCCCTGCGTGCCTTCGCGCCACAAGCCCAGGCCCCGCAGCAGCCGGTACTTGAAGTTGCACCTGCGCCTGCGCCTGCACCTCAGCCTGTGGCGCCTCGGGTTGATGTGGATGAGCGTGTGGCATCAGTGCCCGAGGTTGGCGCTCCTCGCTTATCACCCGTCGAGACGCTCGCGGTCGCCATCGAAACCCCGGAACCGCCCCGACCTGTCGAAGTGAGCCTTGCCCCGCTGCCTGAACGGGCTGTCGCTGCGGCGGTAGTTGCGCCCGAGGTCCTGCCCCTGGTGCCGCAACCGACCGAGATCGGCAGTCTGTCATTGCCGCCTGTGCTGGACGACGAATCGGCGGAAGTTGATCCTGAGGCGCTGTACGCCCTGCCCGATTCGCCCGAGCCGTCCTACAGCTCTGTCGCCAAACATATCGAAGACACCCTGCTCGGCCTGCTGGGCGACCTCGCTCTGCCCGAGCGGCACCGGCCCCAGGCGCAAGCCATGCGCGAACGCCTGGCCCAAGGGCTGAATTGGTACGAACTGCTACCGATCCTCGATGACCTGGCGGTATTGATGCTGGCCATCACCGATAGCGGCCAGCATGAGTTCGAGGCCTACCTCAAGCATCTCAACGAGCGGCTGGAAGCCTTCCAGAGCAACCTGCAGGCGGCCAGCGACGGGCACGCCGACAGCCGCAGCGCCGCGCGCGAGATGGATACGCAAATCCGTGAACAGATGGATGGCTTGCAAAGCAGTGTCCAGGAAGCGGCCGACCTCGATGACCTCAAGCAAGTGCTGGAAAGTCATCTTGAGGGGCTGTTGGGTGCCATGGACGAGCATCAAAAGCAGCGTGACCAGCGTGAACATGAAGTCGCCGCGCGGTTGCAGGGTTTGGCCGAGCGGGTGGCGAGTATGGAGCAGGAGGCCCAGGGCTATCGGGACCACCTTGAGGTGCAGCGCCAGAAAGCCTTGATCGACCCGCTCACTGGATTGCCCAATCGTGCGGCCTGGAGCGAGCGCCTGGAGTACGAGGTCAATACCTGGCATCAACAGGGCAACAGCCTGTCGTTGGCGATGCTCGACCTCGACCACTTCAAGCGCATCAATGACAGCTACGGCCATCTGGCGGGCGACAAGGTGCTGAAAATCATCGCCACTGTATTGAGCAAGCACCTGCGCCCGACGGACTTTATCGCACGGTTTGGCGGTGAGGAGTTTGTGCTGCTGATGCCGGATTCGGCGTTGGGCGGTGCGCTGGAACTCGGCGAACGCCTGCGGGCGGCCATCGAGGCGTGCCCGTTTCACTTCAAGGGCGAGCGGGTGACCATTACGATGTCCATCGGCATGGCGCAGTTCCAGCCCGGCGAGCGCAGCGACCTGGCACTCAAGCGCGCGGACGAGGCGTTGTATCGAGCCAAGGCGGCCGGACGTAACCAGGTGCAGGCGGCCTGAAAATTTGTTCGATTTTGTATTGCCGGCCGCTGGCCGGCAAACCGTACGTTACACTGTTGCATTATCGTCTTTAGCGTACTGTCTGTTGCCATGAAATTTCTAGTTACTGCTCTACTGTTCCTCACCCTCGCCGGTTGTGCGAGTGGCCCGCGGCTGGATACCAGCCACCCATCGGTGAACTTCGATCATCGTATCCAGTTCGTCGTCCTGCACTACACCGCTACCAACCTTCAAAGCTCGCTGGCGCTATTGACCAAAGGCCAGGTCAGCAGCCATTACCTGATTGGCGATGATGCCCGCGCAACCATCTATAAGCTGGTGGATGAAGACAAGCGCTCCTGGCACGCCGGAGAAAGTGAGTGGATGGGGCGTACCTGGCTCAACTCCAGCTCCATTGGCATCGAGATCGTCAATCCGGGTTATCGCGACACGCCAACAGGTCGGGTCTGGTATCCGTACTCCGAGGCGCAGGTCCAGTCCCTGGTGACCTTGCTCAAGGACATCAGCCAGCGCAACCGGATCAACCCGCGATTCATTATTGGTCATAGCGATATCGCGCCTGGCCGCAAACTCGATCCGGGTCCATTGTTCCCGTGGAAGCGCCTGGCTGATGAAGGTCTGGGGATCTGGCCCGAGGCCCAGGCGGTTGCGCGGTATCAGGCCGAGTACGCCGGGCAGTTGCCGAGCATTACCTGGTTCCAGGAAGAGTTGGCACGCTTGGGGTATGCCACGCCGCAGACCGGTGAATTGGATGTGGCGACACGGCGTGTACTGGCCGCCTTCCAGATGCGCTTCCGGCCGGCGTTGTTCGACGGTACGCCGGATGCGCAAAGTGCAGCGATCCTGCGGGCACTGAACCACCGCTAAGGTCTTTAAGCGCTGCGCGCAATTGAGGTGGGAGCCGTCGAGCTCCCACCTTTGATCGTTGCAGCCTTTGAGTAGCGCGCTGACTGATAGTTAAAGCGGCAACGCCATATAGAACTGCGTGCCCTGCCCCGGCCGGGAATAGACCCCCATCCTGCCGCCGTGCAGTTGCACGATCTCCTTGCACAGCGCCAGCCCCAGGCCGGCGCCGCCTTTCTTGCGGCCTACCTGGACAAAAGGTTCGAAAATCCTGCCCTGCTGGCCATAGGCGATGCCTTCGCCGTTGTCCTCCACGCTGATGATCAGCCGTTCGCCATGGCGCCGCGCTTGCAAGCGAATCTGCCCGCCTTCGCTGGTATGGCGCAGGGCATTGCCCAGCAGATTGTCGAGGACTCGCTCCAATTGCGCCCGGTCGGCGTGTAGCCTGGGTAGTTGCGCCTGTGCCTCTATCACCAGGTCGATGTTTTGCGCATTCGCCAGTTCGGCAAAACGCGCGCGGGCATGTTCGAGCAGATCGTTGGTGTCGCAGGGCGCCAGGGTGAGTTTTTGCAGGCCGTTCTGATAGCGGGAAAAGTTAAGCAAGTCGTTGATCAGTTGCATCAAGCGCTGCATTTCTTCATTGACCGTATTCAGCAGGTCGGCTTCGCGCGACTCGGCGGGGAACTTCGCCCGTTCCTGGAACAGCCCGAATGCCATGTGCATACCGGTGACCGGCGTGCGCAGTTCATGGGAGGCCCGCAGCACGAACTCGCTGCGCACCCGCTCGAAGGCCCGTTGCTCGGTAACGTCATGCAATACCATCACCGCGCCGAGGATGTGCCCCTGGTGGTGGCTGACCGGCGTCATGCTGTAGGTCAGCAGGCGTGATTCGCCTTCGACTTCCACTTCCAGGTCGTCAGGTGCGCGCTCCAGGTTGCCGCCGCGCAGCACCAGATGCAGTTGCTCATCCAGTTCCGGGCGCTGTAACGCTTCGCCCAGGCCCTCTCCCAGGCGGGTCTCGTCCCAACCCAACTGGCGCTGGGCGACCGGGTTGAGGTGTTCAAGACGGCCTTGGCGGTCGATCATCAGCAAACCGTCGTCGATGCTGTCGAGCACGGCCTGCAAGCGTTGCTGGCCGGCGAGCAATTCATCGACGTTCGTGGCCTGATGCTGACGCAGGGCTTCGGCCATGATGCCAAAGCGCCGGGTCAACAGGTTCATTTCTGCAGCTGAAGAAATAGGCAGCGTGACATCGAAATTGCCTTGGCCGATTTTATCGGCAGCCTTGGCCAGCGCCTCGATCGGCCCGCCAAAGCGCCGGGCGATGCCATGGGCGGTGATGAACCCGATGATCAGCACTGCCAGCCCCACCAGCCCGAGCAGGCCGGCGATCCACAAGGCTCGCTCACGCGATTGCCGCACGGTGTCGCTGATGTTTTCCAGTGCGGTTTTGTGTTCGCTGATCAGCCCATTGCGCAAGGCGTTGAAGCTGGCGGTAAGTTTTGCGTTATTGCGCAGGGACGGCGGCGTACTTTCATTTTCGTCGAAGGCTTCGATAAACCTCAGGTAATCGGCCTTGGCCTGAGTGAGACCGCCGATCCTGTCCACACTTTTCTCATGGGCGATGCCTTGGTCCAGCAGCTTGAAATACTCCTGCTTGGATGTATTCAGCGCGACCGGGTCCGGGGTGTCGTTGAGCATCAGGATCAACTGGTCGCCCAGGGTCTGGCGCAGCTTGAGTCCCAGGTCCAGGGTAATGAAGTTGCTGCGGATCAGGGACTCCTGGGTCTTGGCCATTTGCATGACACTCACCAGCCCCAGCAGCAACCCAAGCAGGGCCACGGTGATCAGCGCAGAGATACTCAGGAACAGCCGCGTGCGCAGTTTCATCGCCAACTTCATAAGGTGCAGCTCACAGGTTGTATTGCTTGCGTTTGCGATACAGCGTCGATGCATCAATGCCCAGGGTCTTGGCCGCCTGGTCCAGGGTATCGCTGGTGGCCAGGACGGCGCCGATATGGGCCTTTTCCAATTCATCCAGGCTCAACGCCGCACCAATACGCGGGGAGTTGTTGGTCGGTTGCTCGGCCATCCCCAGATGGCTGATTTCGACTTTCTCCTGGGCGCAGATGATGCTCGCGCGTTCTACGACGTTGCGCAGTTCGCGGATATTGCCCGGCCAACGGTAGTTGAGCAGGACTTCACGGGCCTCATCGCTGAAGCCGCGAGCCGGCCGCGCATACTCTTTGACGAAGCGCGCCAGGAAGCGGTCGGCAAGGGCGAGGATATCTTCGCTGCGCTCGCGCAGGGGCGGCAGATGCAAGGTGATGACGTTCAGCCGATACAGTAAGTCTTCGCGAAAACGCCCATCGCGCACCATGTCTTCAAGATTCAGGTTGGTCGCTGCCAGGATGCGCACATCGGCGCGCCGAGTGACTGGGTCGCCGACCCGTTCATATTCCTTGTCCTGGATGAAACGCAGCAACTTGGGTTGCAAAGTCAGGGGAAAGTCGCCGATCTCGTCGAGAAACAGTGTGCCGCCGTCCGCCTGGTTGACCCGCCCCAAGGTGCTTTCGCTGGCGCCGGTAAAGGCCCCGCGACTGTGGCCGAACAGCTCACTTTCCATCAATTCGGCGGTCAGGGATGGGCAGTTGATCGTGACGCAGGATTTTTTCGCCCTTTTACTCCAGCCATGAATGGCCCTGGCCAGCTCACCTTTACCCGTACCGGATTCACCGAGGATCAGGATATTGGCATCGGTGCCGGCCACTTGGCGGGCGGTTTCGAGCACCACCATCATCGACGGGCTATGGGAGTCGAGGCCATCCTTGGGCTGGCGTACTTCGCCTTCCAGCGCTTCGAGGCGTGCCGACAGCTGGCGCACTTCCAGTTGCTTGGCGGTGGCCAGGCGCAATTGGTCCGGGCTGCACGGCTTGACCAGGTAATCGGCCGCGCCCGCCTGGATCGCATCCACGGCAGTATCGACGGCTGAGTGGGCGGTGACGATCACCACGCGCATCCAGGGCGCCTGGATCCGCATTTGCGCCAGCACATCCAGGCCGTTGTCTTCGCCCAGGCGCAGGTCCAGAAAGCACAGGTCGAACACCTGGCGCTGCAACAGGGCATCGGCCTGGGCCGCGCTGTTGGCGGTGGCGACGGTATAGCCTTCATCTTCCAGGCAGTAGCGGAAGGTGCGGAGGATCGCGGACTCGTCGTCCACTAAAAGAATGCGGCCTTGAAGTTCCTTGGCTGATTCCATCTGTCCCGCGCTCCTTAAATTAAGAATGATTGATTTTGGTTAGTCCCGGAATAATCGGGCAAGTTGCATGGTTTATTCTGATTGATTCAAGGCCCTATCGCGCAGCTATCTAAGACCCTTCCTACTTATATGCCTGGGCAGTGGGTTTTTGACCCTTCTTGATGCTTCGGCAGCCCCACAGCCCGTTCTGATCCCTTGATCCGACCAACGACCATCGTGCATTTCGCACGGTGAGGATAGGCGCATCGTGCAGGATGCTGCTGATAAGAAAACCAATGATCTTATAAGCTACTGATTTTATTGGTTTTTATTCGGCGAAAAAACTGGCACGCACTCTGCAATATCTCTCTTACAAGCGTGATTAACGAACAAAACAAATGCGGGAGAGATTCAGGATGACTCGCCAAAGCCTCAAGCCATTGCGTGTATCGCCACTGCGCCTTCAACAGGGTCTGTTCGCCAGCCTTGCGTTGATGGTGACCTTGATCGGTGGCCAGCAGTTACAGCATTGGCAGCAGAGCCAGGCGTCCACCCCGCAGTTCGAACGCGCACCCATGACGCAGACCCATTTCCGTTCCGTTGGCAGCTCCAGCGCCGACGTGGCAACCCCACGCATGATGGCCGTTGAACAGGACATCGCCCTGTACGACGAACCTGTCCAGGAACGCTGGGTGTTCTAGGCACGAACCTGCCGCCCCGTTGGGACGCGACAGGATGGCTACACAGCAGTCACTTCTATAGACGCAAAAGGAGAATCACCATGTTGAGTTGGGCAATCACATTCCTGATCATTGCCATTGTGGCTGCAGTCCTGGGCTTCGGTGGTATCGCGGGCACCGCCACGGGTATCGCCAAGATTCTCTTTGTCGTTTTCCTGGTGATGTTCATCGCTTCCTTCTTCTTTGGCCGTCGCGGTCGAGGCTGAACATGGCCAACTTGTCTTTTAAAACCCTTGCTGCCGCCCTGCTGTTGGGCGGCAGTGGCTTGGCCATGGCCGCCAATGACGGCCAGGCGCGGGCCAATGACCTGCTCAATACCGACCCGCAATATCGCGAAACCTGGCAGGGCGTGGTCAAGCAGGAAGAGCGTTTGCCTGAATGGGTGATCAATCTTTCGGGCACTGCTGAGCAAATGAATGCCATGACGGAAGACGGTGATGGTTATTTGGTCGGGCCGCTGTGTGAAACGGCCGATACCTGCCTGAATAAACGTCTGATCGTGGCTTTCAGCATGGATAAGGACGATGCCTACGCGATGTTGGTCGAAGTGCCTGCGGGGCTTCCGGCAGACAAGTCACCGACACGGCATGCGGACTACCGTTTTCTTGGCAAGCCGGATGAAGGCATGCAGAAGTTGCTGATGGAGCAACTGAAGAAAGATCCGAATTGGTACTAGGTCCGTCTGCGGGCCTCACCAACATGGAAACCGGCCAACTGCCTGTTTCCGTTTGCACCGCCACCTGACGGCGATGCATGACCAGGGGGCCGGGTTGCTCTGATCAAGGTGGATCGGCGTGACCTACGGGTACAGGGAGTGCCTGCGCAAGGGCCGGGTCAGGAGAAAAGCTGCGACGCAGGTCCGCAGGCCGTTATGGCCTGATGGACTTGCGGCGGGCTTGAGAGTGATCGCTAGGCGCTTATGCCGCCCATAGCTGTAAAATTCCCTTCTGCTACATCACAACCATTTCATGGTGTTACTGCGCGACCATCTATCGAGAAAGTTTGGCCTCGGCCAGACTGGTTTTTCGATGGTATGCGTAGGAATTTTCAAGAGTTTTTCCCTCCCGGCAAAAAAACCGAAAATCCCTGAGCGAGCCTGAAATGGCCGGTTCACGGCATGTATGCCTGACAGAATGTCGCATTCGAACTGACCAAACAGACAGTTTTATTTGCAAAAACCCATGCCGATTCGGCATAGGGTAGGCGTTTACGGCATTAGACTATGCACCCCCGCATCGGAATAGTTGCGCCTTTTTTCGCTTGCCAGTAAGCCATATCGGCCATCTGCGGTGACCTTCTACGGAGGCTGATGCTCACACTTTTTCGCTCCCGGGCGTTCCAGCTGGCGCATCTGCCTGAGTCCACTTGAAACAAGGGTAATGACATGAAGAAGGCAAAACTAAGCCTCGCCTGGCAGATCCTCATCGGTCTGGTGCTAGGGATTGCAATCGGTGCTGTACTCAACCACTTCAGTGCCGAAAAAGCCTGGTGGATCAGCAACGTGTTGCAGCCGGCGGGCGATATCTTTATCCGCCTGATCAAGATGATCGTGATCCCGATCGTGATTTCGTCGCTGATTGTCGGAATCGCCGGTGTAGGGGATGCGAAAAAGCTCGGTCGGATCGGTGTGAAGACCATCGTTTACTTCGAAGTGGTCACTACCATTGCGATTGTGGTCGGTCTGCTGCTGGCCAACCTGTTCCACCCCGGTGCCGGGATCGACATGAGTACCCTGGGTACCGTGGATATCTCCAAGTACCAGGCGACCGCCGCCGAGGTGCAGCATGAGCATGCGTTCATCGAGACCATCCTCAACCTGATCCCGTCTAACATCTTTGCTGCCGTAGCCCGTGGCGAGATGCTGCCGATCATCTTCTTCTCCGTGCTATTCGGCCTGGGCTTGTCGAGCCTCAAGCCAGACCTGCGCGAACCCCTGGTGACCATGTTCCAGGGCGTGTCCGAGAGCATGTTCAAAGTCACCCACATGATCATGAAGTACGCCCCTATCGGTGTATTCGCCCTGATCGCGGTGACCGTGGCCAACTTCGGCTTCGCCTCGCTGCTGCCATTGGCCAAGCTGGTGATCCTGGTTTACGTCGCCATCCTGTTCTTTGCCTTTGTGATTCTTGGCCTGATCGCTCGCCTGTTTGGCTTCTCGGTGATCAAGCTGATGCGCATCTTCAAAGATGAGCTGGTACTGGCCTACTCCACCGCCAGCTCCGAGACCGTGCTGCCGCGCGTGATCGAGAAGATGGAAGCCTACGGTGCACCGAAAGCCATTTGCAGCTTTGTGGTACCCACCGGTTACTCGTTCAACCTCGACGGTTCGACCCTGTACCAGAGCATCGCGGCAATCTTCATTGCCCAGCTGTATGGCATCGACCTGTCGGTTGGCCAGCAACTGATGCTGGTACTGACCCTGATGGTCACCTCCAAAGGCATCGCCGGTGTGCCGGGCGTGTCCTTCGTGGTACTGCTGGCAACCCTGGGCAGCGTGGGCATTCCATTGGAAGGCCTGGCGTTCATCGCCGGTGTCGACCGCATCATGGACATGGCGCGTACCGCCCTGAACGTGATCGGCAACGCCCTGGCCGTGTTGGTCATCGCGCGTTGGGAAGGCATGTACGACGATGCCAAGGGCGAGCGCTACTGGAACTCCCTGCCACACTGGCGGACCAAGACCGCGCTGCCGGCTGGCGAGACCAGCCAGGGCTGATCCCTGCTTGATTCGCACAAACCCCGGTAAATCCGGGGTTTGTCGTTTCTGCCAGCCCCGCTATCATTCGCCACATATTTAAAGGGGTGTGACTGATGCTTAATGGCCTGTGGCTTGGCTTCTTTGTCGTGGCAATGGTATCGGCGCTGGCGCAGTGGCTGGTGGGCGGCAACGCCGGGATCTTTGCGGCGATGGTGGAGAGTATCTTCGCCATGGCCAAGCTGTCGGTCGAAGTGATGGTGCTGCTGTTCGGTACCCTGACCCTCTGGCTGGGCTTTCTGCGCATCGCCGAGAAAGCCGGGATCGTCGAGTGGCTGGCCAAGGCTCTGGGCCCGCTGTTCCTGCGGCTGATGCCGGAAGTGCCGGCCGGTCACCCGGCCATCGGCCTGATCACCCTCAACTTTGCCGCCAACGGCCTGGGCCTGGATAACGCGGCGACGCCGATCGGCCTCAAGGCCATGAAGGCGCTGCAAGAGCTCAACCCGATCCCCAACACCGCGACCAACGCGCAGATCCTGTTCCTGGTGCTCAACGCGTCCTCCCTGACCCTGCTGCCGGTGACGATCTTCATGTACCGCGCCCAGCAAGGTGCGCCCGACCCGACCCTGGTGTTCCTGCCGATCCTGCTGGCCACCAGCGCCTCGACCCTGGTGGGCCTGCTGTCGGTAGCTCTGATGCAACGCCTGCGCCTGTGGGACCCGGTGGTGCTGGCGTACCTGATCCCCGGTGCGCTGGTGCTGGGTGGCTTTATGGCCTTGCTGGCCACGATGTCGGCGACGGCCCTGGCAGGCTTGTCCTCGATCCTCGGCAACCTCACGCTGTTTGGCCTGATCATGCTGTTCTTGCTGATCGGCGCGCTGCGCAAGGTCAAGGTCTACGAAGCGTTTGTCGAAGGTGCCAAAGAGGGCTTCGACGTTGCCAAGAACCTGCTGCCGTACCTGGTGGCGATGCTGTGTGCAGTCGGCGTGCTGCGCGCTTCCGGGGCGCTGGAGTTTGGCCTGGAAGGCATTCGCCATCTGGTGGCCTGGACCGGCCTGGACACGCGTTTTGTCGACGCCTTGCCTACGGCGATGGTCAAGCCCTTCTCCGGCAGCGCGGCGCGGGCGATGCTGATCGAGACCATGCAGACCCAAGGGGTGGATAGCTTCGCGGCGTTGGTGGCGGCGACGATCCAGGGCAGTACCGAGACCACCTTCTATGTGCTGGCGGTGTACTTTGGCTCGGTGGGTATCCAGCGGGCGCGGCATGCGGTGGGGTGTGCGTTGCTGGCGGAATTGGCCGGCGTGGTGGCGGCGATTACCGTTTGCTACTGGTTCTTTGGCTAAGGCTTAGATCGCTATCGCAGGCAAGCCCACACATCAGAATGTGGGCGCTGGCTTGCCTGCGATGAGGCCCTCAGCGTTTCGGCGCTGCATTGCCCTGCGCCACCACCCAATCCACCACCTGCTTGTTCAACTGATCCCCCGCCAACCCAAACTCGGCGACCACCGCTGGCACCTGGGTATCACTCACTGGCTGGTGCACTTCAAAGCGCTTGGCCGCCACGATCCGCTGGTCACTGCCGCGCACCAGTCGCGCGTCCAGGCGTATCACCACCTCCACTGCCCCGCCCCGGTACTCGCTCTGGAAGGCCTGCAACTGCCCGCCCAGTTCGAAGTCCGCCTGCAGGTTGGTGTCATCGGTGCTCAGGAACGCCACCCGGCCATCGCGCTGGAAACCGTCCAACAGACGGTTGCGCAACAACACCGGCGCCGGATCGCTCCAGCGCGACTGGGCATAGCTGCTGATCAAGTTGCCCTCGGGGACCACGGCAATGCGCGGGCTGTCGAGGAATTCACTGGCCTGCGGCTTGGCCAGGCGCAATGACCAGGTGCCCGGGCTGCCATGGGCTGTGGCCTGGGCTGCCGGTAGCCGATAGACGTTGGATGGATCGGCCTTGGGCAGGATCGAGCAGGCGCTGACCAGGGCCAGGGCCACCGGCAGGATCATTTGGTAAGCACGCTTCATGGCGTGAACTCCTTGTTCTTGTCACTGCCCAGCAGGTACCCGCTGGGGTTGGCTTCCAGGCGACGGGAAATGGCCCGCAGGGAGCCCAGGGTATCGCGCAGTTCGCGCACGGCCGGCGCTAGTTCATTGAGGCCCTGCATGCCGCTGTTCAGGGATTCTTTGTTGTCGCTCAACAAGGTGTTGATGGTCGCGGTGCTTTGCTCCAGGGAGCGCATGGCCCCTTCGGCGCTGCCGAACATCTGTTTGCCCTGGTCGTTGAGCAGGCCGTTGGCGTTGCGCATCAGCGCGGTGGTCTGCTCCAGGGTGGCGCCCGCCTGTTTGCTGACCTGGGCCAGTTGCTGCATCACCACCTTGATATCGCCCCGTTGCTCGGCGATGGCCCCGGTGGTCTGCTCCAGGTGTGCCAGGGTGCCGCTCAGGCGATCGACGTTGGCGGGCGAGAACATGCGGTTGGCGTTGTGCAGCAGCAGGTTGATGCTGGTCATCAGGTCATTGCTGTTGTTCAGCAGCCGGGCGATGGGCGATGGCGAGGCGGTGATCTGCGGCAGGTTGCCGTTCTTGCCCTTGAGTTCGGGGCTTTGCGGAGTGCCGCCGCTCAGTTGAATGATCGAGGTGCCGGTGATGCCAGTCAGCGCCAGCTTGGCCTGGGTGTCTTCCTTGATCGGCGTCTGCCCGGCCAGGCGGATGCGTGCCAGGACGCGACGTGGGTCTTTCGGGTCCAGGCGCAGGCTGGTGACATCACCGACCTTGATCCCGCTGTACTGCACCGCGCTGCCCTGGGACAGGCCGCTGACCGCTTCGTTGAAGATCACTTCGTAATCCTGGAACGCGCTGTCGACGCTGGACTTGGCCAGCCACAAGCCGAACAGCATGGCGCCGACCACAACGATCACGCTGAACAGACCGATCATCACATGATGGGCTCGGGTTTCCATGTCATACCTCGTTAAGCTGTTGAGCGGCATCCAGTGCCGCACGGCCCCGTGGGCCATGAAAGTATTCGTGAATCCAGGCGTCGTCCGTTTCCGAAACAACATCTATGGCTCCCGCCACCAATACCTTTTTCTGCGCCAGCACCGCCACGCGGTCGGTGATGGTGTAGAGCGTGTCCAGGTCATGGGTGATCAGCAGCACACTCAGGCCCAAGGCATCGCGCAGGGTCAGGATCAACTGGTCGAAGGCTGCTGCGCCAATGGGGTCGAGGCCGGCAGTCGGTTCATCGAGAAACAGAATGTCCGGGTCCAGGGCCAGGGCGCGGGCCAGGGCCGCACGCTTGATCATCCCGCCCGAGAGTGACGACGGGTATTTGTCGGCCGCCGACAACGGCAGCCCGGCCAGGGCCAGCTTCACCGCTGCCAGGTGCTCGGCATCGGCACGGCTGAGGCCGGCGTGTTCGATCAATGGCAGGGCGACGTTCTCCGTGACCGTCAGCGAAGAAAACAGCGCGCCCTTCTGGAACAGCACGCCGAAACGCCGCTCCACCAGTGAGCGCTCGTGCTCCGCCAGGCTCGGCAGGTTCTGCCCGAAGACCCGCACCTGGCCTTCACTGGGCTGGCGCAGGCCGACGATGCTGCGCAACAGCACCGACTTGCCGCTGCCCGAGCCGCCGACCACGGCGAGGATCTCGCCCTTGTACAGGTCCAGGTCGAGGTTTTCATGCACGCTCTGCGGGCCAAAGCGATTGCACAGGCCACGGACTTCGATCACCGCCTCGCTGGGCGCACGCTGTAAACGGCTCACCAGCCCATCTCCATAAAGAACAATGCGGCCACCGCGTCGAGCACGATCACCACAAAAATTGATTGCACCACCGCAGAGGTGGTGTGGGCACCGACCGATTCGGCGCTGCCGCTGACCTTGAAGCCTTCCAGGCAGCCAATGGCGGCGATCAGGAAGGCGAAGAACGGCGCTTTGACCAGGCCCACCAGCAAATGCTGGACGCCAATGTCCGATTGCAGCAGCGAGAGGAACATCGCCGGCGAAATATCCAGGGCCACGGCGCACACCACGCCGCCGCCGATAATTCCGGAGATCATGGCGAGGAAGGTCAGCATCGGCAGCGCCACCAGCAACGCGAGAACGCGGGGCAGCACCAGCAACTCCATGGGGTCCAGGCCCAGCGTGCGGATGGCGTCGATTTCTTCGTTGGCCTTCATCGAGCCGATCTGCGCGGTGAAGGCACTGGCGGTACGGCCGGCCATCAGGATTGCCGTGAGAAGGACGCCAAACTCCCGCAGGAAGGAGAACGCCACCAGGTCCACGGTGAAAATACTTGCGCCGAAACTTTCCAGCACCGTGGCGCCGAGAAACGCGACCACGGCGCCCACCAGAAAGGTCAGCAAGGCGACGATAGGCGCGGCGTCGAGCCCGGTCTGTTCGATATGCGCCACCATCGGCGTCAGGCGCCAGCGCTTGGGCCGGAACACGCCACGGGCGAGGGTTTCGAGGATCAGGCCGATAAAGCCGAGCAGCTTCATGGCATCTTGCCAGACGGTATCCACCGCGCCGCCGATGCGCGCCAGCAGTTGGATGCCGGCGCTTTCCTGCGGCTCTTTGACTGGCACACAAAAATCATTCAGGGAGCGGTAGACGGTCTTGAGCAGCGCGCGGTCGGCGGCGGGCAGACTGCAGTCGGATTGTTCGGCGGAGTGCTCGATGCGCTCGGGCCCCAACAGTTCCACCAGCAGCGAGGCGCCGGCAGTGTCCAGCGCGCCCAGGCCGTTGAGGTCGACGCGGGTGCTGGCGTCGTACTGGCCGTCGAGGCTCGCCGACAACCGCTTGAGGGCGCTGTAGTGGGCCAGCGTCCAGTCCCCGGTGACCCTGAGTTGGGGCGGTTGGGTGGACGCGTCCAGGTGGGCATTGCCTGCCGTTGTGCTACTGGTCATAAGCTCCGAGCTTGTTTGGCTATTCCACAATTGCTATGTAATAGCACGATCCATCCTACTTTGGCGTGTCCGTTGGTGCTGTGTCCGTGACTTTAAAGCGCAACACGCCGATCACCTGGCCATCTTCGGTCAGCACCCGCACTTGCCAGCGGCCCGCTGCATTCGCCGGGAAGTTCTGCTTGTGCGTCCAGGCCCGATAGCCTTCCTTGCGCCCGCCATGGATGTCCAGGGCAATGCGGTCGACCTCTTTGCCGTTGAACTTCCACACATGGTAGATGCGCTCGTCCAGCCCGCGCGGTGCGTTGATCGCGGTGTAGGCGTACAGGCCGCTGCTGCGCAGTTGGCTGGCGCTGACTTCCTTGAGGTCATCGCCGGGGGTACGGTCCTGCAATTGGGTGCTGATTGCCACTTCGGTCATCCACAGGGTCGCCGGCGGCACCCAACTGCGCAGGAACCAGCCCGCGCAACCGATCGCCGCCGTCACGCCCAGCAGCATCAGCCACCCCTTGACGCTGCGCAGTGGCAGGCTTACTGCCAGGCTGGGGATCGACAAGACCATCGCCACGCCCAGGGCCAGTTTGTAACTTTCGGCGGTGGTCAGGTGCAGGATGATCGGCAACGCGGTGAGCAAGGCGGCAAACAGGGTCAGGGTGTGCAGCGCCAGAAACAGCGAGCGCTTGGGTGCCAGCCATTTGTAGTACAGCGGGTCGGTGATCGAGACGAGTGCGGCGGCGCCCAGCAAACCGGTGAAAATTGCCTGGCTGCTGTTCCAGGTGGTGGTGACAAAAAAGAACGGCAGGACAAAAAACAGGCTTTCCTGGTGGATCATTTGCGTGGCGTAGCGCAGCAGCGGCTCGGGGATTTCCCGCTTGAAGACCTTGCTGAACAACTGGGTGAAGCTGTTCTCCAGCATCAGCCACAGCCAGCTCACCAGCATGATGATCGCGATCCAGCTGGCCATGCCTTGCTGGCGGTCCACCAGGATAAAGCTGCCCACCCCCGAGATAAAACCACCGAGTGCGATCACCCCTGGGTAGCGCTTCATCAGTTCGAGGATGCGCTGGATGAGATGGGTCAGGTTTGGCATTCGGCGGTTCGCAGTCTTCGTAGGAAAAAATCCCAGACAGAATAACGTCTTAGCCCTCTGAGTGGCGTGCGATTACGCAACTGCTTTGCGATAACGGAGCACGCCAATCAGCCCAATGGCAATCAGCCCCAGCACGCCTGCGGCGATCCAGCCCAGGGCGTCGTAACTGAGCAACGGCTTTTCGATGCGCCAGTAGCCGGGCTGGTTGAGCAACTGGCGCATGGCCTGGTTGGTTTGCGCCAGGCTTACGGCCTTGATGCGCTTGGCCGGGTCGCTGAAGCGGCCATCCGCGTAGTCGGCCAAGGCGCCCCAGTAATAGTCGGCCAGGCCACTGTTGCCCTGCACGGCCCAGGCCTGGCGGTCGATGGCGGCTTGTTGCAGGCGGCTAAAGGTGACTCGGTCGAGGCCATCCTCAAGCAGCTTGGCCTTGAGGTTTTCGAGGACGTGTTCGGCTTCAGGCAGGTTGTCGCGGTCCAGGTCGGCGTTCAGGCTCATGAACCCCACGCCGCCGAGCACTTCGCGCTCGCTCCGCGGGCCGTAGGACAGGCCATGCTGCAGGCGCAACTGGCGATACAACGTCCAATCCAGATAGTCCTTGAGCAGGTCGTAGGTCGCGTCGTGCTGGTCGTCCAGTATCGGCTCGGGAAACAGCCAGTGCAGCTTGGCGCCATCGCCGACCCAGCCACGGACCAGGTCACGCTGGGTCGCTGCGGCGTTAAGGGTTTGCGGTAAGGCCCGGTGTTCACTGGGGTCTACCGGCTCGAGCTGGCCATAGGTGCGTTCCAGATAGGCCGGGAGCAGTTTGTCGAGGTCGCCGACGATGATCAGGGTCATGTTGTTGGGGGCGTACCAGTCCTGGCGTACCTTTTCCAACTGGGCGCGGGTCAGGTGTTCGACTTCGGCACGCTCGGCGCATTTGAGGCCCAGTTCCACCGCCAGTTGATTGCTGGCGTTGTGGCCCAGGTCCTGGCGATCCAGCAGGCGTTGCAGGTGCGAAGAGTGGCCGCCGTCTTCGCGCTCCACCACCTGTTTGGCCGCGTTGATTGCGGCGTCGCTCAGCTCGGTACGGGTCACGATTGCCATCAGCAGGTCCAGCACCTTGCGCTGTTTGCGCGCCGGGGCTTCGATGACGAAGGTGGTGTCGGCATTGCTGGTGTAGGCGTTCCACTCCCCGCCCAGGGCCTGCATCTGTTCTTCCAGCTCGCCCTCGCCGCCGCCATTGATGCCGCTGAATAGCAGGTGCTCCAGCAGGTGCGGCAGTTCCTTGTCCGCGCAACTGAAGTCGTCCAGGCCTACACCGACCACCAGGCGGATCGCCACGTGCCCACGTTCGGTGCCCGGCTTGAGCAGCAACTGCAGGCCGTTGGGCAACAGATAGCCTTCGACCTGCAAGCGGTCAAAGGCAAAGGCGTGGGCCGAGCCTATGAGCAGGCAGGCGAATAACAGGCGACGCATAACGGGGTTCCTGGCGGGTGATGACTTTGGGAGCAGCCAGTGTGTCAGGCATGCATTTGTCTGCTGACACACCGCTATCGCGGGCAAGCCCGCTCCCACATTGGTTGGGCGGTGTTTTTAACTGACTCCCCGGGCGTGCGGTTCGTTCAGGGCGAATGGGTGATGTCGGCAATATTGTCCACTGCCAGCGCGCCGGTCTCGGAGGTCTCCAACACTACATAAGCACTGCTGCAAAACAACGAGTTCAGGCGTTTCATGTCGGCAATCAGCTCCAGGTGCAGGGAGCTGGTCTCGATACTTTGCACGATCTTGCGTTGCAGGCGGCTGACGTGGGCGTGGGCCAGGCGCCGTTCCTGGGCGCGGAAGCGGCGCTTCTCGCGCAGTAATTGGCGGGCGCTTTCCGGGTCGGCGCTGAGGAATACCGACAGGCCCAGGCGCAGGTTGGAGATCAACTGGCTGTGCAGGTCGGCCAGTTCCTCCAGCCCGACTTCGGAAAACGAGCGACGCTGGGAGGTTTTCTGCTGCTGGACCTTGCGCAGCATGCGCTCGATCAAGTCGCCGGCCAGCTTCAGGTTGATCGACAGCTCGATGATTTCGGCCCAGCGCCGGCTGTCGTGCTCGCTGAGGTCCTCCCGGGGCATTTGCGCCAGGTACAGCTTGATCGCGCTGTAGAGCGCCTCGACATCATCGCTGAGGCTGCGCATTTCCTGGGTGATCGCGGTTTGTTTGCCGCGCAGCACTTCCAGCGTGGCGGTCAGCATGTTGTCGATCAGGTCGCCTAGGCGCAGGGTTTCCCGCGCGGCATTGGCCAGGGCCAGGCTCGGCGTGGTCAACGCCGTGGGGTCGAGATGGCGGGGTTTGGCCAGGCCATTGGCCTCTGGGCGCTCCGGCAGCAGCCAGGCACACAGGCGTGCCATGGGGCCGATAGTCGGCAGCAGGATCAGGCAGCGGGTGACGTTGTAGAGCAGATGAAAGGTGATGACCATGCCCTGGGCGCTGTAGTCCAGGGTGTCCATCCACTGCACCAACGGGTCAAGGACGGGAATGATCAGCAACAGGCCGATCAGCTTGTACAGCAGGCTGCCCAGGGCCACTTGGCGGCCGGCGGCGTTTTGCATGCTGGTGCTGAGGAAGGCCAGCACGCCGCTGCCGATATTGGCGCCGATCACCAGGCCGATGGCCACATGCAGGCCAATCACCCCGGCGCCGGCCAGGGTCGCTGTCAGCAGCACGGCGGCCAGGCTGGAGTAGGAAATCATCGCAAACAGCGCGCCCACCAGGGCATCGAGCAGAATGTCGCCGGTCAGCGAGGCGAACAGCACTTTGACGCCCTGGGCCTGGGTAATCGGCCCGGCGGCTTCGACGATCAGTTGCAGGGCGAGAATGATCAGGCCCAGGCCGATCCCCACCCGCCCCATCTGCCCGGCGCGTGTCTGCTTGCGCGACAGGAAGAAGATCACCCCGAGAAAGATCAGCAGCGGCGACAGCCACGACAGATCCAGGGTCAGCACCCGCGCCATCAATGCGGTACCGACGTCGGCACCGAGCATGGTCGCCAGGGCGGGGGTCAGGCCCATCAGGCCCTGGCCGACAAACGAGGTCACCAGCATCGCCGTGGCGTTGCTGCTTTGCACCATGGCGGTCACCAGGATCCCGGCAATGAACGCCAGCCAGCGCCTGGCCATGTTCTGCCCGATGACTTGGCGCAGGTTGGAACCGTAGACCCGCAGGATGCCAGTACGGACGATATGCGTGCCCCAGATCAGCAGGGTTACCGCAGAAAGAAGATTGAGCAGGGTCAGCATGCTCGGCCCCCTGTATTGAGTCGTGCTCGAAGTGGAGCAAAAAGTGCCGTGTGCCGTTTTGGGTTATGTACTTAAGCTGTAGTTGGCGAACGGCCTGTGCGCCAGCATCGCATAGCTAAAGTCGGCTTTGAAACAAAACTGTCATGAAATCAGCTTTTTGCAGGCGAAAAAAAGGGGCCCGCATGGGGCCCCTCATTCGGTCATCGCAGGTTTACTGGCCCGGAATGTCCTTGCGCAGTTTCACTGGATCCTGCTGTTTTTTCTTCTTCGCGATGGCGCTACGCATCTTGATGTTGACCGCTTCTACCGCCAGGGAGAACGCCATGGCGAAGTACACGTAGCCTTTTGGCACGTGGACGTCGAAGGATTCAGCGATCAGCACGGTACCCACGATCAACAGGAACGACAGCGCGAGCATTTTCAGCGACGGGTGCTTGTCGATGAACTCACTGATGGTGCCAGCTGCCAGCATCATCACCAGTACCGCTACGATGATCGCCGCGACCATGACCGGAACGTGGGAAACCATACCCACGGCGGTAATCACCGAATCCAGGGAGAACACGATGTCGATGATCGCGATCTGGATGATGGTGTAGATGAACTTGCCACCCTTGCCTTTCGGCTCTTCGTGGGTTTCGTCTTCACCTTCCAGGGCGTGGTACATCTCCTGGGAGCTTTTCCACAGGAGGAACAGGCCACCGAAGAACAGGATCAGGTCGCGACCGGAAATACCCTGGCCTGCGATGGTGAACAAGTCGGCGGTCAATTGCATGACCCAGGTGATCGACAGCAGCAACAGGATCCGCGTGACCATGGCCAGGGCCAGGCCGAAGATCCGGGTGCGCGCCTGCATATGCTTGGGCATACGGCTGACCAGGATCGAAATCATGATGATGTTATCGATGCCCAGGACGATCTCGAGAGCCGTCAAGGTGAAGAAGGCAATCCAGATCTCCGGATTGGTCAGCCATTCCATATGTGTTCCTTTGCGCGAGTGTTAGACCGCGCCGGCAGTAGGACCGGCGCAGTGGGTTGTTACGATTATAGAGTGCTGAACAGCGGGAATGTGCCCAACAACAATGCAGCGAACATTATGCACAGGCATACCAGTACTGCCCACTTCAGGGTGAAGCGTTGGTGATCGCCAAATTCGATACCGGCCAGGGCGACCAACAGGTAAGTCGAGGGCACCAGCGGGCTGAGCAAGTGTACCGGCTGGCCAACGATTGAGGCACGGCCCATTTCTGCGGCGGTGATGCCGTAGTGGCTGGCGGCTTCGGCCAATACCGGCAGTACGCCGTAGTAGAACGCATCGTTGGACATGAAGAAGGTGAACGGCATGCTCACCAGCGCGGTGATCACCGCCAGGTACGGGCCCAGGGCCTCAGGGATGACTGCCAGCAGGCTCTTGGACATGGCGTCGACCATGCCAGTGCCCGACAGGATGCCGGTGAAGATACCCGCGGCGAAGATCAGGCCGACCACCGCCAGCACGCTGCCCGAGTGGGCGGCAACGCGGTCTTTCTGCTGCTGCAGGCACGGGTAGTTGACGATCATCGCGATACTGAAGGCCACCATGAACAGCACGGGCAGCGGCAACAGGCCGGCGATCAGGGTGCACATCAGGGCCAGGGTCAGGGCGCCGTTGAACCAGATCAGTTTCGGGCGACGGGCATCGGGGAACTGCGAGACGCTGATTTCGCTATGGTCGACTTCATCGCCTTGCAAGTGCAGCACACCCAGACGAGCGCGCTCGCGCAGGCCGTACATATAGGCGATCACCAGAATGGCGACCACGCCGGCGGCCATGGCCGGGATCATCGGTACGAAAATATCCGAGGGGTCCACGTGCAGCGCACTGGCGGCGCGGGCGGTCGGGCCGCCCCAGGGCGTCATGTTCATCACGCCACCGGCGAGGATGATCAGGCCGGCCATGATCCGCGGGCTCATGCCAATGCGCTTGTACAGCGGCAGCATGGCGGCCACGCAGATCATGTAAGTGGTGGCACCGTCGCCATCCAGGGACACCACCAGTGCCAGTACGGCAGTACCGACGGCGACTTTGAGCGGGTCGCCCTTGACCAGCTTGAGGATCTTGCGCACGGCCGGGTCAAACAGGCCAGAGTCGATCATCAAGGCAAAGTAGAGGATGGCAAACATCAGCATCACGCCGGTGGGCGCGAGCTTGGTGATGCCTTCGAGCATCATCGGGCCGATCTTTGGCGCAAAGCCACCGAACAGCGCGAACAGGATCGGCACGATGATCAGGGCGATCAGCGCCGACAGGCGCTTGGTCATGATCAGGAACATGAACGTGATGACCATGGCAAAGCCAAGGAAAGTCAGCATAGGAATACTCCAGGCGTAGCGCGGCTAGGGAATGGCGAACCGGGTTGGGGTCAGCGCAGAACGAAAAGCGCGAGGCGTACGGGGGGAGTCGGGAAAAACAGGCGGGTAGGAGCGGACATCAGAATCACCATTGTTGTTGTTAATTGGGCCCCTGGGCGTAGAAAAGCTCAGGTTGGCCAACCGGTCTATTGCCGGTAGTGAGGGCGATCCTAATCGCGAAAGCTTTCAGCCAGCTTTCGCTGGGTAAACAGGCGATGAACAGATGCTTCGTGGGATTGGTCTGGTTTTGATGTCTGTAAGGGCGCGATCGCGGGCTTGCCCGCGATGCTGTTGACCTTAAGGCAGTTGCAGGCCACCGGCCGCCTTGTGCAAGGCCCGCAGATGTTCGCCCACCTGCTTGAGATTGGCCTCGCAGGCGGCAATCTCTGTAGCCCGCGAAGGCTCCAGCAGTGCCCTCACCTCTTTGTCCAGGTCGCCGGTCAACGATTGCAGCTGTTTCTGGCGCGATGCGCTTTCCGACTCCAGGCGTTGCCACTCCTTGGGTTGGGGCAATCCATAGCCGCCGCTGCCGAGCAGCTCCGCCGGGCGGCTGAGGAAGCCGCTGTTGGCGAGGATCTGCTGCAACGTGGCATCGGCCTTGGCCATGCCGCCGTTCTTCAGCTCACGGGCACCGAGGTAGCGTTGCTTGACCTCGTCCTGGGCGAGCATCAGCTGTTTGCGAAAGCTGGCCTGTTCCAGCAGCAGCAAGGCGGCGCTGGTGCGCAGGTCAGCCTTGTCGAACCAGGTCCTGCGTTGCTCGGCGCTCAAGGCCAGCCAGTCTTCGACCTGGGTCTGCGGGATCGGCAGGTGTTTCTTCAGCACCTCGAACATCGCCTGGTAGCGCTCGCGGAAGGAGTCGAAGTGATAGCCCAGGCGCAAGGCTTCGCGGCGGTCATCCAGCACGCTGGTGTCGGCCAGCCCACGGGCCTTGAGTACTTCGAGCAAACCGTTGGGGGTGATGTTGTCCAGGGTGGTCAGTTGCGGGTTGGCGCTGCCGCTGCGCAGCAGTTTCAGGCCTTCGACCGCGCAGTTGTTGGAGAGGAAGTAGTAATTGCCGTCGTAGCTCCAGTGCATTTCGGCGGCGTGTTCGACGGTGTCGTTGATCTCCTGGCGCGTTAGGATCAAGGGCACCGATGCCAAGCCGCGCAGTTCGGTCTTGGTGTATTCGTCGATCACCTGGGCCAGGGGCAGTACAAACAGGCGTGAGGGGTACTTGCCTACCAAACCGTCCCAACTCGATAGTTGCACGTCGCCCACGAATGCGCGGTAGGACAACACCAAGTGCTGGTCCAGGTCCAGACGGCAATCCGGGCCACGGGGGCGGCCCGGGGCGCAGATCACCAGGCGCAGCATGCTGTGGCCCCAGCGGCTCACCAGGTTCTGGTTGGCCTCGGCCAGCAGGTAGTCGATGGCGTACACGCGCTCGGGATCGACCTGGCCCAAGGGCGTCTTGGCAAAATCGTTACCGGCATTGAGGAAGGCGAAAGTGTTGGCGCAGGTGTCCTTGGCCGGCGGGGCCCAGCCGAAGTGTGCCTGGTAGTAGCGATACAGCGCAGGACGGCGGCAGGCGTAGCTCGGGTCGAGGAGGAAGTACTCCATGTTGACCGCGACGAACTCCTTGGGGTTGGTGATTTCGTACAGGTCCGGACTACGAGCCACTTGCCGATTGTGTTGCTCGCGCTCGCCACGGCGGCCGACGTATTGCGGCCAGCCGGCCAGGTCGAGCAAGCGCGGGTCGTCGCTGAGGGTGAAACGGCGGTCATTCTGGCCACGGCATTGATCGGGCAGGCCAATCAGGCCGGTGATGTTGTTCTGGCGGCTGCAGCGCTGGATCAGCGAGCGCTGGTCCTTGGGCCACAGGCGCGCACGGTCATAGATGTGGGTCAGCTCATGCAGCACGGTGGCGAGCAGTTCCCGGCGCACGGTGCCATGGGGGCGCTGAGTCTGCTGGGTGGCGGCGGTGCCGTCCGTGAGGCTGGCCAGCAGCTTGCGGTTGAGGTCCAGTTCCGAGACCAGTGACGCCTGGCCATAGGCATTGGCGGGCATCTCGTCGGTCCAGCCGACGTCGATGCGCCGGTCCAGTTGCTCGATGAAGCGCGGCGGCAGCGCCTGCATGGCTTCATCAAGCAATGCCTGGCTGGCCTGCTGTTGGGCTGGGCTCAAGCCGTCGGTCTTGAGCCGTAGTTGCAGGCTGGCCTGGGCGGCGCTGCCTGCCAGCAGTACCGTCGCAGCCAATAGCCAGGCGGTGAAGCGCCTCACAATGCGAGGATGGCTTCGGCGAGGACCTGGTCGCTGGCGTCGCGGGCTTCTGGCACGCGGGTGCGCAGGGTGTCGAAGGCGGCTTCCAGTTGCGCGCCACGGATATCGCCATTGCTGGCGACAAAGCTGGCGGCATCGTCGTGGGCTTCGCGCACGACTTTGGAGTCACGGATGGAGGTGGTGGTGTCCGAGGTGAAATCAATGGTGCGGCCGAAGGCACGAACAATGATGTTACTGGTAGCCACGAGGGTTTGAGCCTGGGCGATATCGGCCAGCAGGAACAGGCCGAGAACAGCAGCGATCAACGGGCGACGCATGGAATGACTCCAAAGAGAAAGGATGATTATTGGACGAGAATTGCCTGGGCCAGTTCAAGGTCACTGGACTTAAGTTTTGGTTGGGTGCGACGCAGATAATCCAGTGCACTTTCCAGTCGGGCGCCCCGCCATTGGCCGTCAGTGGCAATAAACGCGGCAGCGTCATCCTGGGCGGCCAGTAGCAATTTACGGTCGAACGGCGCCGAGGTCACTTTGCTGGTGGCATAGGCACTGGCGACGAGGCCTTGCGTGGACACATCAAAGGCCTGGGCAGGCCCGGCCCCGCACACGGCAAGCACTATAGGAACAATCAACAAACGGTATGAAAAAGCCATGGGACTCGACAACTGAAAACGAGCGCCAAGGCTAGCGTAATGCCTGGGCGAGAGCCAGCGCGGGCACCTCTATGTAGGAGCTGGCTTGCCGGCTCCTACAAAACAGCTCCGGCTCAGATGGCCAGGATCGCCTGGGCCAGTTGCACATCCGTGGCCGCATTGAGTTGTGGCGCCTGTTGGCGGATCTGCGCCAGGGCGCTTTCCAGCTTCACGCCACGGATCGCGCCTTCACTGGCGACGAAGCTGGCGGCATCGTCACGGGCAGCACGTACGACCTTGTTGTCGCGCAGGGACGATGTGGCATCGGAGCTGGCGTCGGACGTGGCTTTAAGCGCGCCCACAATCGAGTCGGTGGTCACAATCAGGCTGGTGGCGCTGGCATTGGCGGCGACGGCAAGCAGGGCTGCAGCGCTCAGCAAACGAAGACGGGACATGGGGTGACTCCTGTGTATGGGACGAACTAATGACGCGATAGTAGCGGGCGCCTATCTGTTCGGGTAGTACGCAGTGAGAAGTCGTTGCCCGGAAAGGCTATTGGGGCAGTACAAAACGATCGTTATAAAATTGTACTGGTCGATTCTTAAATAAATGAAACTGTACTTGTTGCGAGGCTGAGCACTGACTTTTCAGCCTCCCAGAAACCACAAAACCCGCCTCCGGTTACCCGGGGCGGGTTCTGCTACAACAATTCGGGTTGCTGGCTGTGGACCTGTTAGGTCAGGGCCAGCGGGCGCTAAATCAGCGCCAGAACGGCTTGCTCAGCTCTTCGTAGCGTTGAGCTTCGCTGATCCCGGCATCGGCCAGCAGACGCGAGTCCAGACGAGCCAGTTGATGGCGGCTGGAGATGCGGCGCTGCCACAACATCAGGTTGGCGATAACGCGCAGAGGCAGGGAAGCCTGGGTGTTTACAGCTTTATCTTCGAAGAACAGTTCGGAACTGAGTGTACGTTCCATGATGACATCCTTCCGCTTGTGGCGGGATTAGGTAGTGGTTTAACTGATGCCAATGATCCTCCTCCGGCGCAAGACTCTCTAGATACAGTTCACCTGTATTGTGAGGGGCCAGTTAACTGTTTATAGCGGCTGTACTGTACGTAAATGGGGCAACTGTACCTGTCGGCACTTATTTGGTGCGTTTAGGCGTTTTGGAGAGCGGGCGTAGGGTTTTTCGGTAGGAAGTGACCGGTACAGTAGTACAGTTTTTTTAAAAGATGCCGCGCTCAGTTCCGAGCGAATGCAACTGTGTTTGCATCCGCCCGGATCTGTATTGATCAACCTTTGAGCATGTGCCCGGTTTCTTCCAGGTTGATGTGCCAGCTCAAGGCTTCGCGCAGGATGTGCGGGGTATGCCCGCCGATGGCGCAGGCGGCGTTGAAGTAGTTATTGAGGGCGTCACGGTAGTCCGGGTGCACGCAGTTATCGATGATCACCCGTGCCCGCTCCCGTGGCGCCAGGCCACGCAGGTCAGCCAGGCCGATCTCGGTCACGAGGATATCGACGTCATGCTCGGTATGGTCGACATGGCTGACCATCGGCACCACGCTGGAAATCGCCCCGCCCTTGGCAATGGATTTGGTAACAAAGATCGCCAGGTGCGCGTTGCGGGCGAAATCCCCCGAGCCGCCAATGCCATTCATCATCCGCGTGCCGCAGATGTGGGTGGAGTTGACGTTGCCGTAGATGTCGAACTCCAGCGCCGTGTTGATGCCGATGATGCCCAGGCGCCGCACCACTTCCGGGTGGTTGGAGATTTCCTGCGGGCGCAGCACCAGCTTGTCCTTGTAGCGCTCCAGGTTGCCGAACACGTCGGCATTGCGCCGCTCTGACAAGGTGATCGAACTGCCGGAGGCAAAGCTCAGCTTGCCGGCATCAATCAGGTCGAAGGTCGAGTCCTGGAGGACTTCGGAGTACATGGTCAGGTCTTCGAACGGCGATTCGATCAGGCCGCACATCACCGCGTTGGCGATATTGCCGATACCGGCCTGCAGTGGGCCGAGTTTGTTGGTCATGCGCCCGGCGTCCACTTCCTGCTTGAGGAAGTTGATCAGGTGATTGGCGATCCACTGGGTGTCGCTGTCGGGCGGCGTGACCGTGGAGGCGGAATCGGCCTGGTTGGTGATGACGATGGCGACGATCTTCTCTGGCGGGATCGGGATCGCGGTGCTGCCGATGCGATCATCCACCTTGACCAGCGGGATCGGGGTGCGGGTCGGGCGGTAGGTCGGGATATAGATGTCGTGCAGGCCTTCGAGGTTCGGATTGTGCGCCAGGTTGATCTCGATGATCACCTGCTTGGCAAAAATCGCGAAGCTGGCCGAGTTGCCCACGGAGGTGGTGGGCACGATATGGCCTTGCTCGGTGATGGCCACGGCTTCAATCACTGCGATGTCCGGCAGCTTGAGCTGGTTGTTACGCAGTTGTTCGACGGTTTCCGACAGATGCTGGTCGATAAACATTACTTCGCCGGCATTGATCGCCTTGCGCAGCGTGCTATCGACCTGGAACGGCATGCGGCGCGACAGCACGCCGGCTTCGGTAAGTTGCTTGTCCAGGTCGTTGCCCAGGCTGGCGCCGGTCATCAGGGTGATTTTCAGGGGCGAGGTCTTGGCGCGTTCTGCCAGGGCGTGGGGCACAGCCTTGGCTTCACCGGCGCGGGTAAAGCCGCTCATGCCGACGGTCATGCCGTCCTCGATCAGGGCGGCAGCATCGGCGGCGCTCATGACCTTGTTCAACAGCGAAGGCAAGCGAATACGATCACGGTACATGGATTGTTATCTCGGGCAACGGAGGCAAGGTGGGCAGTCTAGTGATTTCAACGGCGTTCGTCCCGCTACCATGGTCGAATGCCAGGTGGCGATTTAGAGCCTTTGGTCGGGTTTTTCCCGTTAATAAAAAACCCCAGCCTACGGGAGGCCGGGGTTTTGGGTATTGCGCTGGAGCAGTGTTTATTCGACAGCCTTGACCATGTCTTCAATGACCTTCTTCGCGTCCCCGAAGACCATCATGGTCTTGTCCAGGTAGAACAGTTCGTTATCCAGGCCGGCATAACCACTGGCCATCGAGCGCTTGTTGACGATGATCGTCTTGGCCTTGAAGGCTTCGAGAATCGGCATGCCGGCGATCGGCGATTTCGGATCGTTCTTGGCGGCCGGGTTGACCACGTCGTTGGCGCCGAGCACCAGCACCACGTCGGCCTGGCCGAACTCGGAGTTGATGTCTTCCATCTCGAACACCTGGTCATACGGCACTTCGGCCTCGGCCAGCAGCACGTTCATGTGACCAGGCATGCGCCCGGCGACCGGGTGGATCGCGTATTTGACGGTGACGCCGCGATGGGTCAGCTTCTCGGTCAGTTCTTTAAGTGCATGCTGCGCCCGCGCTACCGCCAGGCCATAGCCTGGGACGATGATCACGGTGTCGGCGTTGGTCAGCAGGAAGGTGGCGTCGTCAGCCGAACCGGACTTCACCGGGCGCGCCTCTTTCGAACCGGCCGGCCCTGCCGCATCCGGCGTATTGCCGAAACCGCCGAGCAGCACGTTGAAGAACGAGCGGTTCATCGCCTTGCACATGATGTACGAGAGGATCGCGCCGCTCGAACCTACCAGGGAGCCGGCAATGATCAGCATCGAGTTGTTCAGCGAGAAGCCGATACCCGCCGCAGCCCAGCCGGAGTAGCTGTTGAGCATCGACACGACTACCGGCATATCCGCGCCGCCAATCGGGATGATGATCAGCACGCCCAGCACGAAGGCCAGGGCTAGCATCAGGGCAAAGGCGCTGAGGTTGCCGGTGAACATAAACACCAGGCCCAGACCCAGGGTGGTCAGGCCCAACACCAGGTTCAATTTATGCTGGCCGCCAAACTGTACCGGTGCGCCCTGGAATAGACGGAACTTGTACTTGCCTGACAGCTTGCCGAAGGCAATCACCGAACCGGAGAAGGTAATGGCACCGATAGCGGCACCGAGGAACAGCTCCAGGCGGTTGCCCGCAGGAATCGCATCGCCCAGTTGCTTGACGATCCCCAGGGATTGCGGCTCGACCACTGCGGCGATCGCAATAAACACCGCTGCCAGGCCGATCATGCTGTGCATGAAGGCGACCAGTTCCGGCATCTTGGTCATTTCTACGCGCTTGGCCATGATCGAGCCGGCGGTACCGCCGACCAGCAGGCCGACAATCACGTAGCCGATGCCGGCAGTGGCAAGTTCTGCACCGAGCTTATAGATGAGGCCAACGGTGGTGAGTACCGCCAGCGCCATGCCCAGCATGCCGAACAGGTTGCCGCGTCGGGACGTGGTTGGGTGCGACAGGCCTTTGAGGGCCTGGATGAAGCAGATCGACGCGATCAGGTAGAGCGTCGTGACGAGGTTCATGCTCATTACTTCTGCACCTCTTCTTTAGCCTTGGGCGCTTTCTTCTTGAACATCTCAAGCATCCTACGGGTAACCAGGAAACCGCCGAACACGTTAACGGCAGCCAGGGCCACGGCCAGGGTGCCCATGGTCTTGCCCAGTGGCGTGACGGTGAGTGCGGCGGCGAGCATGGCGCCGACGATCACAATCGCCGAGATTGCATTGGTCACGGCCATCAACGGCGTATGCAGCGCGGGGGTGACGTTCCAGACCACGTGGTAACCGACATAAATCGCCAGCACGAAGATGATCAGGTTGTAGATACCGGGGGAGATAAGCTCTTCCATCGTCTGAATCCCTGCTTAGGCGTTTTTGCGGATGACTTGGCCGTCGCGGCACATCAGGCACGCGGCGACGATGTCGTCTTCGAGGTTGATTTCAAACTGCCCTTCCTTGGTGAAGACCAGCTTCAGGAAGTCCAGCAGGTTGCGCGCATAAAGGGCTGAAGCGTCGGCAGCGACGGCACCGGCAAGGTT
The DNA here is from genome assembly GCF_012985615.1 of Pseudomonas sp. WS 5412. Classification (NCBI taxonomy): domain Bacteria; kingdom Pseudomonadati; phylum Pseudomonadota; class Gammaproteobacteria; order Pseudomonadales; family Pseudomonadaceae; genus Pseudomonas; species Pseudomonas sp. WS 5412. The sequence goes on from NZ_JAARMB010000017.1 coordinate 135,393, forward strand.
GGTCGGGCCGCAAATGGTCACGCCGTTCTCCACCACCACCTGGTCGGCGACGGTCAGTGGGCAGTTGCCACCTTGGGCGGCGGCCAGGTCGATCACCACGGAGCCTGGCTTCATCTGGGCGACGGTTTCGGCGCTCAGCAACGTCGGGGCCTTGCGACCCGGGATCAGGGCGGTGGTGATGACGATGTCGGCTTGCTTGGCGCGCTCATGCACGGCCAGGGCCTGACGCTGCATCCAACTGGTGGGCATGGGGCGTGCGTAGCCGCCGACACCGACGGCGCATTCGCGCTCTTCATCGGTCTCGTAGGGCACGTCGACGAACTTGGCGCCGAGGGATTCGATCTGTTCCTTCACGGCCGGACGGACGTCGGACGCTTCGATGACGGCACCCAGGCGTTTCGCCGTAGCGATGGCCTGCAGGCCGGCCACACCAGCACCGAGGATCAGCACACGGGCGGCTTTCACCGTACCGGCGGCAGTCATCAGCATCGGCATGAAGCGCGGGTAGTGATGGGCCGCGAGCAACACCGCCTTGTAGCCGGCAATGTTGGCCTGGGACGACAGCACATCCAGGCTCTGCGCACGGGAGGTGCGCGGGGCGGCCTCCAGGGCGAAGGCAGTGATGCCATGTTCGGCCAGGCGGGTGATGGTTTCGTTGCTGAACGGATTGAGCATGCCCACCAACACGGTGCCGCTTTTAATCAGCGTCAGTTCGCTGTCGCTGGGGGCGACCACCTTGAGAATCAGCTCGGCGCCAAACGCGTCGCTGGCACTGCCAATGGTTGCGCCTGCCGCTTCATAGGCACTGTCGACGACGCTGGCATTGATGCCTGCGCCGCTTTGTACAGTGACCTTATGGCCCTGGCCGATCAGCTTCTTGATGGTTTCCGGGGTTGCAGCAACCCGCGTTTCACCGGTCTGGGTTTCGAGAGGAACACCAATGTGCACGTCAAATCTCCTGCATGATCTTTTTGCTTTTGATTTTTGTAAAAAGGCCAGTGCACCGCGAGTGGCGCAACTGGGGCGGCCGATCAGCACGACCCCGCTGAAATGACAGCAGGGCGCGGCATTTTGCAGGCGAACTTTACGGCCTTCAAGGGATTATGACGGGTGACGAAAAATTAACTACAAGTCACCCTGTGACTGATTGTCGCAACGTGCCGAAATAACCTCTTTGAATACAGGTGTTTAAAGGCTTCCGGCGGAAAAAGACAATTTTTGCAATTGTCGTCATGAATAGCGGGTCATGGGGGGTGAATAACCCCTGTAGCGCTGATAGCTATTGGCTTTCAGGTCATTTTTGCATTGATCGGTACAGTCTGTCTAAAGGCGACATATATTTATATCTGTAGTGCTATAAATTATCTGACTACAAGGTCAGTAAATATCACGGGCGTCTAGAACTGGTGGCTGTAGCGTTGTGCCTGATCAACCAGCCAGTCTCGGAAGGCGCGCAGCGACGCGGATTCGACCTTTCTCTCGGGAATCATCAAGTAATAAGCCTTGCTGCTGGTCAGCGCCTGCGGGTTGGCGATCACCAACTGTTTCTCGCCCAGTTCGCGTTGAATAAGGAACGGTGGGATCAGCGCAATGCCCATGTCATGCATGGCCGCCTGGGACAGCATGGAGAATAGTTCGTAACGCGGGCCTGTCATGTCCCGGGGGATATTCAGTTGCTGGGCATTGAACCACTGGCGCCAGGCGTAGGGCCTTGTGGTTTGCTGTAGCAGCGGCAGTTCGGCGATTTCCTCTGCGCTGAAGTGCGAGCGGTTCTCCAGCAATCGCGGGCTACAAACGGGAACCGGGTTTTCGCCCATCAGTCGGTGGGATTCGGTCCCGGACCAGTCGGCATCGCCGAAATAGACCGCGGCATCGAATTGCGTATCGGCAAACAGGAATGGGCGAGTGCGGTTGGTCAGGTTCACCGTGACTTCGGGGTGTTGTTGCTGGAAGTCCTTGAGGCGCGGGATCAGCCACTGCGTGCCGAACGTGGGCACTACTGCCAGCTCGATGACATTGGCGCCCTGCTGGCCCATCACTGAGAGAGTGTCGCGCTCCACGGCATCTAGTTGCGTCGCGACCCGCCGGCTATAGGAAAGCCCGGCTTCCGTGAGCTTTACACCACGTCGCGAGCGTCGAAACAGTTCGACACTCAAAAACTCCTCGAGGCTGGCGATCTGTCGGCAGATTGCGCCTTGGGTAATGGATAGCTCCTGCGCGGCCTTGGTAAAGCTCTCGTGGCGGGCTGCCGCTTCAAAACTGACCAGGGCCGTGGTGCTGGGGATCTTCCTGCGCATGTACCGTCGCCTCACTAATAAAGAGCAGTTTTGCCCTTTTCGATCATTACGAAGTGAGAAATTAGCACAAGCCTATGCAAAAACCTCGTTTGCCCTCCTCGCCTGTCCGGCCTAGGCTCCATGCACGACTTTTGATTTACTTCGCGAGGACTCACTCATGGGCGGTAAGGCAAGCTTCAACTGGATCGATCCACTGCTGCTGGATCAACAGCTCACAGAAGAAGAGCGCATGGTGCGCGACAGCGCTGAGCAATTTGCCCAGGACAAGCTGGCGCCGCGTGTGCTGGAAGCCTTCCGTCATGAAAAGACCGATCCTGCAATTTTCCGTGAAATGGGCGAGACCGGCCTGCTCGGCGCGATGATCCCCGAGCAGTACGGTGGCAGTGGCTTGAACTACGTCAGCTACGGCTTGATTGCCCGTGAAGTGGAGCGTGTCGACTCCGGCTACCGCTCGATGATGAGCGTGCAGTCGTCCCTCGTCATGGTGCCGATCAATGAGTTCGGTACTGAGGCGCAAAAACAGAAGTATCTGCCCAAGCTGGCCTCGGGTGAGTGGATTGGTTGTTTCGGCCTGACCGAGCCCAACCACGGTTCGGACCCGGGCGCGATGATTACCCGTGCGCGCAAGGTGGATGGCGGCTACAGCCTTACCGGCAGCAAGATGTGGATCACCAACAGCCCGATTGCCGATGTGTTTGTGGTCTGGGGCAAGGACGACGCCGGCGATATCCGTGGTTTTGTCCTGGAGAAGGGCTGGAAAGGCCTGAGTGCCCCGGCGATTCACGGCAAGGTCGGCCTGCGCGCTTCGATCACCGGCGAAATCGTCATGGATAACGTGTTCGTTCCCGAAGAAAACATCTTCCCCGATGTGCGCGGCTTGAAAGGGCCGTTCACCTGCTTGAACTCGGCGCGCTACGGCATCTCCTGGGGCGCGTTGGGGGCAGCGGAGTTCTGCTGGCACACGGCGCGCCAGTACACCCTTGATCGCCAGCAGTTCGGGCGTCCATTGGCTGCCACACAATTGATCCAGAAAAAGCTCGCCGATATGCAGACCGAGATCACTCTCGCCCTGCAGGGTTGCCTGCGTCTGGGGCGGATGAAGGATGAAGGAACGGCGGCGGTGGAGATCACTTCGATCATGAAGCGTAACTCCTGCGGCAAATCCCTGGATATCGCCCGTATGGCTCGTGACATGCTGGGTGGCAACGGTATCTCCGATGAGTTCGGGATCGCCCGGCACCTGGTCAACCTGGAAGTGGTGAATACCTACGAAGGCACGCATGACGTCCATGCGCTGATCCTTGGACGTGCACAGACTGGTATCCAGGCGTTCTATTAATAGGAGTGTGACCATGGGCGCGCTATCGCATCTGCGGGTACTGGATTTGTCACGGGTGCTGGCAGGGCCCTGGGCCGGGCAGATTCTTGCGGATCTCGGGGCCGAGGTGATCAAGGTCGAGCGACCTGGCAGTGGCGACGATACGCGCGCCTGGGGGCCGCCGTTCCTTAAGGATGCTTATGGTGAGAACACCACTGAGGCGTCCTACTACTTATCGGCCAACCGTAATAAGGAGTCGGTGACTATCGACTTCACCCGACCGGAGGGGCAGAAGCTGGTTCGGGACCTCGCGGCGAAGTCGGATATCTTGATCGAGAATTTCAAGGTTGGCGGTTTGGCGGCGTATGGCCTGGACTATGAGTCGCTCAAGGAGCTCAACCCGGAGCTGATCTACTGCTCTATCACAGGGTTTGGCCAGACCGGGCCGTATGCGGCGCGCGCGGGCTATGACTTTATGATCCAGGGGTTGGGCGGGCTGATGAGTCTGACGGGGCGTCCCGAGGGTGATGAGGGCGAAGGTCCGGTCAAGGTGGGTGTGGCACTGACCGACATTTTGACCGGGCTCTACTCTACGGTGGCGATTCTGGCGGCGTTGGCGCACCGCGACCATGATGGTGGCGGCCAGCATATTGATATGGCGTTGCTGGATGTCCAGGTGGCTTGCCTGGCTAATCAGGCGATGAATTACCTGACGACGGGTGTATCGCCCAAGCGGCTGGGCAATGCACATCCGAATATCGTGCCGTATCAGGACTTTCCCACCGCTGACGGCGATTTCATCCTGACCGTGGGTAACGACAGTCAGTTTCGCAAGTTTGCCCAGGTTGCCGGGCAGCCACAGTGGGCCGATGATCCGCGGTTTGCTACTAATAAGCTGCGGGTGGCCAATCGGGCGGTGCTCATTCCGTTGATTCGCCAGGCCACAGTGTTCAAGACCACCGCCGAGTGGGTGAGCCAGCTGGAGCAGGTCGGTGTGCCCTGTGGGCCGATCAATGATCTGGCGCAGGTGTTTGCCGATCCTCAAGTGCAGGCGCGCGGGTTGGCTATAGAGTTGCCGCATCCGCTGGCAGGCAAGGTGCCGCAGGTGGGGAGCCCTATGCGGCTGTCCAAGACGCCGGTGGAGTATCGCAGTGCGCCGCCTCTGCTGGGCGAACATACGGCTCAGGTGCTAAGCCAGGTGCTGGGATTGGGGGCGGCCCATGTGGCGGCTTTAAAGGAGGCGGGGGTCATTTGAGGTGTTTCTTCTATATAGAGGGGGTTTCTATATAGAAAGGTTGGTTGTTTTTTAAACGATCGTAACTAATTGATAGAAAAGCAAAATTAAGGGTTGACGGCAGATTCTGGAAGTCTATAATTCGCCCCACTTCCGGCGCAGTCGAAACGGAAAGCTCCTTGGTAAACAAAGAGTTACGCAGAATTCGACAGCGAGTTGCTTCAGTTCATCGAAGCCCAGAAGGAGTTGGTAGAGCAGTGTTGTTTGGCTCTATTAACGTTTCGATCCTCTCGGTCGAAAGC